>JBGAVW010000009.1:0-104468 GCA_044227925.1 Saprospiraceae bacterium | reverse complement strand
ACTTCTCTAAATTCATAAAAGCCCTCTGAGGTATCTTTAATGAAATCTAACTTCTCCGAAGTTTCAATGAACAATCTGCTTGATATCAAAAATTCATTAAAGACCACAGAGTGGTCTGATTTCATTAAATTCTTTAGGCCGGATTTAATGACTCCATCGGAGTCAGACTTCATAGAAAATTTTATTCATTTTCTCCTTCATTCCCCCAAAACTCAAAAATATATTCTTCCTTAAATTCAATCTCATAATCCTGTAGCATATTTAAATACTCTGTTTTGAAACTAACTTCGTTATGATGTATTTCTTGATTTTCGATATATTTTATGACTCGTGGTTTATCTAAGTGACCTTCAGAAAACAAGCCATATCCATTTTGCCATTCAAAATGGTAGGGAGTAAGTTTATTTTCATTAATAAATTGATTAGAAGATTTTTTAATTTCTCTTACTAAATCCTCAATGAGTTCTTTGCATTTGTAATCAAAAAAAATATGGACATGATCATGATATCCATTTACAATATAACAATAGTTACCCCTTTTATTAATAGCTTCGAATAAATATCCAAAAAGTTTTGGTCTCCAACTTTTATGGAGAAGTGCTTTTCTGTGCTTGACCGCAAAAACCAAATGCAAATAAACTTTTTTATAGGTATTAGCCATAGATATTTTTACATAAAATGACTTTTAATGAAATCAAACTTCTCCGAAGTTTTTGGGAACGACCTTCTTAATATCGAAATTCATTAAAGACCACAGAGTGGTCTGATTTCATTAACCCCAACTCTGACGAACTCATGACTCTGTAGTAGTCAGACTCTTCTCCAGATTTATAAAAACCCTCTGAGGTGTCTTTAGTGAAATCAAACTTCTCGCAGTTTATTGATGCTATTTTGTAAAATTTTAAATTGACCACAGCGTGGTCCGATTTCATTAAAGACTTCAATGAATTGGATTTAATGACTCCATCGGAGTCAGACTTCATAGAAAATTTAAGTTTTGATAAAGAATATTTTTGATTATGAAAAATTAATCAAGACCACAGCGTGGTCTGATTTCATTAATAGTTCTATGAAGAAGTCCTTAACTCTTTGGGAGTCAGACTTATTTCAAAAAAAACGCCTCATTTTTCACGGACAGATAGAAAACAATAAAAATCCCCCACCATCAGAATTTCCATTTCCATAAATTATTACTACTATTACAAATGCTTAAAAAGCCTTCCTTCTTACTGTTTTTACTCTATACAAATCTTATATTGGCGCAGGATGCCACCATTTTCAAACCCGACTCTGTCAAAAGGAAAATCGTTGCCACCCGCATTAACTCCTTTCTAAAAATTGATGGCCTACTCAAAGACAGTGCCTGGAGCCTGGCCAAACCATATGATTCATTCGTGGAGGTAGATCCGCATCAGGGGGCTATTCCAAAACAATACACCGTAGCACAAGTATTGTATAACAAACAATTTTTATATATAGGTGCCTTTTCAAGAGATTCATTGGGGAAAAAATCTACGAGAGTTATAGATTTTAAAAGAGATTTTAATACCCGTACCTCTGACTATTTCGGTATGGGCTTTGATGGATTTAATGACCAACGCAACTGCATGGTCTTTACTACTAATCCACATGGAGTACAGCGAGACTTTTTAGCATTTGATGCTACCTATATCGATCTTGACTGGGATGGACTTTGGAAGGTACGAACCACCAGGCATGATTCCGGATGGATATCTGAGTTTGCCATTCCATGGAAGACCCTGCGCTATGCTAAAAGTAAGGACTCTATACAAAGTTGGGGTTTCAATATGAATCGTATGCGACGCATTACCAATGAAAACTATGCACTCTCTCCCTTTCCCCGATCTTTTTCAGTATTAAGGATGGATTATGCGGGCTTGATTACCAACTTGCAGCCGCCCCCTCCCTCTGCTAACATCCGGTTTCAACCTTATTTCCTTTCATCTTACGATCGATTCAGAAATATTGAAAACCGAAAACCAGAAGATACTAAATCAAAATTGGGTGGTGAAATCAAATGGGCCATTAACTCTACCTCGGTGCTGGACCTTACCTTTAATACAGACTTTGCTCAGGCAGATGCAGACAGACAGGTAAATAATGTCACGCGATTTTCCGTGTTTTTTCCGGAAAGAAGACAATTTTTTTTGGAAAATGCCTCGTTATTTGGAGTAGGCATCGGGCCATCTTTTGACTTATCCGGAGGTACCATGCGTATTCAGCCTTTTTTTAGCAGACAGATTGGATTAGATAATGGAAGTCCAATACCAATAGATGGGGGAGCACGTTTTGTACATAGATCTGTCAAAAGTAATTATGGTGGTATGTTTATTCGCCAGCGGGAAAGCAACAATCAACCATTGACTAACTTTTTTGTTGGTAGATTTTCTCAAAATTTTGGGAAACAAAATCGGATCGGCGGCTTATTGACTGTAAAAGACAATAGTCTGAATAGAAATTATATATCTACCCTGGATGGATTTTTTAGATTAAACCAGTCCCATACGCTCAACTGGATGTTTTCTAATTCGCACGACACCAATGGCAAACAAAATGGATTCGCAGGCTCAGCCCAGTATTATTACTCTACCAACCAATGGAAAATCTGGTGGACCCAATCCATTGTAACACAAAAATATAATCCCGAAGTTGGCTTTGTATCCCGTAAAAATATCATAGGTACTACTCCGGGTATATTTTGGTACAACCGTGATAAACTGGTTCCATTTAAGAAAATATTCCGGCAATACGAGCCCAGCTTATTTGCTGAATTTTATCATCAGGCCAATACCGGAAAGTTGATTGAACGAAGTATCGGTATCAGTCCATTTTGGTTTTTATTACAAAACGGAGGTTTTATCGGGCATATATACACACCTTATTATCAAAACCTCACCGAAACATTTACTCCGCTAGGGGTTAAAATAAATGCCGGCGAATATAGTTACAGCAGACATGCTATTTACTGGAGTACGGATGGTTCCAAAAAAGTAAGTGTAAGGTGGAATGGCGAATATGGTAATTATTTTAACGGTAAGCTCAATACTACAGACTTTACTTTGCAGTTAGCACCTATACCTCATATTTCCATGATCAGTAGATTTAATCGCAACCGTTTTATAGAAGTAGGTGAGAATAAAATAACTAAAACTATAGATCTATGGTCTATTGAAAGCCGATTGGCACTCAATCCCAGGTTGCAATTAATAGGGTTTTATCAAAGAAATATCGATGCTAATTCCAATAATTACAATATCAGATTATCCTGGGAGTATCAGCCCTTGTCCTTTATATATATTGTATTTAATAAGAGGGAGTTTCAATCGAGTACAAGACCCGGTATACAAAGTGTAGAGGATAACGTGATTGGGAAGATCAGCTTTTTAAGACAATTGTAAGGCGGACTTCTCTGCAGGTATTTAAAAATTCCGGATTCTCAGGTAAAGCTAAAAAAAATAGCAAATGGATATAAACAGTGTAGCCAATTTTCATGACCTGGTATCAACCCCATTTGCAGGAGAAATAAATGCGATTTGTTGGGCTCGCGATTTGCAAGGTGATTTTTCAGAGATTGTTGAAAAGCTAATTCTAAGTGAAAATATAAAAGAAATAAAAGAAGAGGAACTTCATGAACTACAATTGAGTGATCAGGGAAATCTTGCCCGGGAAATTCTTATAAATGATATGAATCTTTTAAAGCACCATGGTGCATCGCCGGTTCTCAATTTGATAAAGTATTATGATACAGATGATGAACACTCGTTTTTTCCTACCGATGTTTATTCTTTTCATGTGGATCGCTCTCCCATACCTATCGATACTTTTTTATGCACTTACTACGGGGATTCGAGTGAAATATTACCTAACTCTGAGGCGATAAAAAAAGTGCTGATACCGGAAATACGTAGTGAGCTTAAAAAATTATATACCGGTACAGATATTGATTTTGAATCCTTCTTAAGTGAAAACTTCTTTGATCTGCATTATTTACCTAAAGCCAATGCAAACCCAATAAGCTTAGGTCTAGGTAATTTATGGAGATTGGCGATTGATCATCCTGAAAGTTTGGTTCCTCCCTGTATCCACCGTGCGCCGAGAGAAAAATCAGGAAAGACACGATTGCTGTTGATCTGTTGAAGTTAAAGTGTAAATGGGATTTTTTGGTGTTTACCTTTACTATTTATTTCGTGAAAGTAGCGTTTTTATTCTCATATAATCTGAAACTCAGCTGAAACAAGCAATGCCCAAATCATATCCTCAATTCCTGTCTTTTTGTCTGCCTGATTCAAAAAATTAATCATAGTATCCATTTCTTTTTTCTCCGGTAATCGACTCAATAAGGACAAATACAAATTACGGATTAAATCTTCCGTATTTGATTTATATTTTTCTGACCATCGCAGAGCACCTTCTTTGATTCGTAAATGAAGTAATGGATGATTGGTCAATGTGATGGATTGAAGTAAGCCGGGTTCTTCAGATCTTTTAGTGGTTACATTTTCACGGGTTGGCCTGCCCATGGCCAATTGGAAAGGATCCGCTTTTACTTGTGATGCTCTGAGCAAATAATGCTGACCGCCATCTAAATTAAAATGCACTAATTTTCCCCAGGGGCTTTGATTAAAACCTGAATAAGGCTTAGCCTTTTTCCATGACATATCATTAAAAGATACCTGATTCCATGATGAATTGGTCGTACTATCGGTTGTCAACCATGAATCATCGGAATAAATCGATATAGTATCGTCCTGATGAGTGATGATGCGGCAATGTACCAGGACTCCGGCCGGATTTGCTATGAGTCCATCGTTTTCAGCCTCTATAGCAAGTAAATTCTGACCTGGTTGTAAATTTGAAGAAATATCTATAGTGGAAAATTTTCTGATATCTGTGCCTTGTACTATTTGTTTGCCATTTAAATACGCAGTGAATTTATAATCAGCAGTGGCAATCAGATTTGCAGAGGTGATGATTTTTGATTTATTGACTGTGAATGATTTTCTAAAAAACACTTTGCCGGGATCAGGCAAGACAGTGCGATCATATTTTTGAGTATGGTGCCAGATCCATTTTGCAGGAAGCTTAAAATCATTTTGATCAAAAGCGGCACCTTCATACAAAGGCTCTATCACTTGACTTACTGCATCGGCCAATTGCTCAGCATGTATTTTTCTATGCGCAGGGCCTTTAAAAATAAAATCAGCTTGATTCATACGATCAGCGGGACCATAGTCTACTGCAGGTAATTGATAGGTCTTTGAAGTCAATATCAGCGCCATTAATTTTTTAATAGAGGTACCCTGATCCCTGAAATCAGCTGCCACATAATCCAATAAATTTTGATTCCAGGCTTTCTGATCCATATCATCCAGGGTGCCAATGATACCCCTGCCAAAAAAAGAATGCCAGATTCGATTTACCAAGGTGCGGTACAATCTTCCGTTTGACGGTTTGGTAATGAACTCTGCCAGTTGCGCTAGCCTTTCATCTAAACTATCAGCAGTAATGACACCTAATTCGGGAGATATAAATTGTGGCTTTACAAATTTTCCGGTGGGGGCATCACATCGATGGATTTCCAATGGCTTTTTGGAAAATATACTGGCAAAGCCATACGATTGTTCCAGCGTAATATTATTTACAAAACTATTATGGCATGAAGCACATTTGAGATTCATGCCCAGCAGGCTTTGAGAAATATTTTGAGCCGCCTGCATTTCTGTACGTTGACTGGAATTGACCTCCCCTCTCCATTCTATCCCTTTGATAAATCCCTCCGATGCAGGACCTGGATGTATCAGGCTTTTGACCATAGAGGTATAACTGCTGTCATACTTGAGAGATTCATATAACCATTTCGTAATTTGTTTTCTACCTTCAGTAATAAATCCCGGACCACTATAATCATTGCGAAGCAAATCATTCCAATAGCTCAGCCAATGCATGGTATACTCTTCATTTTTCGATAGAAGATCATGTACGATTTTCTCTCTTTTGCCGGGGCTATTATCATTGCCAAAGAGCATTACTTCATCGGTTGTCGGCAATAATCCGGTAATATCTAAATAAACTTTTCTTAAAAATGATCCATCGGATATCAATTCCGGCCATTTGATCTCTTTTTCTTTGAAATACGCATCTACCCAAATATCTATTGGGTTATGGAATGTCCTGTTTTCTGGCAGGGCCGGCTTGTCCAGGCTCAATGGTGCTTCGTAAAATAATTTTGTTTTTTTAGTAGACCAGACTGCTCCATGATCTATCCAAAGTGCAATCGCTTTTATCTGGAATGGTGTAAGCTGTTCCCCTTTTTCAGGCATGGCATCATGGTGACCTTTCGGTAGTTTTAATCGTCTGATGATATCACTTTTTGATGCTTTGCCTTTGACCAGGATCGGACCATCGATACCACCTGCCAACACACCTTCGTAGGTATCCAGGGCTAGTTCCCCTTTCATTTTTTCTGAGCTATGGCAGGAATAACATTTATTCGTCCATATTGCCCTGATTTTTAAATTCAGATTTTCCAGGTTGACAGTGGATGGATCTTGTTTTACTTTTTTGACTATCTCTACTAATTCCGGGTCTTCACCGGTATTGGGTGTATTGAAATTAACATAAAAAATAGCAGCACCTATAGCTATAAGTAAGATGAAAATGATGAGTTTGTATTTAGTCATTGACTAAACGAATTGATGAAACAATATATGAAATATCGAATATACTCCTTAAAGGCGGTATAATCATAATTGAAGCATTTAAAAGATACAGCCAACCCATTAATTTTAATGCTGCACAGTTAAGCCTCCTTAGGGGGAAACACCTTTCATAAACCTGCAACCCAAAGTAATTTTCGAAAATAAAATCATTGTCCCAGATTCGATAAATCTCCTTAATTTTGTATTTCTATTTTAACCGCATTTATTGATTTATGACCGGAATTGTCTGATTAGACATTTTTTAAAGCCTGTTCTTAATTAAATTGATTCATCCCAGAATCATAGTTTTCTATTTATAATTTTTAAATCAATAAACCAATGCAATTAAATCAATTAGGCTGGAATCAGCATTTCCATTCCTATTTTCAATACTATCAACATTCGGGTTTTTCGGCAGCAAAAGTGATCAGCGAAAACAAAAACAATTATATACTGATCAATGATCAAGGTGAATTTACAGCCGAATGCGCCGGCAAGCTTTTATATACAGTAGATTCTTCTGCCGAATTACCTAAAGTGGGCGATTGGGTAGTAGTCACTTTAATACCCGATGAAAGGAAAGCCATTATTCATCATGTATTATCCCGATACTCTAAGTTCTCCAGGAAAATTGTTGGTAAAAAAACGGAAGAGCAAATCGTAGGTACCAATCTGGATTGTGTATTTATCGTCCAAAGCCTGGATGAGAATTTTAATCTGCGAAGATTAGAACGTTACCTTCTATTGGCCAGTGAAGGTAATATCGAGGCTATCATAGTTTTAAACAAAGCAGATCTCATCCATGATATTCACTCAAAACTTGAATTGATTGAACGAGCTTCCATTTCGAATAAAATTTTGGTAGTAAGTACACTTGATATGCGAGGAATCAACGAACTCCAGAGTTGTCTCGAATCTGGCAAAACGTATGCTTTAGTAGGTTCATCCGGAGTAGGTAAATCAAGCCTGATCAATGTTTTATTGGGCAAAAATTTACAATCTACTAAGGAAGTACGAAGTACCGATTCCAAGGGGAGGCATACTACTACCCGGCGTGAACTCATCTTATTGGAATCCGGGGCCTGGCTTATGGATACCCCGGGTATGCGGGAGATTCATTTGTGGGCTGATGAAGATAGTCTGCATACTACTTTTGAAGATATCAGTCAACTAGCCCAGGAATGCCATTTTAAAGATTGTACTCATACCTCAGAAATAAAATGTGCTGTAAAAAAGGCAATCGAAAAGGGCATTATCGATGAGAATCGCTACAAAAGTTACCTTAAACTTCAACGTGAAATCGAATACCTGGAAGCAGATAAAGATTATTTACGCATGAAGGAAAAGAAATTCAAGAAAATTCATAAGGAACTAAAGGAAATACAAAAATTAAAATAAAGGATTAGTTTAGATTTTCTTTTGGATTTGCCAATAGTGGCCGAAAGGATCTCTAAACATTCCTTGTCTGTACCCATAATCGTAATCTGTGGTTGGATTGATTTCAGTTGCTCCGGCCTGAATGGCTTTTTCCATTACAGCTTCTACATCAGGTACAAACAATCCAATAATGGTTGTAACTCCTTTAGCGCGTATAGGTTCAAGGGCATCCCGCATGGTTTCGTGAATATGAAAAATCGCCCCATCGATTTCCAACTCAGCCACGTGTATGCTGCCATCATCATTTCGAAAACAAAAGTTTTCAACTGCACCAAATTTTTTATAAAAATCAATATTGGTGATTCCATTGGGAATATGTAATTCCGGAGCAAAACGGGTTTGACCTTCAGTCTTTGTCATGTTTTTTAGGATTAAAATTACAACAGGAATAGTCAGATTGCTTAATTAATTAGAGCTTGCGAGTGAATTCTTAAAACATTGATTCTTAATAAAAACAATTCCTAAAACCCACTTAGAATTGCCAACGGATTTTTCACAAATGATTTAAAGTGCTTGCATAAAAAATTTAAATTCATGAATTGAATTTGTAAATCCCACAGGTCCCCAACTTTTTTGTAAAAGCAATGGATTGGACAAAGCCTGGTAACAAAGCTTTGCAGAATCGCTTATCACCCTTGAACTATAAATTTCACTATCTGGTCAGAATTCATTACATTATAAAATCAAAATAAATTTTACTCAGACATCGATGCTTAACTCCAGGTATTCTCCTTCTCCCTTCTCTTTCCATAAAGTAATCAGTTCCTCATAATTAGAATACATTTGAACCATGTTTTCTTCGGTAAGACTCAAAGGATAATGTATGGAAAGTATATTGAACTCAGCTTCAATTAATTCACCCAATTGTTTTATAGAAGCAGCGCCTGACCAAAGAGATTGCAAGCCTCTGGTCACAATTTCGGATACAATAGACTCTACAGGTAAGGTCCTGATTATTTCTTTGTCCGATAGTTCGTTTACAGAATAACCCCTGTTTATATTTCCGTAAAAACCGTTTTTTAATCCTAACTCTTTTTCTACAACAAAATGGGCGAGATCGTGGAACGGAAGAGCAGGACCCAGATCTGCTTTTTCAATTGTACCATTATCTCTGATACAAATCAATCTGTTGCGATTGCCCTCGTTAAATAATTTAATTTTCATCCTTTTTAAATTATTTGTCAATTTAAATAAAAACAACCATTGGGTAAATCTAAATTAGAATTGCCGATTTTAAAAAAAAGGAAATAAAAAAGGTACATGATGGTGACCAACAAGCCCATGGCGATCAATCATCATCATCGTTTTCAATCTCAATACCGCTGGTAGAAATTTTAGAATCATTAATTTCAGTATGCCTGATTTGACCTCCTAAATAACCTGTCCTTGCAACCAATCCAAAACTAATAAGGGAAATAAATAAAATGACAACTGCTGTTGTTCTGGCATGGACTGATTTTCTTAAAGTAATTAAAACCCCGCCGATGGAAGCCGCACCAAGCAATAGTAATGAAACTAAAGAAACAATAGCAAACTCTTCGTGTTCCTCAATACTATTTTTTGCAATCCCTTGAATATTTTCAATCGCTTCTTCAGCGGCTTCTCCTGTTAAATAAGCTATACCTGCACCTAGAGCAGAAAGTATGAATACGTAGTAAGCAGCGATTATAGTAGGATTGCTTTTGGTCCAAAGTGCGTACGCCAAAACAAGTCCTCCTAATATAGAGCCGAATATCGGCAAATGGGTAATTAGCAAATGAATATGGGTTTGATTCATAATAATACTATTTGATGTAAAGGTCGTTCCGGTTCAGAATTGAAGTAATGACCGTCATCACCAAAAGAGATGATTATTGTGGGCCAATGTTCCTGCGAGGCTTAAAAATGAGTTGGATAAAAAATAAAGTGAAGAAAGCAAAACATCCAAATACTAAGCCATCTCCAATTAGGCTATAAATAATGGCATAAATTGGGCCCCTTTCCCTGCAGATACAGGAATACCGTATTTACTCATTTTCTATTTCAACATGTCTCCACAATTCATTAAAAACGATGCCATTTGCTTTGAGATCTTTACATGTGCCTTCTTCAATAATTTTGCCATCGTGCATCACATATATATAATCGAAATACTCAAGCAGATGGAGCCGATGCAGGGCTGATACCAATACTTTAGACTCAAACATATTGAATAACCTGTTGTAAATCATTAATTCAGTCTTGGGATCAACACTGCTGGTGGGCTCGTCCATCAATATAATATCACTATTCTCAGCTGCCAGTATACCTCTTGCTAAAGCCAATCGCTGCTTTTGACCACCGGATAAGTTTACACCTTTTTCTTTAATACTGCTTTCGAGTTTGTGAGGCAATAAGTCAATTACCTCCTGAAAAGCAACTGTCTCACATGCTTTTTTAATTTCATCTTCAGTATAGTCCAGCCCCAGAGTGATATTATACCTTATGGTGTTTTCAAAAATCTCAGGGTCTTGCGGAAATAAGGTGACATGATCATGAATCGATTCAAAAGGCATTTGAGTATGTTGGTCTTTCATAAGTTTGGTTCCGGATAAAGGTGTGTATAGCCCCCGGAGTACAGCGAGCAATGTTGATTTACCACTTCCGCTTTCACCTATGATTGCAATTCGTTTTCCTTTGGTCAGTTGCATATGAATGCCGTGTAGATTATGATCCTTTATTTTATCATCTACCACAATCTGATGAGAATAATTTAAATCATAAATGTTCAGCGTATTCCATTCATTCAGGCGTTGAAAGTCAGTAACGGATGGATGCAGGTTTTTATAATCCTCCTGGATCGAACGCACAGATAATACATCGGTGTTGTATCGCACAATCTGATTGTATTGCCAGGCAATATCGTGAAATACGGAGGTAAATTGATGTACATACGATATGAGTGCGACCAATCCCCCGATATAAAATACCGTCCCCGGTTTGTATTCCTGGTAGATGTAGCCAAACACAATAATTGCATATATAAGGGCTACCAGGGTATCTGCAATAAACCACTTCCATTCATTCAAAGTGATGTTTTTCAGGAAAGGGGGCCATACCTGCTGTATTTGTTTATACAATCCTTTCATCATTTGCGATTGCAATCGCAAAGTGATTACCGTATGTATATTGGATAGGCTATCAAACAAATTGGATGATACCAGGTGTTCTTTTTCATTGGTTTCATGCAAATATTTTATAAGTGGCTTATCGAACATAAATATACACCACACGGTGACTATCCCCATGAGCAATCCTATGCTTCCAAACAAAGGGGAGAAATAAAGCATAGCAGAAAACGAAATAATAAATTTCGCCAATGCATGAAAAAACATAAAACCATCCTGGAAAAAATTTTTTAATGCTTCGTAAGCCTTGCTTATACGACTTATGATCGCACCACTGTGATGATCCTGATGCCATTTTATGGGAAGATGCAATGCCTGGTGGTAGAGCTCCATCTTAAAATTCCTGGATAGATTAAACGCCAGGCTTCTTTCCCACACTCGTGCAGGACCGTGAAATACCCATTCAAAAATTTTTAGCCCCATGTATGCTGCAGCATATTTCCAGGCATAGTTTATTACATTAAATCCGTGTTGTTGTATACCGTTAATCATCCATCCATACAGCAGAGGCAGTACAGAGTCGGTCAGATTACTGAATGCAAAAAAGCTATAGGTGCGCAGGTATTTTTTTCTTTCACCTTTAGCATATACCCATGCGGTGCTCAGCAGATTAATATATGGATTGGATGCCATAAAATTTGCAAGTTAACTGCCCTGTTTAATAAACTTTTAAAAAAAATTTTCGGGATTTATCCCTGATTTTTAGATTAATAAAATGCAAAGTATAGATTAAATTTTATATCATTGCATCATAAACCTATTTTAGTGATTGTGTAATCCGACATATCGCTTACTTCGTACATTAATAAGTAATTAAAACAAAAAAAACCACATAAAATATGAAAAAATTGTTTTTACACTTTGTATTCGCACTTTTTATAAGTGTTTCAGTTTCAGCGCAACTTTCAGTTATTGCGGATTCACTGGCCTCTCCGATAGGTATAAAAGCTGATCAATGGGGCAATGTATGGGTAGCTAGTGTAGGTACAGGAAATGACGATGCTACTATATGTATGATTTCCAGAAATGGAGAAAAATTTACTGTAATCAAAGACCTACCTTCAAAACTCAATCCGTTGGCTGGTGATGTGGTAGGTCCATGGAGGGCCATCCCCATGACTTTTGGCCGCATGGCTGTGCTCATTGGTGGAAATCCTATGCTGGGACCTGACTTTGGTAAATTATTGTTTTTTAACCTTTCTAATTTTAAAGAGGGAGATCCTGCCAAAACAATTGCTGATACTACCCATTCATTTCATGTGGGTGCCTTTGGATTAGCTACCTCGACCAATAATGATTCAGATCCGTTTAGTGCGGTGCAAGATGAAGATGGTCATTGGTATATCACCGATGCAGGCGCCAACAGCATAATCAAAGTGAGTAGAAATGGAAAAGAAATGTCTGTATTTACAACATTTGACGCCATTCCCAATCCCACTCCCGTAGGACCTCCTGTGATGGATGCAGTACCTACTGGTATAGTAGCCTTGCCTAAATATGGAGGATTTTTGGTGACCACACTTACAGGATTCCCGTTTTTAGATGGTAAAGCCAGTGTGTATAAAGTAGATCGAAATGGTAACAAGTCGGTATACGCCAGTGGTTTGACCTTACTTACCGATATCGATATAGATAGAAATAATAATGTATATGTAAATCAATTTGGTACTTTTTCTTTGGCTAATGGATTTAACTTCGGTTCAGGCCAGGTGATCAGAATGAGAAAGGGCCAGGTAATAGATACCATAGTAAAAGGACATGGACCAGGATCAGGTTTGTCCGTATTTGATGGGCGAAAATTGTATGTGACCAATTTGTTTACCGGCAGTGCATTGTCTGGTGTAGTCCCAAGTGAATCAGTTGAAGCCAGAGAATTGGTAACCCCTTCTTTTAATATCAGCCTGGCTCCCAATCCTGCTACAGATAAAGTAAATATCAAATGGGATAATATACATACCGGTGCCAGAATAAAAATAGCGATCACTGATCTTTCAGGTAAAATACTATATCAGAAAAATAATATAGATGGTATTTGGCCGCAACACCAGATCAATGTATCCGGTTTCCATGCAGGAACCTATGTATTGAGTATGAACGTAAATGGACAAGTAGTCTCTAAGAATATACAAATTATAAGATAAATCACCCAGTTGTAAATCTGAATTAAAAGGGATATCCTTCTATATGATGGCTATCCCTTTTTTTATTTTATGCCATCTATTCCTATTCCAAAGGTCAGTCTGAAATCATTTTTCTTTCTTCCCGGCACTACCAGGCTTTCATAGCTATCGTCTATCACTGCACGGATACTTATTTTTTTTGAGACCATATACCGCATTATAATATTACCATTCCATCTTATATTTTGTTGACTGATAGCAGGTTGAAAATACAAAAGATGGGATATTACAAATTTATCCTTCTTCATTTTATATTCACCTTGTAATTTGGTTGAATTTCGCCAAAGGCGACGATCTTTAAACCGATCATTGGTTACATAATCCGTATTCTCGTATAGGATCAGATTATTAATGGTGAGTTGCGCATTTTTACTTTTTACTAATTTATATGCCAACCCTACGGCTCCAATATGCCTTGAATTTATTTTTCTCAGATTACTTTTTTCTATAGAAGTAAAACCAACGTAGTGAAAATCTTTTCTGTAAAACAAACTACCGCGCAGATCGGTAAATAATTCACGCTCACTCAGTATTTTATTTTGCTCGCCATAAATAAAATACGGCGAAAACGAAAGTCGGAATATTTTATGCAAATCCAGCTCAAATCCTGTACGCAAAGCAAATAATTTGCGATTTACATTGCCCGTACTAAAATTTCCATCGATTCCCAAATGATATTTAAACAGATTAATTTCTTGCTTAAAATCGGTATACAATATGATTTCATTATCCGGTTGTATGACTTCAGGGGCATCGGTTTCTTCCTTCGGTATATCCTGATCTTCCAACATTTGTATGGAATCCGGATTCTCCTGTCCTATACCCATAAATGCAAAAAATAAGAGATAGAGTATGGTAAATTGCTTTTTCAATCCAGCCATTATAAAGTCACAATTGAAACCAAACCGTAAATCTAATAAATATAGTCGAGTGAAGGAGCGTTTATTATTCATCAAGATTTATATTACCGTAATATAGGCTATCGATATCTTAATATTGAATACACATCCTACCAGGAATTTCAATTTCCTCTTTGTTTCTGTACTCTCTTTACCATTACAGACATTAAGTGTTTTTTTAATTAACTTTCTTCTAAACCGTATCTTTGAAGAATATGGCCAATCGAATAATGGGACCGCCCGAAATGGATAGCAATGCACCGAAGCCGGGGTTTACAGATAGTGTCAAAGCTCTTAAATTATTAATTCCATTTTTTAAAATGGTATGGAGGACATCTCCACCTCTGACCTTAGCAAATGTATTGCTCCGATTAATAAAATCAGGCGTTCCGCTGGCCCAGTTATTTATCGGTAAGCTTATAATAGATGAGATAGTACTGTTAGTAAATAATAAAGGAGACGATTACAGCACACTGTGGAAATGGATTGCAATAGAATTTTCCATTACTTTATTGTCAGAAGTATTGAGCCGACTTATAAACCTGGTAGATTCATTGCTCGGTGATCTCTACGGCAATTTTTCTTCTATAGAACTGATGAATAAGGCGGCCACCATAGATCTGGCTATGTATGAAAATGCAGAATTTTATGATAAACTTGAGCGGGCCCGCCGCCAGACCACCGGACGAGTGGTATTGATGTCCATGGTATTAAGTCAGTTGCAAGACCTGATCACTATATTTTTTCTATCCGCAGGATTGATAGCTTTTGAGCCTTGGTTGATCTTATTATTGATCGTAGCGGTGCTGCCTTCATTCATCAGTGAGGCGTATTTTTCAAGATTCAGCTATTCACTGGTACGCAGCTGGACACCCCAGCGGAGAGAGCTGGATTACCTCCGTTATATTGGTGCCAGTGTAGAGACAGCCAAAGAAATAAAAGTCTTTGGCCTGGATCATTTTTTATCATCCCGGTTTAAGAAAATTGCAGATGAATATTTTTCAGTAAATAAATCCCTGGCTATAAAAAGAACTATTGCCGGTACTGTATTGCAAGTATTAAGTGTGATTGCCTACTATGGAGCTTATATCCTGATCATCCTGCGCACAGTCAAAGGGGTCATCTCCCTGGGTGATCTTACATTCTTATCCGGATCATTTAATCGGTTGCAAAATCAATTGCAGGGTATATTGAGCACCTTTACCCGCATCACCGAATCGGCATTATATCTGCAGGATTATTATGATTTCTTAGCTATCAAACCCACCATATTAGATCATCCTGATGCCATCTCTGTTTCTCAGAAAATCACCCACGGGCTGCGATTTGATAAAGTCGGATTTAAATATCCTGGTACAGAAGAGTGGGCTTTGAGAAATTTAAGTTTTACTTTGCAAGCCGGAGAAAAACTGGCCCTGGTGGGAGAAAATGGATCCGGCAAAACCACACTGGTAAAACTAATTGCACGTATGTATGATCCTTCAGAAGGTACTATTTATCTGGATGAGATAGATATCAAAAAATATTCATTAGATTCATATCGAAAACTGATAGGAGTTATATTTCAGGACTATGTACGCTTTAGTTTTAAAGCCGGTGAAAATATTGCGATTGGTAATATAGACCATGCAGAAAAAACAAACGAAATAGAATCATCGGCAAGCCTTAGCCTGGCTGATCAGGTAATCAATCAATTGCCTGCCAAATACAATCAAATGCTGGGAAAGCGCTTTGCTGATGGTGTAGATCTGAGTGGAGGTGAATGGCAAAAAATTGCTTTAGCAAGAGCCTATATGCGTAATGCTTCCATAGTAATATTGGATGAGCCCACTGCTTCATTAGACGCACGTGCCGAATACGAAGTTTTTAAACGGTTTGCAGAACTTACTAAAGGCAAGACTGCGGTAATCATCTCTCACCGATTCAGTACCGTGCGTATGGCCGATAGAATACTGGTACTTAAAAAAGGCGAATTGCTGGAAATAGGCAGTCACGAACAATTATTGGCTAATAAAGGATTATACCATGAATTGTTTTCACTCCAGGCACAGGGGTATTTGTAACATATTCAAGTGAAGCTGGAAAGTATTAAATAAAATGATCTACTTTTCAACATCATCCGTTTGCCCTTCTCTTTTCTTCTTCCACACCGGTATTTCGTTGTCTGGCCCGGGTCACCGTATTTTTACCAAATCGTGTGGTAATCGATAATGTAGCTACTCTGCTATCCCAGGTACGATCAGTATAAAAATCCATATTTTGATAGTCTACCTCTACAGCAATATGATTGGTGAGGAAGATATCGGATAGTGCAAATTTAAAGGTTGTATTTCTGTCTTTTGATGTTTTGGCGATGCCCAGAGATACCTGTGCCAGGTCTTTGATGATAAATAAGCCCCAGGCATTTTTGGCCTGGTAAAACCCATTTACTTCGGCACTCCAGCTTTTACCTAAATTTATAGCATTCGCCACCCTGATATCCCATGAGGAATATTCATTTACCAGATTACCTCCCTGCAAAGGACTGTCGTATTTATTCCAGTATCCATTGGCGGTGATGGTAGAATTAAGCCATTTTTTTGTAGTAACCGGTATATACAATCCGATATTGAATTGATCAAAATTTTGAAGATTGGCCGGTATTTGATAGGAGATTTTAGTAGCGTCATCCTGCACAAAGATATCAGTGATTACTTCCCTGCTTCTCGTATAGGTGAGTGTGGTTACATATTTGCTTTTAAAGGTATGATTCAATTCATAGTTGTAGGTAATCACCGGTTTTAATTTTGGATCACCTACCACATACGTATAGGTATCTACAAATAGCCGAAACGGATTAAGCTGCCGGTAGGATGGTCGGTCGATTCGTTTAGCAAAGGATACAGTATATTGATTTTTATCTGAGGGTTTAAGATTGAATACCATATTGGGAAACCAGTTTATATAATCACGAGAGAAAGACTCGTTGGTAGCTAATTGAGTTCCATGCGTGTTGGTATGTTCCATCCGAAGGCCGGCTTGTATATCGATTTTTTTAAATTCTTTGGCATACGATGTATAAGCTGCACTTACATTTTCGTCATATACAAAATGATTCGAACGGCCAGGATCCAATAAGGAGGATCCTTGCAGAATATTGAAAAACTTCACATCATTATCACTTTTTACCTGGCTGAGTTTTATACCGGCCTCCCACTTGCTTGTTTTATTTATTGGATTTACAAAATCGGCTTTTATTGATTGTACTGTGATGTTTCCATTTTGATTGGTATTTAACAGATCAGAAGACAATAGGGATCCATTTGCATATTTATTTATATTGCTTATATCCTGTAGTGTAGCGGCAGTGTATTCTCCATAATCAATATCGGCTGTCACTTCTTTACCCTTGTCATTCAATTGATGTTTAAAATTAATATTGGCGAATCCATTTTGTCTCTGATCATCCATGGTGATCGAAGTCTGAGTGGTATAGTCTATTTCATTATTTGCAGTGGATACAATGGTATTGGTATTGCCATCCCTCATTTGTTTGCTCCAATTACCGGATACCAATGCCCCGATAATCGTTTTTTTACCTATATAATAGTCCAGACCTAATCGGGTAGTATTGCTTACAATAGGTTGTTTTACAAATGAGGTCTGATCAAAAGCAGCTTTGGGATTACGCAGCTCATCAAAAAAATTGCGATGAATAAAAAAGCGGGTGAGTTGTGTTGGTCTCGCATGGGCATAGCTCCCGAAAAAATTGATGTTTTTTTTGCGGTAATTAAAATTGATACTGGCATTGGGCTTGGGATATACTCCTTGTCCATAGCTCAGTGTAAGCCCTCCATTTAATCCTTGCCGCTGATCTTTCTTAAACCGGATATTAATGATACCGGCATTACCGGCAGCATCGTAACGGGCTGAAGGATTAGTGATGATTTCTATATTTTGGATATTGGATGAAGGTATGGTCTTGAGATAGGTAATCAAATCAGCCCCTGAAAGGGGGGTAGGTTTGCCATCAAACATAACGATCACACCACTTTTTCCTTTTAGATTCAATGAACTTTCCTGGTTTACTATTACGCCGGGAGACCTTTCCAATACTTCCAGTAGTGAACTGCCTGCAGCAAGTATGCTCTGCTCTACGTTTACCACTAATTTATCCAATTGCCTTTCTATGAATGGTTTTTTTGCCTGTATAGTGACTTCAGCCAATTTTTTTACATTCGATGTCAATATTATAGGTTCCAATATTATTGGCCTTGAATCGACATCTATGATCGGGCTTAAATAAGAAGTATATACAAGATGTGACACTTTAAGGTAATAGTTGCCGGTTTGCAATTGATCTATCGTAAAATTACCGGCTTCATCAGTGAGTGCAGCTTTTACATATACCGAATCTGCAGTATATAGTAGTACATTGGCAAACTCCACACCGGTATTGGTTTCATCTTTAATATTGCCCCTGATCGATCCTTGCTGAGCAAATACCATAGTTTGGGTAATAAAGCAAATGAGGATTCCTATTGATTTCATAGTATGCAAAAGTATCTTTGATTTATTCTTTGTACTTAACCCTAAATGGGTGATTTTGACCATTTCATGTTATAAATCCTTATTTTTGAGTTTATTCCGATAAATCAAGTTTCTATATTACCCGTGCGCAGCCTCTGTATATTTTCGCATTATTATGATCTTAACCTGATCCCGTATTACGTACTCATCTATGTCAAAGAATTAAAAAAATATTTTGATGATCTTGTTTTGGTAACCAATACCAGGCATATCAGCAATTTGAATGAGTTGCCTAATGAAGGAATTAAAATAGTAAAAGTGAAAAATGAAGGATACGATATGGGGATGTTTTACAAAGCGTATAAAACCATTGATGCATCCCAATATTCGACGATAGCTTGCATCAACGATTCCAATATCCTGTTTGGCAAATTAGGCTTTTTGTTTGAATGGGCTGATAAGCAAAATCTGGATTTCTGGGGTTTGATGGACGCAGATATTAAACCCAGTTATTCTATTAATGAAAAAAACTACCATATTCAGAGTCATTTTATGGTATTCAATAAAAGAGCGATTGACTTATTACCTGCTTATTTCGAAACTATTGAATTGCCATCGATATTTAATAATACGGATATAAAAGAAGTAAAGCGAAAAGTAATCCTGCAATGGGAAATAGGACTTAGCCAGTTTTTTATTTCTCAAGGTTTATCGGCAAAATCATTTCTAGATCATAAAAAGCTGACGGCTGAATTTCAATTACCTTCTTCTACTAATGTCTCCCTTGCTTTATATGCTCAATTAATAAAAAAAGGTATCCCCCTGTTAAAAAAGAAAATAGTAATATCCATCAAACCCGCCATTTTATTGGCAGGCCCTGATCATTGGAAACTCCTGATAAAAAAATATAGTGATAAAGAAATAAATGCAACCAAACTGATACAAGAATTATCTGGTATCATGTACAGACATATCAGGAATAAAATTTTTTAACTCTATTTTTTGATCAGAGAAAGTATATACAATAACACCCAGGCTCCGGCAGCAGAGATTAATATTTTACCAAGCAATCCGGTACCTGCAATGCCGATCATACCGGCTAACCAGCCGCCAATGATGCCGCCCAGTATTCCGGTGATAATATTTCCTACAAGTCCAAATCCGGATCCTTTCCAAAATTGACCAGCCAGCCATCCTGAGATGGCACCCACAATTAAAAACCAAATTATATCCATACTCCTATTTTTATTAAGGTGAAAAATCTAACATCATTTATTGGATCATACCATTGGGAGGCAGATCCGTATTCCAAATTTCACGCCACAGTTTCCAGCTGCCATCTTCCTGTTTCCACAATGCGATAAACTTTCCTTTATCAAAGCTACCCCCTTTATCATCCGGAAAATCATAACTGCCTTCCTCTACGATCAGGTCTGAAGTACCGGTAATATTCAATGCTTTTATAAGTATGCGTAGCTTTTTATTTTTACCGCCATCATAATAATATTTACCGATGCTTTCTCTTCCCTGTACCATGGGATGTTGTACAGGGTAAATTACTGCATCTGCAGTGTACTTAGCCTGGTAAAATGAGCTATCGTTAGTTAAAAATCGCTGACCATAGATTTGATTGGCCGCTACGATAGCTTCAGTAGCATCAGTAGCATCCATCGAAAGTTCGGTGATGACACCCAGAGTGGTATCTATGATTTTTGATGTGTCTATAAAGGTAGCAGGCACAGATGCTGATTCACTTTTTTTGGAAATACAAGATTGAATCAACAGGATACCAAGAAGAGAAATGAAAAGGATTTTCATTTTTTTTGGATTAAATGTGGAGAAATTTAATAAATATCTTTGAAAGAATGCTGGTTATTTTTCAACCAAACTGAAGAGAATTGGAATGCAAACTATTTAAAGGTTTGTGACGGGTTTATAGCTTTACAAGAATGGATATGCAGTGATTTGGTTGCCATCGCAAAGCACCGAAAGCAATAATGGGTAGAGATTAATGAATTTTTTAGTTCAGTGCTCCTGATTTTTTCGTATTATTCCTCATTCAAATTATGTTTTAAATATCATGGATCGAAATCAATTTTTAAAATACACTGCTACCGCTACAGCCGGAGTACTCTTATCTTCTCTTGAAAGTATCGCCAGATCTCAACCCGGCAAGAGACTAAAAGTGGGTATAATCGGTTGTGGCTCTGTAAGCAATAGATATATACCTCATCTCCAGGGCTCAAAGCTGATAGAAATAGTATCCTTATGTGATATCAAATACGATCGTGCGCTGGCACAGAAAAAACAATATAATGTAAATGCCGAAACCTACCCCAATATAGAGGCTATGCTCAAGGGGGTACCATTTGATATGATGGTGACTCTGACAGATATGCAAGCTCATGGTATGCTAAATAAAAAAGCGATATTGGCTGGCAGACATGTATGGTCTGAAAAGCCAATGGCCAATACCTATGCTGAAGGAAAAGCATTATATGATTTGGCAAAATCAAAAAAACTGAGAATATGGGGTGCACCAGCAGTAGTCAATAGTCCTCAATTTGCGTTTATGAGTAAATGCATCCAGGAGGGTAAATTAGGAAAGGTAGCAAGTGCACATGGGCAATACGGACATACCGGCCCTACCTGGTCTGCATTTTTCTATGAACAAGGTGGAGGTTCTATGCCGGATCTGGGAGTTTATAATATGGCAACCCTTACCGGATTATTAGGTCCTGCCAAATCCGTGATGGCCATGCTCAGTATTGTAAAACCCGAACGCAACGTGGATGATAAAGGTATTATAAAAGTAGAGGCTGAAGATAATGCACATATATTATTAGATCATGGAAATGGAGTCCTATCTCATATAATGTGTGGTTTCAATTTCTTTGATCCTCATGGGCATGAGGCGAGCGGACAGGCATTGCATTCAATACAGATCTATGGTGATAAAGGCAATATGCGTATGATTGGGTACGATTGGGAAACGTATGGGGTGTACCTCGATGATTCCTGGACCGAACCTGCCAAATTATATGAAAAAGAAACCGGAGGATATGTGTGGCAGGAAGGAGCAACTAAAATAGGTGAATCATTACTCAATGGCATCGAACCCAAAATAAATGCATTGCATGCATTACATGTACTTGAAATCATAGAAGCGGCAAAAAAATCATCTGCTCAAGGCAGAAAAATACAACTAGTAAGTAAGTTTCCCTGGCCAATGATATAATTGTTATTTAACTCTATGCACATTGCTCTTGTCACCGGTAGTGAAAATCCTGAATTGTACACGGATGATCTTCCATTAAAATCGTATTTGGAATCCAGGGGTGTGGTTACATCCGTAGTGATTTGGAATGACTCCGAAATAGATTGGAAAAAATACGATGTATTAGTAATCAGATCCATATGGGATTATATTAAAGATATTGATGTGTTTTCTGCCTGGTTGGATTTTTTACGAAGCCATCATATCAAGGTACTCAACCCCATTTCGGTAATGGAATGGAATAAACAAAAACATTATTTACTCGAATTGGCTGATCAGGGTATATTAATCCCTCCCACCATTCATATCAAAAAAAACACTAAAATCAATCTGCAGCATGAAATCGAGAAGGTCAGTTGGGATAAAGCGGTAATTAAACCAACCATTTCTGTCGGCGCAATCCGAACATGGGTCTTAACAAAAGAAAATGCCGACACTCTACAGGCGGATGTAGATTTGCTTTTAAGCGAGCAAGATATTTTCATTCAGAAATTTGCTGAAGAAATAAAATCACAAGGGGAGATATCCATAGTGTATTTCAATAAAAAGTACAGTCATGCTGTGTTGAAAAGACCAAAAGAAAATGATTTTAGGGTCCAATTTCAATATGGTGGTACTTATGAGAAATATATTCCAGCAGATTCATTGCTGCAAAGCCTGGAAACGATTTTGTCCAATATTAAAGCTGAATTGCTCTATGCCCGCATAGATGGCTATATAACCAGCGAAGGCCGTTTTTGTTTAATGGAGATAGAATTAATCGAACCGGTGTTGTTTGTGTCGTCTGATCAGGATGCTCCCAAAAATTTTTATACTGCTTTATTGGAAATCATTTCAGGCTAAACCATCTATTTAACCTGAAATGATAGTAGATTGGATTTATTCCCAGCCTTTTTTAGCTACACCTTCAGCTATAGCCTGTAAAGCTTTTGCTTCCCCCATAAGGCAAGTCAGTTTGTTTCCTTTTCCATCGTTACCCTGTGCCATATAACCACCGCGAGCGGTTTTGGTGATGATAGCATCGTGCATTTCTACATTTTTTTCCTTGGTTTTCACATTGTATGCTCTGATTGGCTCTGCCATAATAAATAAATTGTTTTGATTAAAAATTAAATTAGAAACGCAAATTTAATCCTTTTTAGTCTTAAACTTTTAGCGACAGTTAAGGTTGTGTTAAAACTGGTTAGAACTACCAGTAAGACATTGATATTCAAATAGCTTAGGCGTTTGTAAATGAAAACATAAAATCTTAGATACATGAAAAAAATACTCACGCTTCTTCTTTTTGCATTTTCTGCAGCCAGGATGTATTCACAAATGGATGTGCCACCGGCAGGTGGAAATCCCCGGGCTACCATAAAGGAAACTGTCGGCATTACAGACATTACCTTGTCTTATTCGCGACCTGATGTTGGCGGCAGAGAAGGCAAAGTCTGGGGTGCCCTGGTAACGTATGGATTTTCCACAAACAGTTTTATCACCAACCGGCCTACCGCTCCATGGAGAGCTGGAGCAAATGAAAATACTACCATCTCATTTGAACACGATGTAAAACTGGAAGGCAAAACTGTACCAGCTGGTACCTATGGCGTACATATGGCTGTTTGGCCTGATAGTGTATTACTTATATTGTCAAAGCAAAATGATGCCTGGGGCAGTTTTTATTATGAAGAAAAGCACGATCAACTGAGAACTGTACTAAAACCTCAGATGAATGACAAAAGTGTGGAATGGCTTAAATACGAATTTATTGAACATAAAGATAAATCCTGTACAATAGCCTTGATGTGGGAAAAATGGATTATCCCTTTTAAAATTGAAGTGGATGTGGATAATATTGTAATTGCAAAACTGAGAGATCAGGTGACCAGTCAAAAAGGATTCAACTCTACAAATATGTTGCAGGCATCTCAGTATTGTATCAATAAAGGAATCAACCTGGAAGAAGCACTATCCTGGGCTCAGCGGGCAGTATCAGGATTTCAGGGTCAACGAAGTTTTGTATCCCTGCGTAACCTCGCTACAGCTTATGAAAAACTAAATAGGTTACAACCGGCCGATTCCATTATGAACGAAGCTTTACCTATGGGTAGCGCTGCTCAATACGTAGCTTATGGAAGATCTCTTATTGCTCAGAAGAGAGCAGATAAAGCACTTGATATTATGCATGCTGCAGTAAAACAATTTGGAAGCACCCAGGGTACCAATACAGGATTAGCCTACGCATTTTCAGCTAAAGGTGATTTTCCTAAAGCCATCGAAGCGGCTACTAAAGCGCTTGGGCTGGCCAACAACGATGCATCGAAAAAAACTATTGAAGGATTAATTGCCAAACTCAAAGAAGGTAAGGATATAAATTTATAGACAAAGCACTACCTACCAGGTACAACGTACAATGTACAATGTACAATGTACAACGTACAATGTACAACGTGTCCGTGCCTGAAAATGTGGAAGATCGAAAGCATAGTTTGAATAGATCTTAATTTATGATAGCAAATGGATTTCTAACTCTAAAAGAGCGAAGTATAATCTATTTAATAAGGATAAATAGGCTTGCTTTGACCATTCTTTTTATTTAAAAAAATATTTCCACCCCATTCCAAATCCCTATAACTTTAAATAAAAAACCTCATGAAAAAAATATCGTACTTACTCTGGTTTGCATTCACAGCAATCTCTCTGTTTTCCCAATCTGATTTAGACAAGACTATACTTGACGCCCAGGGATACATCAAAGAAAAAAATTATAAAGATGCTCAGATTGCTTTGCAACAGGCCATTGGGTATCTTAATGAATTGATGGGAAAAGATGTGCTGGCAGCACTGCCACTCACTTTAAATGATATGACTGCCAATACCGGGTCTGATGTAAATAACACTTCGGCTATGGCTATGATGGGTGGCGGTGTGAACATCAGCCGAAGCTACCAAACGGCTGCCAATGATGGTACTAATATAGAAATCAATATTGCAGCCAATTCGCCCTTGTTGTCCTCCATTACCATGATGATCAATAATCCATTGATGTTGAGTGCTTCACAGGATGCAGGTAAAAGTATCAAGGTGGGCAATCGCAGATCACTGATAAAATCGAAACCTGCCGATAAAACCTATGAATTGATGATCCCTTTAGCAAACTCCCTCATTACGATTAATGGAAATAATATAAAAGATGAAGCCGGCTTTTTAGCCTATGTGAATAAATTGGAAATTGAAAAAATAGCCAGGGTATTGGGTGAATAATGATTAATCGATAATCTGATTTCACCAATCCGTTACCTTTATTGATTGGTTTAATTCCCAGTTGTTTACAAATTTTTTGACAGAGTAAGTCATCCAGCTCTTTGTGTCTACCAACAGCTGAAATTTGATTAGTTGCTTTGTTGTAATAAATGGTGTGATTGGAGCCCTCTCTTAAAATGAGAGCCATTTGCGACAATATATTTAATTAATTGTTGCCTCTTCATAGTTAAGTGTCATAGTCTTTGTTCTGGATTTTGAAATTTTAGGAATTTTATCAAAATTCTTTGATCCTCTTACTTTGAGTACTAATTGTAATGCATCTAAAATATTTTCATGCAATGCTTTTTTTTCATTATTAATAGGATAGCACTATTTGAATTACAAATATATGATTTTCAACCAATCAATGTCTGAATACGCTTTCATTTATTGTTTTAAAAGTCCCTGCCTATTCTTACCTTTGCACCTTCAAAAATCCCTTCCCAAAAACAGGATTATTTAAAATCATTTTATTAATAAAAAGGTATAGGCAGTAGTATGTATGTATTGAAATTTGGTGGATCCAGTGTTGGCAGTCCTGAGCGTATAAAGTCAGTGATAGACATACTTTCTACCTATCAGCGGAAAAAAACAGCTTTTACGGTCGTATTTTCTGCATTTAGTGGTGTTACCGATTCATTGATCAAAATGGCTCACCTGGCATCTAAAGGGGATGCATCATATATTGATCTTTGGCAGTCGTTTCATGACAGACATCTGGCCGCAATTAACTACCTGTTGCCAGCCGAATCTCAAACTCAGCTTACTGCTGCATTCAGCGAAATGTCCAATACTTTAAAAAACCTTTTACAGGGTACATACCTGGTATTGGAAGCATCACCTCGTACGATGGACTATGTGCTGAGTTTTGGAGAGCGGGCATCATGTATGATCATCACTGAGGCCATGAATGCTCAGGGATTGCCATCAGAATATGTAGATGCCAGGGACATTATCAAAACAGATAAAAACTTTGGATCAGCCAGGGTTGATTTTCCACTAACATATAAACTGGTCAAATCAAAATACAAAAGCACTAAAAAAATAAAAGTAGTCACCGGTTTTATTAGTAGTGCCAAAGGAGGTTTGACTACTACCCTTGGAAGAGGAGGATCTGATTATACAGCTTCTCTGTTAGGTGCAGGTCTAAATGCAGAGGCCATTGAAATATGGACTGATGTGGATGGTGTACTCACTGCTGATCCCCGCATGGTATCCAAAGCATTTACTATACCCAAGCTCAGCTATGTAGAGGCTATGGAAATGTCTCATTTTGGTGCTAAGGTGATTTATCCACCTACTATCAAACCGGCGATGGATCTCGGCATTCCCATTTATATAAAGAATACCTTCAATCCCGGATTTGCCGGATCTATGATTACCAAAGAAAAAGTAAAACATAGCCATCCTGTAACCGGTATTTCATCTATAAGTAATGTATCCCTGCTTACGCTTCAAGGTTCCGGTTTGTTTGGTGTACCCGGTGTAGCAGGCAGATTATTTGAATCGCTGGCATCAAGAAGTATAAATGTAATGTTGATCACCCAGGGATCATCAGAGTCATCCATAAGCTTTGCGGTGCGACCTGAAGATGCAACTAATGCAAAAGAAGCAGTAGAATCCGCTTTTTCAAGGGATATCCAGGCCAATACCGTAGATCCAGTGATTATCGAAAAGGACCTTTCAGTAGTCGCTCTGATTGGAGAAAATATGCGCTATACACCGGGTATCGCCGGCCGTATGTTTAGATCATTGGGCAAAAACGGGATCAATGTAGTGGCTATTGCCCAGGGATCATCTGAGCTGAATATCTCAGCGGTAATAAACAGAGCCGATGAATCAAAAGCCCTGAATGCGTTGCACGAAGGTCTGTTCCTCTCTGATATCAAAGTACTCAATGTATTTATGGTAGGTTGCGGACTCATTGGTGGTACATTGATCAAACAATTAAAAGCACAAGCTGAATATTTGTATAAAGAAAAACACCTTGAAATACGGCTCGTAGGATTAGCCAACAGTAAAAAAATGCTATTTAACCCTAAAGGCATTTCATTAGATCAGTGGAAAGAAAGCCTTTATTCAGAGGGTAAGCCTATGAAGCTGTCAAAGTATATTGATCAGATGAACACGTTGAATCTTGCCAATTCCATTTTTATAGACAATACGGCGAGCGAAGAAGTAGCATCAAAATACGATAAAATACTGGATGCCAGTATAAGCATCAGCACTCCCAATAAAATCGCCGCCAGCAGTACCTATAAAAATTATCGGAAACTTAAAGAAATTGCAGACCTGCGCGGGGTACAATATCAGTATGAAACCAATGTAGGTGCCGGATTACCTGTTTTATCTACCTTACGAAATCTGATGATTTCAGGAGATAGAATTCTAAAAATAGAAGGTGTGCTTTCCGGATCACTGTCATTTATATTCAATAAGTTTAGTTCGTCCGTAAAATTCTCCGACCTGGTAAAAGAAGCAAGGGCCCAGGGATATACTGAACCAGATCCGCGTGACGACCTTTCATTGAAAGACATTAGTCGTAAGATATGCATACTTGCCCGCGAAGCAGGCTTGCCTACCAATATAGAAGATGTAAAACTGGAAAAAATTCTTTCTGATGCTGCTGTCAATGCAAAGACTGTAGATGACTTTATCAAGGTACTTGAAAAAGATGAAGCCAACTATACGACACTCATTAAAAAAGCAGAAAAAAACAATGCCAAAATCCGCGTAATTGCAAAAGTGGAAGTAGGCAAAGGAGTGACTGTAGGGCTGCAGGAAGTAGGACCCGAAAACCCTTTTTATCAATTGGGAGGATCAGATAATATGATTGTATTTACTACGGAAAGATATCATGAAAGACCCTTGGTCGTTCGCGGTCCCGGTGCCGGAGCTGAAGTTACCGCCGCAGGAATATTTGCTGAAATTATTACTATTGGAGATTATTTATCAGGGATCGGATATTGAAATAATAATTTAGATCTTCATTGGTGGATCTAAATTTTACATTACTTTGTCTGATCTTATGATGACCATTTTTCCTAAATCTTTACCTGCATGAATAATTTAAAACAACGAATACAACGAGGTGATACGGTACACGGATGTTGGATCAACATGGCTAGTGCGCTGGCTACTGAAATCGTAGGCATGTCGGGCTTTGATTGGGTGCTGATAGATCTGGAGCATGGAGCCGGTTCGGAAAAAGATGTATTAGCACAATTGCAGGCTTTGAGTAATTCCAATACTGCCGCATTAGTACGGGTAGAAAGTCATGAACCGTCGCGCATATCCAGAGTAATGGAAATGGGAGCACTGGGCGTGATGTGCCCCAAAGTAAATAATGCAACTGAGGCAAAGAAAGTAATTAATGGATTACACTTTCCTCCATTGGGAAACAGGGGAGTGGCCACTATGGTTCGGGCAGCAGATTATGGAAAATCATTTGATGAATATTATAAAAATGCAAAAGCCAATCTATTGGGCATTGTTCAAATAGAGACTGTGGAATCGCTTTCACACCTGGATGAGATAGCTGAAGTGGAAGGGGTAGATATATTATTTATAGGCCCCGGTGATCTCACCATGGATATGGGCATATTTGGCCAGTTTACTCACCCTCTATATATTAAAGCTGTAGAAGACACCATCAAAGCGGCATCCAAAGCCGGTAAATCAGTGGGCATACTTTTCTTTGATACTGATGATTACAAGCGATATCATGCTATGGGTATCCGTTTTATAGGTTGTGGTTCCGACTCGGTGTTTTTGGGTAATGGGGCTAAGGAGATGGTACGGAAGTTGGATGAAATGAGGGGTGAGGTTGTCTGAAATATATACTTTTTTCCATTGATTTAATATCAACTCTCAGGCTAATAACAGCATGGATACCCTAATGGAAATATACTAAGTATTACATTTTCACAAACAGGGTAATGCATATCGATATAATAGATTTATTGGTTACAGATATTTTATTACATTGTTAAGCCTGGTTCAGGAGGAAGTATTAGATCAACGGGATATTCAAGGATATTATGATGAAGTGAAGAATAAATTATTACTATATAAGAATAATTGAGACACAAAATTATAAACTTATCTGATCTCCGGCATCCCTTTTATCAGCATGTTCCTCAATGGATTGGTATTGCTAATCAATCTGAGATGACCAATATAGCTGATGTATTTATCCAGTATGCTATGTTCGATTTTCAATATATCCTCTTTCCACTCCAGTATTGATTCTTCAAGGTAGAGCAGATCTGACGGAGTCACCAACGAGGATGTGGCCAGCCTGGATGCATCGTATTTAGACATGAATTCGTGCAATTTTTGTTTTTCGGATTCGTATTGGTCTATATTGGCCAATAGTTCTTGTTTCAGGAATAGTTTTTTTTGATTGTAATCGTATTCTAATTGAGAAAATTGTTGATTTAATAGAAATGTTTCAAACAGGTTTTGGTTTGCATCTCTTTTTTGCGAACCCGAATAAGGCAGTTTTATTCCAGCACCTAATCCAAATTTTTGCCTGAATAAAATATCATTGGGCCGGTCTTGCCATCGGGCCTGGATAAAATCAAGCATATCCCATCTGGAGTTTTTGATTTGTTGTTTTTCCAATTGAGTTTTTTCCAAATCGTAGACAGCCCTGGCATAGTTTTTATCTTTGGGCATAGGGATATCTGTACCGGATGCCAGGAAAGATTTGATTTCATCGATTGAAATGATTTTATCCGGTTCAATTGCTGGTACATATCCATATTTTGATTTTAATACTTCCAGTTTCCGGTTTATTTCATTTTGTTTTAATGCACTGGTTTCTTTTTTTCTAAATGATTGGATCAGGTCTTTTACATCAGTATTCAGTTGATTGGTAAATAAGGATTCCAAATAGTTGTTTTTTTTGGCGTATAATGCTTGCCATTCTTGTAGTGCAGCCTGATCCCGGAGCAGGTGTATGTATTCCGTAATTACTTTATACTTTACCAGGATGGCCTGATGCAATTCATCTTCTGCTAATGCCTGGTAGTACTTTTGTTGTACCCTGTTTAATTGGCTGGTGTATTTTATTTCAGATGGTTTTGCACTTATAAATCTAAGCCCGTATTGTTCCCTGCTTAAATCCAATTCGTCAGTCTGGGTACGGAACTCTATCTTATCCAGCCATTTTAGCTTTTGAGTATGATCTGACCTGTATTTGGCAATGGACTCCATTTTGGCATACGAAGAATCATACCAGGCGGATAAAATAAAATTATTCAGATCGGTCTGACTTAAAAGAGTATCAGAATTGAAGAGGAATAAAAAAAGTATAGCATAAGCTACTTTACTAGCATAGTTCGTGCGACTGCAAGTCAGGTATATCGCGATTTTACTATTGTTGAACACTTTTTATTTATTTACTACTACAGGGAAAATTACTTTTACTTTTTCTCCCTGTATGAGTTGGTTGTCGATGGGTATTTCCAATTGGATTTCGCGGCCCCATGCTTTTAGTTCGGGTATTTTTTTTAGTCTGTCCGGTAACGCAGTAATTCGGGAGCCCAGGTTTAATACCTTTCCTGTAAGTGAATAATTTTCATTGGTAATGGATTGGATGGTCACAGAGTCACTGTAAGTCACTTTACCGAGATATTGTTCACTGATATATGAAGTTACCAACGTAGGGTGAAGGCTGTAGATTTTTACTATACTTTGAAATGCATTGATGGCATCTCCGGTCTGATAATCCAATTGTCCTACCACTCCATTCATATCCGCTATCAGCACGAGTTCCTTTTCCTGTTCATTGATTCTGTTTATTTCATTTGAAATAGTATTTATTTTTTCTCCGGTAGGATCAGGTGTATTGACCAATTCATTCTTAAGCATTGCCAGTTTTTGATTGACCTGTTCCAATTCCATGTTTTTCATGGATTCCAGGTTTTGTATTTCCATTTGCAGCCTGGAATCGGATATATTTTGATTGGTAATTATCCTGGCAAGCGAGTCTGCTATTTTTTTCTGATCCCGAAGTCTATTTATTTTCAGAGCATATTCCGTATGTATATTTTGTTTTTGAGATTCCAATAGTTGCATCTCCAATCCCTGTGTATATTTATCTGCTTTTTTGTTGATGTCCAGGATTCTTGACTGCGATTCCAGATCTTGTTTTTTATAATAGAGATTCCGTGGCTGAAACACCATTAGGGTATCCCCTATTTTTACTTCTTGCCCGAGTTTGATGTACAATGATTTAATCATTACATCGGATGACCTGGAATACGATCTTACCTGATTTTCGGCTATACCAAAATACTCTTCTGATTGGCTGATTTTTTGTTTTACTTTCGGAATGATAAATACCAGGCAAATAAAAGCAAGAATATATACCCAATGTATTTTAAAAAAGGACATGCAGATTATTTAATGACTACAAATTTAACGGATTGATCCCGGGTACGCACTATATAGGCTCCTGCTGACCAGTTACTCACATCTATCCTGGCATTGATAATTTTAGCTGAATACATCAGTTGCCCATGTAAATTATAAATTGATACATTTGATGTATTGGCTGAGTTTGTTTCAAGGGTGATAAAATCTTTACCCGGATTAGGGTAGAGTTTTAAACTTTTTTTTATCACGTTATCTGGCGCAGGAGTAGTACTGTTATTATTCTTATTAAAACTGTGCTTAGTGGTTTTGGTAAATGCCCCTGTACCATTTGGTATTCTGGCATAAGCTTCATCATCAGCCAGTGCCGGTATCACTACCATATCTATTTGTTTGGCGGTACTATCTAATAATAATAAAGGTTCGCCATCGGCCGAAAGTTTAAAATTGGCATGATAGCCTTTTTGTTTTCCATCTTCATCTGCCCATACGATAAGGTAATTATTGGCTTTGAGTATGGTGCCCTGAGGTATACGGTATTTATCCAGGTTATCCGGATTATCAGTAAGTATCCACCTTGAAATATCAATATCTTTCGAAGAAGTGTTATATAGTTCTATCCAATCATCATATTCATTATCCTGATCTTTGGCACTGGCTTTATTAGCCGATACCACTTCATTGATCACAACATCTGAAATGGCAGAGGACTCCAGGTTTACACGGTAGATAAAGACATCATGCACTGCCCCTTCGGGCATGTAACTGGCTGTATTAAAACCATTGTCTGCGATGACTTCTACATAATATCGGATATAAACCCCTGCCGGCTGACCGGGTATTGCAGCAGCAAAAATACCGTCGCTGGCCTTTTCATCATTATGGGCACCATCATCATACATAATGGTTTTAATAAATTTACCATCATAACCGGTACCATAGTATAAATAACCTATTTTGGCCTTGGAGGAGATATCGGTCACAGCTTTTATAGTTACAGGCACATGAGCATCAGGTGATGTATTGACTGATTCTTTAGTATAAAAACTTACATTGTTTATTTTTACTCCGGCTTGTTTTATTTCAGTATGGTTATTTATGAAATTTCTTCTTGTATTCATCCAGTTTTTTAATGTTTCTTTTTCTGTTGTAAACTGGGTATAGGTCATCAATTTTTTGGGATCTTTTTGTACCACCGTATCAATCAGATTAAAATATTTATCTATGGTGGCATTAAAATTAGCAGGGTTAAAAAGATCGTTGGCCATAGTACGCACATGGGCGAGATACCGTTGCCTTAGCTCCGGTATTGCAAATAGTTTATTACATAAAGGATATTTGATATCGTTTTCTTTAAGAAAAAGACCCCAGGAAGCAGTCTGGCCTTCCATCACTGAATTGGCATCGTATTCGAGAGGAATTAATCTGCTTGTGGATACATCATAATAGGCATGGTAATCCATACCACCTTTATTTACATAGCCATCGTCATCTCCAAAGAGTATTTCTTTTGCTAAAAACCAAAGTGCTTCATCTACGTTAATGTATTTATTAAGGCTATCAACGTTAGTAAAGTTAGCTAATGCCTTTGTTGAAATCATCATATAATACCACGGATTAGCCAGCTCCGTATTTTTTAATGTATAATGTGGTTTATACAGAGTGGTATCATCACCCAGGTAATTTAATGAAGAGGTGCCTGCACCAAAACCTCCACCCCCTCCCTGTCCCGGCATGCCTGCACCACCGGTACGCTCACAGCGCCACCGTATTCCATTATTATTCTGAAACCATTCTTTTATGTATTTCCCATCCAGGCCTTGCACATGTGGATATAGACCATAATCCTCCCCATTGATATAAAGGTGTATATACGCTACTTTTAATGATGGTGTATACTTGCGGGTATAATTTTCATAAAACATTTCCCGCATAAAACTATTGTCTTCAAATGAATTATTAAAGTTCAGGGTCTCGTATCCATCCAGGTCCTGGGTGGAATCCATAAAATCCATAGTGATATTAAAGGACTTTTTATCACCGGACACACGCTGATAGGAGGTTTGGCCTTTGTACCGTACGCCTACATTGGCATATACTTTGCCATCGTAGGTAAGATCAGCAGGAATATCGGTTTTAGAATTGTAATTTTGACTGAGTAGCGTTTTCCAATTGGTTTGTTTGAAGGTAAGGTCTATTCTTCTGATCTTTGATTCATTATACAAGCCCGTACGGGGTTGAATACCCCGTATTAGTCTATGGTCTTCATAAGATATACTATACTCCGCAGGCAGATTCTGACCATATGCCAGTATTACCGGCAGGATAAATAAAACAGCTTTACCTAATTTTGTCATGAGGTTTTATTATAAGTTATAACTCGTTATTCATTTTCATTTTCCCGTCTTGACCACAGCCGGATACTTATAGATTCATGCAGGCTTTTAAGATCTGCCAGCAATTTATATGTATCTATAGTATCCGGTATTTCGTAGGTATACTCTTGTGTGTTGGTTTTAAAATCATCTATGTATTCGGCTCTTTCAAGTTTGTACTTGACTTTATTTTTTGCAAATACACTTTCAAGATCGTCCTGCTTTAATGTGGAATGTAATGGTACACCGATTCTAAGCCGCTTTTTTGATATAGGTAATCCATTCAAAGGTGTTAATCTGAATAATAATGCCAATGTGCATAATAATACCGTACCGATTACCGCAATATTAAATCCATACATACCACAAGCCATACCAATACCCAGCGAACAAAAGACAAATACAATGTCACGCTGCTGGCGCAGGGTGGTTCGAAACCGGATGATGGCCAAAGCACCTAAAATGCCCAAACCCCTGCCTATACTATCACCTATAGCCAATACGATAATAGATGCCCCTATAGATCCCAGGATTAAAGTCTGGATAAACTGGCCGTTTGCTGACTTTTTAGGAGAAGTAATATGATACACTATTGCGATACAAGCCGACAAGCTAAATGCCATGAGTAAAACATAGGCTATGGACCATACCGAGGGTTGCTCGGCATTAATATTCTGTAAGGTAAAGTCTAACGTATTCAAAATCTAAAAATTCAGTTTGATAATGAAGCCAAAATAACGAAAAAACCTTGTACTATTTTTTAACATTGATATAGGTGCAAAATATATTACATAGTTGCATGCATGACCAGCATATTTAAATAAAAATAGCTACCATTTTATGAAACAAACACTATTGGTTATAGTCCATTGTCAATTTTAATAATTTGAACAGAACATCTGATTAATCAAACCTCATTATCATTGTTTGGCTGTCGTAAAAAATCGAGAGGTTTGATTGGTTATTTAATACCTAAAATCTAAATTTAAAATTTCATTACCGCCGCCACACTCTCTATCGCTTCCCATAAAAACCTCAGGTGCAGGTTTTCATTTTCGGCATGTTGATTATTATCATAGTTGACCATGGTAAGGGTGATGGGTTGTGCTTTTAATATCGTTTCAAACATATACAATGGCAGGCTGCCACCGAGAGATGGAAGCAACACCATTTTATCGTGGGTAGTTTTTTGAATGGCTTTGATTACATCCTGGGCTATCGGCAGATTCATAGGTGTACGCTGAGCATTGTATCCATTCCCTATTTTTCGCACCTGGGCTATAAGTGGATGGTTGGCCCTTTCCTCTTCCGTGGGTTCCTTTTCTGTGACATAGTATCCCTGCAGTTTGATGTGGTCTACTACTTTTTTTATTTGCCTGTCCACATCATTGCCTTTGACCAACCTGAGGTCTATCACGGCAGTAGCTACTGTAGGAATTATATTGGCCGCTTGCGCACCTACATTGGCAGATTGTATCCCATTGATATTGAGTGTAGGCAGGCTTAATAATTGCAGGTATTTTTTTCCCCCTCCGTCAGGTTTATTGATACCAAGTTCTTTTTTAAGTAATTCTTCCACATCGGGCACTTCATTCAATGCTTTTAATTCCGCTGCAGTAAGGGGGACCACATCTTTATAAAAATCCTTAATGGTGATATTTCCGTTTTTATCTTTCATGCTGGCCAGTAATTGTGCCAGTCTCATTGCGGGATTGGGTGCCCAGTTTCCATAATTGCCGCTATGTAGAGGGCGTTTGGCTCCAAATACATTTATACCCAGATTGACATCACCACGCACTCCAAATACCAATTGTTTTCTACCCGATTGATGCCGTGGGCCATCTGCAATCAGCCATAGATCAGCATCCAGCTTTTCTTTATACTTGATCATGATATCCGGAAGATTGGTAGATCCAATCTCTTCTTGTCCTTCGAAAAAGAATTTAATATTGATGCCTGCTGTAAACCCTGATTCCTTCAGTGCTTCGTAACCTGCAATAATAGCATATACCCCCGCTTTGTCATCTGCGCTCGATCGTCCATAAAGCCTCCAGTCATCATTTAATTCCTGTATGTTTTCAGGCAGGGATATGAATTTACCTCCTCTATCCAGACGGTCGGTGGCCAATTGTGGTTTGAATGGGGCAAGGCCAGGTAACCATTGAGCAGGATTCACCGGTTGTCCATCATAGTGCGCATAAAATGCTATAGTCCTGGTAGCTCCGGGTGTGATTACTTCACCATACACTACCGGAGCCACGCCTTTCATGTCCGGTTTTAATAATTCTGTATTGACGCCTCTGGCTTTTAATAAGTTTTGAATAAAATAGGCATTCTGATGAAGACCTATCGAATCCGGATTGATATTGGGTATAGCAATGAATTGCATGTATTCTTTTAGCCAATCGTATTTTTTATTGGATATATACGATTTTATTTTATCTATATCTGTCTGTGCTGAAAGTGATATTGAAATCAGAAATAATACGGGTAATAGTCTTTTCATAATTTAGAATTGAACGGTTACAAAACTAACGATCTCATCTTCATCTTAAGGAATTTTTATTACTGGTAATATTTCTATTTTTGCGGTTTACAGTCAAATATGTCGAGAAAAAGTAAGCTGCTGAGATTTGCTGAGTTGGATAGTTTTGCAAATGCATATCAATGCACCGATCCGGAGTCACAAAAACTGCGAAGATTTGATAATACCGAGATTGAAGTAAAGGGTAACTGGAATAAAGATGTATTCTATAATTCGAATCCTTTAATCATAGAACTGGCCTGTGGAAAAGGTGAATATACTGTGTCCCTGGCCCAGGCCCATCCCGAGGTAAATTACATAGGTATTGATATCAAAGGAAACCGGATGCACCGCGGTGCCAAGAAAGCATTGGCACTGGGGATGAAAAATGCTGCATTTCTGCGTATACGCATTGAATGGATCATGAATCATTTTGGCCCCGGTGAACTAGCAGAGATCTGGATTACTTTTCCCGATCCGTTTCTAAAAAACAGTAAAGCCAACAGGAGACTTACCAGTCCTATGTTTTTGGATAGATATAAGATCTTATTACAAAAAGAAGGTATCGTTCATCTTAAGACGGATAGTCCCGAATTGTATGCTTATACTTTGGATACTTTAAAGTCCTACCCTGGTATTCAAATCATTACCGAATCAGAAAATATAGATAAAGATGGTCTTACTAAAGATGATTTAGCTATACAAACCTATTATGAAGGAATGCATCGGGCTGAGGGGAAAAGTATAAAATACGTAAGCTGGAAATATCAATAGAAAGTAGGAATTTACGATATACGATGTATCCCGACAGGAATCGGGATGGCTGACGCGAAAGGATTCAACAAACAGACAAAGCCAAAGCGGAAGTCAAATATTTGTGCCAGCCCTGTGGGCCGATTTTGACTTCCATGTGCGCTAGCAGCTAAGTGCCAAAGCGAAAGTCAAATTTTAGGACTAGCCCGGAAGACGATTTTGACTTCCATGTGTGACACACTACCGATAGATCAAATTTAACCCCGTAGTATTCTGGCAATTTTGAGATTTACATAAGCAAAAGCTGCAATCACAGCCATCAATAGTAACGAAAGTATGGTTTTGTTTTCCACTAAAGGTATCAAGATCGGTTGTATAATGTAGCCAAGAATCGACATAGGGGCGATGATAAAAGCATTCAATGCATTGGTCATTTTTTTATCTGCGGCTGCCCGGGAACCCATCATCCTGTTCAATACAAAAAATAATAGCCACAGGACAATGAATAATATTAGCATGGAGATTTTCACCGGATAAAAGTAGGGAAAGATTAGGTGCTGGAAACGTAATGTTTGACAACATATTTATCTTCCAGGTTTGCCTACAAGGTTGATTTTCCGGCCAATAAGTAAATTTGAAGCTAACTTTGCCTTCAAACATGGAGTCAAGCATAGCTGCCAAAACGGACCTCAGATCGATGAACTTTTCTCAACTGGAGGAATGGATCACATCTATAGGCGAACCCAAATACAGAGCCAAACAGGTATTTCAATGGCTTTGGAAAAAAAACGTGACGGATATATCCCAGATGAGTGACCTCTCCAAAGGATTGAGAGAAAAATTATTCAATCTGTCTGAAACAAAACCTTTGATACTGGATAAATCTCAAAAAAGTGCCGATGGTACTATTAAATCCCGATTTGAATTGCATGATGGCCACAAAATAGAATCAGTATTAATACCGGTAGATCGTGAAAAAAGATATACGGTATGTGTGTCTACCCAGGTGGGTTGCAGTCTTACCTGCAGTTTTTGTGCTACCGGTAAAATGAAACGAATACGCAACCTCGATGCTGCAGAAATAGTGGATCAATACTTTAAAGTAAACGATCAATGTGTTGAAAATTATAATAACCCACTTTCCAATATAGTGTACATGGGTATGGGTGAGCCACTGCTCAACTATCGGGAGGTACTGCGCAGTGTACATCTGCTTACGCATGAATCCGCTTTAGGTATGAGTCCACGTAGAATCACTGTGAGTACTGCCGGTATAGGAAAAATGATCAGACAATTGGGTGACGACCAGGTGCGGTTTAATCTCGCACTGTCACTGCATGCTGCCGACGATAAAAAAAGAAATGAGATCATGCCCATCAATGAACAGAACAACCTGGAGATACTGATGGAATCACTGGAATATTTTTACCATAAAACTCAGAATGAAATCACCTACGAATACATTGCTTTCAATCAATTCAATGATAGCATCGCTGATGCGCAGCATCTTACGGCGCTATGTAAGCGTAATTTTCCGGTAAAAGTAAATATCATAGAATACAATCCTATAGCAGGAGTAGATATGATAAAGTCAGGTAAAGACAGATTGGAGCCATTCACTAAATACTTATATAATCATGGTGTGCAAGTGACCGTACGACGAAGCAGGGGAAAGGATATCGATGCAGCTTGTGGACAGTTGGCGAATAAAGATTAGATGTTTAGAATTACATAAGGTTAATTCTTCCATTCACGCAATAAAAAATGTTATAGTTTGGTTGAAATAGAAACCGATTAACTCCCCGTGCTGTATGAAAAAGACTATACTGCTATTTTTAATTACAGCCTTGGTGCCATTCTATACTTTTGCACAAATAACCTATACTCAAAAAAAATCAGGATTAGGCACTATTACAGACATTACGCATGCGGGCGATGGCAGCCAGCGAATATTTGTGGCAAATAAAAACGGCACCATCACGATTTTAGATAATAATTACAATACGCTGGGTACTTTACTCAACCTTACCGGATTACTCAACCTCAATAGTGAAATGGGGTTGCTCGGATTGGCCTTTCACCCGAACTTCAGCACCAATGGCTATTTCTTTGTAAACTATAATCCCATAAATACCAGGCACACCAGGGTATCCCGATTTACAGCTACTACACCTTCATCCAATACTACGGTATCCCTGGCTACTGAAAAAATAATCATTTCCATTACCGATGCCGCAAATAATAATCATAAAGGTGGTGATCTGGCTTTTGGAGCAGATGGTTATCTGTATATCGCTACAGGAGATGGAGGTGGTGGAGGTGATCCTCAAGGTTCTGGACAAAATGGGAATACGCTGCTCGGCAAAATATTGAGATTAGACATTAATACCACTGCATCCTATTCAATACCTCCTACCAATCCATTTATCTCTAACCCCTCGATACTGGATGAAATATGGGACTATGGATTGCGTAATCCCTGGCGCATCAGTTTTGACCGATCTACTCATGATTTATGGATAGCGGATGTAGGGCAAAATGCAAGGGAGGAAATAAATTTTGAAGCAGCAGGTGCAGGGGGTAATAATTATGGTTGGAATTGCCGGGAAGGATTAATTGGGTATTCTAGTACTTGCCAAAATAACCCGGGGTTTAAAGATCCGATATTTGATTACAGAAGGTGTTCCAGTCCATGTGCCACTCCGGGTTTTGGAAATTCAATTACAGGCGGTTTTGTGTACAGAGGTACCACTGTACCTGCTAATGCCTCACTGAGGGGATATTATATTTTTTCAGATTATGTTTCCAAACATGCATGGATTTTAAAAAACACATCGGGCAGTGGCCTGCGCAGTGCATTGGATATAAAGACGATTGCAAACCTGACTCCAAACGGCATTACCTCTTTTGGTGAAATCGAAAACGGAGAGATTTTGGCAGGCCAGGACAATGGCAACCTGGGTGCCATTTCAGCTACAAGGGCACTACCTGTGAGACTCATGAGTTTTAAAGCAAATAGGATTACAAATGGTAATATAAAACTGGACTGGCATACAGCAAGTGAATACAATAGCCGGGCATATGAAATAGAAAAAAGCAATACCGGTAAGGACTTTACTACGTTGGCAACTATAAATGCAGAAAATAAAAGTGCAGGGCATGATTATGTCTACCTGGATACCAAACCATTTATAAACGATAATTATTATAGATTAAAAATCATAGATCTGGATCAATCTTTTGAATACTCGGATATTGTAAAAATTTCGAAAGTAAATACTACTTCGATTTATTATGATCAGATAAATAAAAATATTCATTTCAACGGGGATATTATTGATTCTAAAAATGAAATTCAATTAATTTCTATCGATGGTAAATTGGTCAACCGGTTTAAATTAAAAGAAAATGTAATTCCGGTGTCCGACCTGATTCCGGGTGTATACATCTTGCAAATTGTCTTATCACAGGAAAGAATAGTAAAAAAAATATCGGTCATATAGTACAACCCAAAATAGTAGGATGATAATAAATCTGATGGATGATAAAGTGAAGACGGAGGGCAGATAGAAGTAAGGTTTATCTCCAATCAAAGCACTACCAAGCCATTCTTCTTTAATAAAGTCATTTGCCTGTTAGACCAAAATGAATCAAAATCTTTGAGCCCTGCAGATTCATACATTTCCCTGATTTGTTTTAAGGTCGGGGTCTCACTATTATCCGGGGTAATCAGTTTAAGTATTTCAGTAAGCCAATCACCTTGTGCCTTATCCATTTTTACACTGAATGTTTTTACTTTATCGTAAAATAATAAGGTGGCCAATTCCACATTATCGATATGAACATAACCGGTCTCTGGTAAGCAACCCAGCCAAATAATTTTAGTGGCTGCATTGATTTCTTTAGTCTCCGGTTCCTGTAATACGTTTGAAATATAATTAGGTGCAATCTTTGTCTTTGGTATTTTAAAATCAAACCAATCTTGTAAGCGGTAGTCGATACCCAGGCCATGCATATAATTTAGTAAGGATTTTTTTAATCCATCACTAAAGGCATCATGATCCGTACCTGTAGGATCTGTAAATTCGAGATCGTTATTTGCAAATCTTCCTTCTGAAATAGTTTGTTTTTTTACTTTAAACTTTTCAGGATACATACCCACGGGACTATGCACAGTCATGGCAAACTGATGCCAATAGGCTGATTGCAGTACTTTTTCTTTAAATAGCTGCCGCACCATTTCCATTGAATCAATGGTCTCCTGGCTGGTCTGAGTTGGAAAACCATACATCAGGTAAGCATGTACCATGATACCTGCTTTAGTGAAATTACGGCATACCTGGGCCACTTGTGCCACGGTGACTCCTTTTTGTATCAGGTCCAATAATCTGTCTGAAGCTACTTCCAGGCCACCGGATACGGCTATGCAGCCTGATTCTTTTAGTAGTCGACAAAGATCGCGGGTAAAACTTTTTTCAAATCGTATATTGGTCCACCACGATACTGCAAGTTTTCTTTTTAATATTTCTAATGCTAAGGCTCGCATTCGCGCAGGTGGGGCTGCTTCATCTACAAAATGGAAACCATTCTGACCAGTTTGTTTTATGATTTGTTCCATCCGGTCACAGATCAGGCTGGCTGCAATGGGTTCGTATACTTTTATATAATCCAGTGAAATATCACAGAAAGTACATTTGCCCCAATAGCAACCGTGTGCCAGAGTGAGCTTATTCCACCTTCCATCGCTCCAAAGTCTGTGCATTGGGTTTACCACTTCTATCACAGAAATATACTTATCTAAAATCAGATCACTGTAATCGGGGGTTCCGGTATTGGCTTGAGGATAATCATTACGGGATTCATTATTTACATACTCGACCTTACCTTCCAGTAAAGTGAACGTGCGTTTTAAAATGGCTGATTTAAGTTGATGATTATTCTTGTAGTCGGAGGATTGGGTAATATAGTTCACCAGGCATTCAATAGGCAGTTCGCCATCATCCAGTGTAATAAAATCAATAAATTCAAATACACGGGTATCAGAAATGGATCTTAGTTCCGTATTTGGAAAGCCACCACCCATTACAATAGCAATACCAGGGTGATTTTTTTTAATCCATTGTGCAGAGCGGAATGCGCTGAACACATTGCCCGGAAAGGGTACAGATATGGCCACTAATTTGGGCTTAATAGTCTCAATCTTTTTCTCCAGGACCCGGATGGTTATTTTATCGATATAACTCAACTCCTGATTTAATAGAGAATACATCTCATCAAAACTATTTGCTGATCTTGCCAGTCGCTCTGCATAGCGGCTAAATCCAAAAAAAGGATCCACACATTCTTTTATCAGATCAGACATATCTTCGATATACAATGTGGCAAGATGTTTAGCTTCGTCCTGGGTATTCATTGACCCGAATGCTTTGCCATGATAGGTTTCCAATTGATCAAAACGGGATGCCTGAGGTAAAAACCCTTTTTGACAAATAGAATGTACCAGTGTAGGATTTTTACCTTGGAGGAATAAGATTACAGAGTCTATCGTATTTATATATTCTTGTTTCAGTCCAATGATTCTTCTCGCATTTTCACTAAAATAATTTGTATTTTTTTTATCTATAAAATCAAAAATATCTTCAAACCCTTTTTTGCAGTACAAATCAAGTATCACTTCAATGCCCAAATCTGCCTGTGTACAGGATATCTGTTTTGTATTTAAAAATCCTTTGATGTATGCTGTAGCCGGGTAAGGAGTATTGAGCTGGGTAAATGGAGGGGTAAAAGCGAATACAGTAGTTTCCAAAAGGATAGTATGAATTAAAAGTCAAAGGTATGAAAAACATTTATGGCCGATGAACTGGCTTTGACCCTGTCGATATAATCTATTCCCAGTGTATTGAAGTTTTATCCACTATGGACTGATTTAATAAACTTCAATGGCCATTGATTAAAGCAAAAAATTATTTTAAATTCAAACCATGAAAAGCTTAATATTAAACTCTATACATCCGGGAATTTTTAGCCTGCTGATTATACTGGCATGCCATCCTGAACAAAAAGAGTTTAAACCTTCATTCAAACTCCTGGATGCAGAAAAAATTCGATTCAATTCTTTTGTAGACTGCAATATGGCTGAAGCATGGATTGGAGATACTTTTAGAATTTTTCCAGGGAAATATGGTGAAGACCCATTATGGGGTGATGCAAAAGATTTAAAATTCGCAAGTGGCCGGAATGCCGACGAGACCTTTAAGCGAGACACATCCGATTTTAAAAATCCCGCAATGCCTGAAAATGTACCCATCGGTCAAGAGGGTTTGCATGGTGCTGTTTGGTTTGAAACCGTGTACCAGGATCCAAATGATAAGTCCGGCAAAACACTATATGCGGTGTATCATAATGAAAATTATCCTTCGACTTTGCCGTATGATTCTGCAACGGGACAAGGTTATAAAAATAACAAATGGCCCCAGGGCTTGACCGGCCCTACCAGCCCTGCTGCCGTATGCCGTATTGGAATCATGAAATCCACTAATGGAGGTTACAGTTGGGAAAATAAAGGTCTTTTTATAGAAGATCTGGACCCCCGGATGATTTTAAAACCGCATAATACATCGAATACGTTTGCAGGGGGGGTAGGCGATCCTTCGGCAGTAGCCAGTGGTGATTATCTCTATTTGTTTTATGGCGAATACGGATATCCTGGTGTTTATGATGAAAAAGAATATGATCAGAAAAAAGAATGGTCGGGGCAATGCATCAGTGTAGCGCGAATAGCTTTAAAAGACCTGGACCATCCTCAGGGTAAAGCGCGTAGATGGGATGGAAAGGGTTTCCATGCCCCTTATGATAGTATTGGTAAACCTATCGAAGCATTGCAAATACCTATGGAGGATGGCGGTGGACCTGCATCCTCCCCTTCCGGCGGATTTCACTGGGGACCTTCTGTGAGTTGGAACACCTACCTCAATTCCTGGGTAATGCTGATGGGTAAAGTAGAAGGGCAATCCTGGAAAGGAGATAAAGTGTATATATCGTTTAATAAACATATTGACTTTACCAATCCTGTGCACTCACAGGATTGGACCAAACCACAACTATTCTTTCAAAAACCGGGGTTTACACTATGGTATCCTTCACTACAACCATTAAACTCTCCGGAAGATGTGCAAACCAAAAACACTTGCCTGAAATTGGGTAAAAAATCACGTTTTTTTGTGAAAAAAGTAAAACCCTATCAGGATGAATATTCATCAGAGCATATAGTGGAGTTTGATAAGAAGTAACCGGTACCATATCTTCTGCATCACGATAAGCAGTGGGCGATTCATTTAAAATGGATCAACGATATTTTTAAAATGGGAGGATCTTTAATGGTGTAATAGTAATTCATTTGTTATGATGAAATCAGGTCTTCCATAATGAGATTTAGACTATATTAGCCATATTATGCGATGTCTTTTGTATTTACTTTTTTCACTTTTAATTATTGCAGGTTGCTCCAATCGCAAAACCACATTAGCTTGGGAGCAAAACTTTCCCGTAATCGGATCTCAGTCAAGCCCGAGAACCATTGATATCAATCACGATGGTACAGACGATATTATAATGGGAGCGTGCAAAAATGAATACATTCCTAATGATCAGGCCGTATTGGCCTTGGATGGTAAGACAGGCAATTTATTATGGACTACGGATGCACCGGACCAGGTGTATGGTAGTGCCACTCTGGTAGATATTACAGGGGATAATAATAAAGATGTGATCATCTCTGGCCGGTGGGGATATTTACGAGCTCTTGATGGGCAGAACGGGAAAACCATCTGGAACTATTCCTATACCGACAGCATCGATCCGATACTGAAACATACCAGATTTAATTTTTACAATTCCGTGCTGGTACCGGATCAAAACGGGGACGGAATAGAGGATATATTAATCCAAAATGGCGGAAATCACAGAGCAGCTCCGAATGACTCCATACACCGCTATCCGGGCATTTTAATGGTGATGGACAGTAAGTCGGGCAAAATACTTGCTGCCGACAGCATGCCCGACGGGAAAGAATCGTACATGTCACCATTGTATTTTAAATCAAAAAATGGGATAGATTATATTGTGTTCGGCAGTGGAGGAGAAACCTTCAATGGACATTTGTTTGTGGCTGCTTTTACGGACCTGATGACTAAAAATCTGAAAAATGCTAGAATTGTTGCTACGGATGCATCAGGGCACGGATATATTGCGCCTCCGGTAGCCGCCGATTTTAATGAGGACGGGCAAGTCGATATAGCCTGCATTTCCCACTCCAGCAAAATTACCGTGATAGATGGTAACAGCTTAAGTACTCTTTGGGAAAAACAAATCCCGAATACAGAATCTAGCAATAGCTTTTCCGTAGGCAAATACAATGATGATAATATACCTGACCTTTTCACATTTGTGAGTAAAGGAGTATGGCCACAGAGTACAGGATCTGTACAAATAGCACTTAATGGCAAAGATGGGTCACTGATTTATACCGATTCACTCGGCTGTGCCGGTTTCTCATCACCGGTGTCGTATGATTTGAATAAAGATGGCATAGAGGAGGTGATCATCAGCATAAATGAATACGACTGCAACAGAGGGTATACATCCGAAAGTGTACTACAAATCACCAATAAATTAATTGCTATAAATTTAAAAACACATCAGGTACAACAGATAGACCAAACCCATGGGTTTAAAAATATTTATTCAACACCACTGATTTGCGACCTGGATCACGATGGGTACCTTGACATCATCTATAACCAATATTATAGTCATAATTACGACTTGCTTTCCTTTCTGGGCATGCGCATCAAGAGGATACAATCTTCGGTTAAAATAAAAGAAAATATCAGATGGGGTGGTTATATGGGAACTCAAAACAATGGTATATATAAATAGAAGAAATGAAAAGACATCGCAAGACAAATCGGATATCATAATTATCCTGATCAAAACAAAGAATTGATAAATGACATCTAATCATATACTCATATTTGATATTGGAAAAACAAATAAAAAGTACCTGATTTTTGATCAGGAGTATGCTATAGTATATGAATATGCCGAAGAATTACCGGAAACCAAAGATGAAGATGGCTTCCCATGTGAAGACATCCATTTGCTGACGGATTGGATCTATATTCACGCAATAAAACAACTGACCAACACGGAATACAATATCAAAGCCATTAATTTTTCAGGATATGGTGCTTCTTTTGTTTTACTGGATCAGGATGGAGGGATATTGGCTCCGCTATACAATTATCTCAAGCCTCTGGACCAGGATATCAAAAGTCAATTTTTTGATACCTATGGTGATGAAAAAAAACTGTGCCTGGATACCTGTTCCCCCAACCTGGGAAATCTCAATTCAGGCCTTCAACTCTATAGATTAAAATACGAAAAACCAGCATGGTTTGATGGCATAAGGTATGCCTTGCATCTGCCACAGTATTTATCATTTATATTCACCCGGGCAGCTACATCCCATCTCACCAGTATTGGTTGCCATACCATGCTCTGGGATTTTGAAAAAAAAGATTATCACCACTGGGTCAGGCAAGAAAAAATAGATACCCTTTTCCCTGCAAATGCAATTAGCGATAGCCTTCAACCTTGCGTGCTGCAGGATCAATCGATACAGGTAGGTATAGGCCTTCACGATAGCTCAGCCGCATTGATTCCGTATTTAAAACTCAGGTCTGATCCCTTTATATTATTATCTACCGGTACGTGGTGTATTGCTTTGAATCCATTTAGTACGGATCCCCTCACCCTGGAGGAGCTGGCAAAGGACTGTCTTTGCTATCTCAGTTACGAATCGAAACCCATCAAAGCATCCCGGCTTTTTCTGGGTCATGAACACCAGGAAATGGTGAAACGCATTGCTAAGCATTTTCAGGTAGATGAAGATTTTTATAAAACAGTCGAATACAATCCCGCTCTATTCACTAATAATACCGACCGGTCATTTCAGGACCAAACCGGATTGATCAGGTCGGGATTTGAAAAAAGACCCCTCAATGCATTTGCCGATGAAATAACAGCATACCATGCTTTAATACAGGATTTTGTAATCACACAGGTGAAATCATTGCTTTTAATTCAAAAGGAAATAATTGGCATCGATATATTGGTTGATGGCGGCTTTGCACAAAATGAATTATTTATGTCACTTCTGGCACGGTCGTTGCCACAGTCAGCAGTATATGCAGCAGAAATTCATCAGGCATCGGCTACAGGCGCTGCCATGGTGGTGCATGATGGCTGGAACAGTCTACCCTTGAAACAAGATTTGATAAAGCTCAAATATTATGAATCCAGGTAAAAAATTTAACCTTCCATTAAGTTCATTTTCAATACTTTCTATCGTCTGAATGCGAAACTATCGTAAATTTGTAGTCCTTTAAAATAAAAAAGAAGTCATGGCTAGTACACTTCGTTTACCCAAAATTCTCCTTCTTGCTTTTATTGTAATATGTACATTCAACCTTGCTGATGCACAGGAAAAATACGTAGCCACCCATGAGGGTTGGTTTGTAGATGTAGATGAGGCATTTGCTAAATCCAAAAAGACCGGCAGGCCTATCCTGGCCAATTTTACCGGTAGTGATTGGTGCGGTTGGTGTAAAAGATTATCTGCTTCCGTATTCACCCAGGATGAGTTTAAAAAATGGGCTGATAAAAATGTAATCTTGTTGGAGCTTGATTTTCCAAGAAGAAAAGTATTGCCCCAGGAGATACAAAATCAAAATGCCTCCTTGCAACAAGCATTCAGAGTAAGCGGATATCCAACAGTATGGGTTTTTGATCTGGATAAAGATAAAAACAATCAATACAGCATCAAAGCTCTGGGGAAAACAGGATATACCGCTACGGCAAAAGAGTTTATCAGCGGTGTGGACCAGATGATAGCCAGGAGAGGCAAGGTCTGATTGTTTTAAACCACATCACATTTTTAAAGCTACTGACTTTAGCTAAATCAGTTCTTCTTTTAAGCTATCTCTTTTTGTTTGATTTGCCCATCAACTTGATTACGTGCATGGTGACTATAACTGCTTAGTAAAAATAGCTTGATTTAAAATCATTCCTGGTACTTGATATCACGTATAAATCAGTTTATCGAATAAAACGTATTTAAAATTAATTGAATCAAATACAATTTTAATACCATATCAAAATTCAATCAGCCAATCTTTTCAATTCACGCTCTTTCAAAGCACGATTAAAAACGGCCAGGCCACCAATTTGACCTTTAAAAAAATTGCCCATCCCTCTTTTTAATAATACTGCTCCAACAGTAAAGTCTGACCCATTATTGCCGATGTAATAAGGGAAATAATATGGATTTTTACTCTGTATCAATCCGTTGGGATAGCCTTCAAATCCCATGGTGTTATGTATCAGTTCGGGTTCCCGTTTTTGAAAAATGCCATTCAAAAAAGATCTGATGTATTTGCCATCGTAGGTAAAAGCAATACACGCCCATTGATTGGGTTTTACTTCCTGTGCACTTGCTGAATAATCTATAGAATATGGAAACGGTGGGCTGGGCTTACCTGTTTGTGAAATATGGCCACAAACCTGGTTTCTACCATTGTAATGAGGTAGGGACACAAAAAGACCGTATTGCCGCTTACCCCCATCCTGGTATTCATTCCACATACCTCCTATGAAACCCGTTTGCTCACCCGTCCATTTGATCCATGCTACTACGGTAATGGCTTGTTTTTTACCATAAATATTTAAAGATCCCGTTTCTGCATGCGGCAAAGACAAATAACCGGTACCATTAAATTCTGCAGAATACCCGGACAAAGGCCCTTCCTGGATTCGAGCTATTGAACCATTCATTTCTTTTAATGCATATGCTTTTTTGCCAAGAGATTTTCTCGATTGTCCTGCTTCTTCACTAAAATCCCATAGAGCTACCAGCCCCCTGGTGGATAAAATCTGTGTTGGCTTTTGTGAGTCCTGCCCAAATGCACTAACGGATTTTGAAGAAAAAAACAGTAAAATTAAAACTCCGGTAATAGATTTTATTTTCATTCGATTAACTTGCTATGGATACCCCTGTATGGTGAAATCGCTTTTCTTCAGCTATAATGGAGTCTATAAAATCGTTGATATGCAGTTCTTTTAACTCCTGGTATATTTTCCTGTCCTGGTTGGCTTGTTCTGCCAAGTCGTATTTCATTTGCTGATATTTTATCCGTGCCCAATCGTTTTTCCTTAAAAAATCCCTGGTTAAAATATGTCTTTCCAATGCCTTGCTGTCAACAGGGCATACATAAAGATGATGTATTATGGTATCCAGAATTTCATGATGGCCTATTCCATTTCGTTTAAATACTTCCCGGCCTGTGATACCCTGGTTTCCATGATGATCGTATCCCATATTTCTAAGCCCCGATCTTATTTTTTCAAAATCGGATTGATCAGAATAGATAATGTCAATATCGATTATCGGCTTTGAATCCAAATTGGGTACGGAGGTACTCCCAATATGTTCAATGGTATAATCTATGCACGATATTTCGTTTTCGATTTCGCATTTGATCTTAGTAAAATCTTTAATCCATTTTGGTGTGTAAGCTGCCAGTAACATTTTACGGTTTTAGGATTTTTATGAGTATGAGATACTTTTTATTTTTCGGAGAAAGCATAACAAATATCCAACTAAATTGTCAATCTTAGCTATTCAGGAGTTCAAAAATCATTTCTTAAATCTTATTTAAAGAGCCAAGAAAGAATGTCGGAAAAAAGTGCAGTCTCTACCACAAGGACCTGTTTCACCCCCCAATTCTCATTTGGCTTTGCCATTGGATACGGTTTCCACACCAAAGATTTAAAAGCAATTCTCATAAGCTGAAAAAATAAAGAATAAAGGTTGAGTTTCCTGACTAAGTGCTGATGACACCAGCAATAGCTACTAATTTATTTACCATTAAACAGGAAATAGGAAGCCATAGGCTATTACCAAAAAGCGATACCACTCCAACCAGTTAGTGTTAACTCAAAAAAGAAGAAAAGGTTCGGATGAAAACTAAAAAATCTACAGTCATCATCCACATTATTGCTAATATTGCCTGCGAAGTAATTAATCAACAGTATACCGATATAATGTAAGGCTTTAGTACCAATCTCATTTCTGTTGAAGAAGCTTTAAAAAAAGAGGAAACCAAATTTTAAAAAATGGAACAAGACAATAAAATAAATAAATCTATTCAAACTCCATTTGCACAAACCTATTTTCACGGGACAAAAGCCGACCTCAAGCTGGGCGATTTTATTGAAGTGGGCAAAAATTCAAATTATGGAGAAAGAAAAAATGCTAAATACATTTTTTTGACAGCTACACTGGATGCGGCCATCTGGGGAGCGGAGCTTGCGTTGGCAGAAGGACGGGAGAGAATTTATCTGGTCGAGCCTACCGGAGAGATAGAAAATGATCCGGATCTGACTGACAGAAAATTTCCGGGTAATCCCACAAAATCGTATCGTTCGATTCATCCATTAAAAATAGTTGGGGAAGTTGCCATTTGGCAAAGCCACCCCACAGAGCAAGTACAGGCTATGAAAGATAATTTGATGAAATTAAAAGCACAAGGTATTCAATCACTAAACGATTAAGTATTCTTCATTTTATGATATAAGTTACAAACGACTGCATATGGCGTTCAAGCTTATTCTTTTACATATCCATAGTTTTTCAATAATAAATCAAATTTCAATATAAAATATGAGTAAAATAATCTTTGACAGCGCGATATCTCTTGACGGTTTTTTTGCCGGAGATAATAGGGGTCCTAAAAATCCAATGGGAGGTGTTTCAGGCCAGATTCATTCGTGGATGTTTCATCAAAAAGCTTTTTGGGAATACCTTGGATTGGAGGGAGGCAAAGAAGATGGACCTGATGGAAGGTATATCCGGGAGACCATAGACCGTACCGGTGCATTCATTATGGGCAAACGGATGTTTGAAGAAGGTGAAGTCAGCTGGCCAAATGATTTATACAAAGCAGATGTGTATGTGCTGACACATGAAAAACGTGATCCCTGGGTTCAACAAGGATCGACTACTTTTTATTTCATAAATGACGGTATAGAAAGTGCATTGCATAAAGCACGAATTTCGGCCAAAGGAAAAGACATACGAATTCAGGGTGGTGCTAATACGATCCAGCAATTTCTCAATGCAGGACTGGTAGATGAATTTTTTATACACATTGCTCCAGTATTTTTAGGAAGTGGTATCCGGCTTTTTGAAGGAATGGATAAAGATATATACCACATACATATCGATGAAGTGATACCAGCACCGTTGACTACTCATTTGAGATATAAGCTGACTAAGAAATAAAAATCCAAACTCCATAAAAATAGTCATTTAGCTTATCATAGCCACCTTCTGTGAATGCTATTGAATGTAGACCCAGCTATAGAGCTAAACCACTGAAATAAAAAGATGACTGTACATTTATTACCAGCAGGGTATTGAGCACTGCCTGGGCGATCTAATTACATTTTATCAACTATTTATTCACCCAAAAAAATAATTACAAAAATATTTGCGTAATCAAATACTTACATATACTTTTGTGTAAGTAATCACTTACATGATATGGCATCGGAATTAAGACGAGATATTTTTCAGGCCATAGCCGACCCAAACCGGCGACAAATCATAGACCTCCTTTCCAGAGGACCTATGACACTTAATGCTATTGCAGAAAAATTTGCCATCAGCCGTCCGGCAGTTTCCCAACACATCAAACACCTGACAGAATGTGGTGTAGTGGAAATTGAACAAAAAGGAAGGGAACGATTTTGTAAAGTAAATCCCAAAAGTTTAATTCCTGCCTTTATGTGGTTAGAGCAATATCAACAACAGTGGGTACAGCGTATTGACAATTTTGAACGACATATAAATAAATTACAAACAAAAATTAAAAGCAAAAAAAATGAGTAAATCAGATCACGCAACAAATCGCACTTTAACGATTAAAAAGATCTTTAATGCCCCCGTCAAATTAGTTTGGGATGCCTGGACACAATCTGACCAAATACTTGAATGGTGGGCTCCGCAAGGAATGAAAATACATGTAGTAGAACACGATTTTAAAGTAGGTGGTAAATGGAAATTTTCAATGCCCATGCCGAATGGCGCCGATTTTATTTCAGAAGGTACGTATTTAGAAATTGTAGAACACGAAAAAATTATAACCAGTGCCGACTTTAGACCCATGACAGAAAATGTGGAGCTGCATGTTACGTTTTCAGCGGATGGTGATAAAACTAATTTTGAATTTAGTGTAGTACACGAAACCGAAGACTATGCCAAAGCGCAAGAAAAAATGGGATTTTACAATGGTTGGGGTTCTGCTTTAAACAGGATGGAAGATGTGATCAGGAGAAAATTAAAAGAATGACTTTACAAATTAATTCAATAGCCATTTGAGTTTCTGAATTTATCTTGAAATTTATTTTTTTACATGATATGGAGGGCCTTTAAATCCCTTTGTAGATTTTATGTGTTTAATTTAGCAACAGCAGTACTCAAAAATGCGATGATGTAAAAACGATCTATATGGAAAAAGCAAGATTTAATACAACTATACATATGGTGTCAAGCCTCGACGGAATTATTGCCAGGAAGGACAATAGTATTTCGTGGTTTGAAACTTCAAGCCAATACGATAAGGGAGTGGATGGTGAAAATCCTGAAGAATTTCTAAAAACGATTGACTGCTACATAATGGGATCGAAGACCTATGAACTTGCAGAAGCATTGGCAAAAGATTACGGTTGGGCTTATGGCGACAAGCCAACATACGTGTTAACCAATCGTAACCTGAAAACCGACAGGCAAAACATTCAATTCTACGGGGGAGAAATACTTAAACTGGTAAACGAGGAACTCAAGCCAAAATATAAAAACGTTTGGATGGTAGGTGGTTCTATTACAGCCAGAGAATTTATCAGGTTAAAATTAGCAGACGAAATTCGAATAAGTATTTTGCCAATTATCTTGGGTGAAGGAATGCCCTACTTCAACGAAATAAGACAGGAACAAGGATTACACCTTAAAGACGCGAAAGCATATAAAAACGGAATGGTAGAATTATGCTACGGAGTGATAAAGTAAATAAGAATAGAATGAAATACTGCCAGCAAGAATCTAAGTACGGTGCTGAGTTATGTGCAGGCCGGTAGAGCCTCTTTTCCGCGGCATGTTTATACTGGCCTTGGATTTTACCTTTTAGTATTAAATAAATAACAAGTAACCAAAGATAGCTCCACGTAATCTATCTCTTACAGAGCTTTATTTCTTCTTTATATTCCCCCATACTGCCTTGATTGAATTTAGAGCAGTAGTGGAATGTACGTATAGTGCACATTACTATCATTCCTTAAGATGTATATATTTTTTTGCTTATTTTTATTGGATTCAAAAATTTACATCACATGAAAAGAATTATTTTTTTACTTGGAATGTGCTTTTTTCTAACTTACTGCAATCAACAAAAAACAGAGAGCCTTACTGTCGATGTTGAAAAAGAAAAAGCAGCCATACAGGCTGTTATAGCCAAAGAAACCGAATCGTATTACAAACAAGATTTTGAAGCATGGAAGAGTACCTATCTGCAATCCCCTGCTTTCAGAAAGTTTGGCTACTGGGAAGGGTATCCTGAAAAAGTGGCTGCCAATATGGGCTTCGAATCATTGTCAGCAGAAAAGAAAAAACAATTCGATAAAAATGAAACGCTCTGGCAAGGCTCTACTGAAGAGCGTAAAAATGAAAATTTTCGAATCTCAAATGATATGGCCTGGTACACTTTTGATCAATACTCTTACGAAAAAGATACCCGAAAATTTCTTGGTAAGTCCTTAGAGACCAGGATACTCGAAAAGGAAAATGGGGAGTGGAAGATTGCTTATTTAGGCTTTCATTATTATCCAGAAAATGCAGAAAGTAAATAGTAAAGGAAAATCAAATAAGTAGTATGATCCAAATACAGGATATTAAGGATGCCCACACACGTATAAAACCATTTATACATCATACACCAGTACTGCAATCGTCACTATTAAATCAATGGCTTGGTCATGAACTGTTTTTTAAAGCTGAATGCTTGCAAAAAATAGGGGCATTCAAAGCCAGAGGTGCGTTAAATACTGTATCCTGGCTGAAAGAAAATAATATCCCTGTAGATCATATTGTAGCCCAAAGCTCTGGCAATCATGCACAGGCGGTAGCCTGGGCTGCAAAACAATTTCACATTCCTGCTACCATATTTATGCCGTCGTATGCATCAAAGATCAAAATGCAGGCCAGCAGATCTTATGGAGCAGAAGTAAAATTATTTGATACCCGCGATGAAGTAGATGCCCAGGTAAAAAAAGCTGCTGAAACCAAGGGCACGTATTGGATACATCCTTTTAATCATGAGCAGGTCATGAGTGGCCAGGGTACCGCTGCCCTCGAAGCATTGTATGATCATAAGGGTATTGACGCCATATGCGCACCCTGTGGGGGAGGTGGATTATTATCCGGTACATATGTAGCTGCAAAAGCATTAGCGCCAAATATTAAAGTTATTGGAGGCGAACCGGCAAATGCCAATGATGCTGCAATGTCAATCAGGGCCAAAAGCATTCAAAAATTAAATGGCATACCGGATACTATAGCCGACGGAGTGATGACACCAGCCCTGGGCAATCTTACATTTGAATATATATTGAAACTGGATGAGATGATAGAAGTAACTGAATATGCTATCAAATACTGGACTCAATGGCTCAATCACCTGCTCAAAATAAGAGTAGAACCCACCAGCGCCGTAGCCATGGCTGCTATACACCAATGGTTACAAGGTCAATCCCAACCTAAGCGGGTAATGGTAATATTATCCGGAGGCAATGTCGACCAGGAGACAGAGATGAAAATATGGAATACTAATTTCCTCGATATAGTACCAGTCGATTTTAGCTAAATCTTATTATGAGGTGTTAAAATAATAATTTTTCCAACCCATTAACCTCTTATACTCGCTTTATTAGTATAATTTTTTTTGATAAAAGCTAATTCAAATTATTCATTAAAAAAATAAGACCTGAACTTTTATTTTACATTCGGGCACGCCAAAAAAAGATTTAGCCTGCTATTTTAAACAATTGCTTTTTTAAATAATTTTTTCAGTGCAATACCGAAAGGAATTAATATGACCAGTATTGTGACATATATATACCAAGTGCTGGTAGTATCGGTTTGATCCAATTCTCCGGTCAATACCAGGTGAGCCCAAAAATAAGGCGTCTTATATTGATTTTCGATTTCAGATGAATTCAGATAATCCAATTTAGCTTGATGTAATGAAGAGGAAATGGAGTATCCCTTGTGAATATAACGATAAAATTTTTGTAAAATCCAGGAAGTAGATTGATCATCTGCTTTCCACAATGCAGCTATTATATTAGGACAACCTGCATAATAAAAAGCTCTGGAAAGGCTCATCATACCTTCGCCCTTGGTAAGCTTACCATAGGCTGATTCACATGCACTTAATATTACGAGCGATGTGGAATCCAAAGGCAGATTATATATTTCAGGTAAAAATAATTTTGAATCTGTAGAATCCCCTTCCTGGCTAAAGGCTATATGTGAATTATCCGGTGTGGTTTCATCTATAAAGGTATGGGTGGCCAGGTGAATAACAGGATATCCATTAATATTAGTTAAACATGCTTTTTTAGAAGCCAACTGATTTAATAATATTTTACCCGGCAAGGATTCTATTTCCTGGCGGGAATACAAAAGTTGGCTATAGTGCCCCAATCCCTGGTTAGCAAATGGGGCCAGAGCCAGCACCGGCAGATATTTTTTATTTTTTGTTTTACTGAGTAGCAAGGAAGTAGAATATTGGTAATGTATATTAAATTTCCTGACCAGGTACATTTCATCCTGATCTTGCAATGCCTCAAAGGGTAAACTATTAAGCTCATCGTCGGGTATAATGATCAACTTCTTTTTGTCCCGTACCGTTGCATAAATTGGGACTATCAACTGATTATACAAGGATTGGGATAATGCCATTCCTTTGTATTGTGAAGGCAATGAACCAGGGTCCAGGCTGGTTTTAAAATCAGATACATTTTGATAAAACTGCGAGTCAATGGCTACTACCGTCTGGTCGATACTGTTTTTGGTAATGACAATAATTACAATACTATGCTTTGATAAATGATACGAAATCACCGCTGTAGCATCACCTAAAGATTGTTGTAACTCGGATACTTGAGGAATAGTTTGGGGCAAGGATTTAAATTGAGGAAATGCATTTTTTTGTTCTTGTATTTTTGATAATTCAATCTCCGCATCCCGTATCTGAATATTGTATTTTGAAAGGTTTGCACTGTCTCTTGTCTGATTTGCTTTCAGGACCATCCGTGTAATTTGCGATTTTAAAGCTTTTTCCCTTTCAAACAAGTCTGTAATGTTTTTATTTTTATTTTTTATACTTTGCTCTTGTACATTATAGGTGAGTATGCTGGCCTTATTTTGCTGATCAAAAAAATATGCCTTAGACAAATATTCTTTATTCTTAGTCTTCGTATATGCTATCAGGCTTAATTGAATGGGCTTGTCATGCACACCGTATTTAATTGAATTTAAAAATAGCCTTGCATCATCACTGTCATACATCTGATCTACATAATGGACCAATTTGAATGCCGAGGCATAGGCTTTTAGCGAGGCATCCAGGTGGTGTACAGAGTCTGTTTGCCTGTACATTTTTTCAAATACATCCCCTTTGGCTATAAGTACATTGAATAAATCGAGGTATGAAAAGATACCTGAAAAAGTATCGGGATTGGCATATGAATCCAATGAATTATACGAAGGATAAAATTGCAACATGGCTGACTGGTATGCCTGTATAGCAAGCTGCAATGAGTCCTGGCTTTCCTTTAACCGGGCTATATTTTGCAAGGTATATCCATGTTTTAGGTTTTTCTTCTCACCGCTCCATTTTGAGTTTTCAAGTAACGCCTTATTGTAATACAATGCAGCAGAATCAGGGAAACCTGTCATCGCATAGGTATAACCAATATGATTATATAAAGTGATTTTCAGGTCGTTTTCAAAAACCACCGATTTAAAAAAACCCAGGGCCGCTTCGTAATTGCCGGATTTTAGATTTACAATTCCTCTGTTATTTTTAAGTTCATTGGTATTTATGCCTTTTGCCAATAGTATTTTATATATTGAATCCGCTACGGCAAACTGCTCCAGTTTGACCAGGGAGGCTGCTATATTATTTTCATATCGGATAGCCAGGTCCTTTGCATACGGATGGGAAGGTTTTAGCATGGACAGTGCTTTTTCAAAATAGTTTTTAGCTTGTTTATAATTGCCTGTTTCATAATACATGCCGCCCAACCAGTTATATAATCGTTGGGTCTCAGGTAAACTGTTTTTTATTTTGTCATTGATGGATTCTGCTATTTTAAAATAATAATAAGCAGAGTCAAACATGTTTTCACGGTAATAAATGCTTCCGGTAAAAATAAAGGATGGAAATAAAGATGAATCCGGAAGAAAATGATATTTTTTATGTAGCCATAACGCTTTGAGATAATTGGACTTAGCCAGCGATAAGCTATCAAAATAATAATTTAAAAATCCCAGGTGATTATATGCTATCATGGAGACCGAATCATTCTGCTCTTTGGCAAGGTTTTGCACTAGCTTATTGTACTCCTCCATCGCATTTTGATACAATTTATCTGCAATAACCGGATCGGAGTCGACCTTACTTGCATATTTATTCGCTTTGGCGATAGCTTGGTCACTTATGATTACCTGCCGCTTCAGGTGCTGAGGAATCTGGGCATGAGTGATTGAAGTGAGAAAAAATAACGAAAAAATGAAACAATATCTGATACCCGGCAAAGTCTGCTATTTTTTGTTTTGACTCTGTCAAAGGTAAGCTTATTGTCAAATCAATTCATGACAATAATCAGGCAGGGAGGTCTTGGTGATGCAGTTCTGGCTCTCAGTCCAGACGAAGCATGTAAAGCCGGAATGATGGTACCGGTTCTTTCTTTTAAAATGATATCCCATAAATAGGCAGGGATGTCATTTACCGTATTATACACATATAGTTTGACTTTTAATTTATTCAAAGCTTTTTCACTCCGATCATCCATTCGATAATAATAAACAGTCTCTTTTACTGATCCATTTTTCAACGGCAAAGCTCCGTTCCTAAGGCTTTGGGCGAGGTTTAAATGACCTTCTGTACCTGAAACCGCAAATCCTTGCTTCGTACAACCATTGCCATCATCAAACTTGCAACTTTTTCCTACCCCAAACTGACCCTGAACAAATGGAATACCGCTGGCATTATAAATAGCATATGCCATACTATCCCCTTTGGACAGATTAAAAATCTGGTCGTAAAAATTTATTCCGGAAAGCACTATTTTAACGCTCAGGGTATCATTGCTGTGTTCCGGCACAAACATCACTCTGTATCTAAGCCCTGTTTCACTTTCAGCAATATCAATAGCACCGGTAAGGCTATCAATTTCCAGTCCCCCGGGAAAAGCAAGGTATTTACCGCTACCCATTTGCTGGACTGGATATATGATATTATTGGTTTTTTCGGATATATAAAACACGCTATCACCATAGGACAATACTTTCTCCGGATTTAGTGTTGTTGCATCACTTATAATGTTCACTTCAGGAACATCATTAGCTTTCTCATCCGATTCAAAATGGAGGTTGTTTTCCTTGGTACATGAAACAAAAGTCAGGCAGCAAATACATACTAATTCAACCAGGGATCGAGATTTCATAAAATTAACTATAATTAGGTTTCAGATATTTTTGGTAATTCTTTTTTTAACGCAATTTCTATATCATAAGTTGTCTTCTTGGGCAATAATAGATTATTTAATGATCATATTTTGTTTTTTAACATTTTTGCTTTCCATATCAATCCGGCAGTCACTTTATCATGAAATCTATGCTTTTTATTCTGCCTGATGGTCGTCAGGTAGCTCAGGGCGTCAGCCGGTTTGTTTAATTTTAATAAACACAAAGCAAGATAATATTGTGCTTCATCTGCATATTGTTCTGAAGACTGATCCAGGAGTAAAGTATTAAAATACTGGGCTGCTTTTTCGTATTCATGTAATCCAAAATAAGCATTGGCAGCTAAAAATTTTTCAATTGTACCTGTAGCTTTTGATTGTTCTACCCAGGTGGTTACTTTAGTATATTCACCCTGATCATAAGCTTGTTGCAATTCGTTTACTTCCGGAGCACGCGAAATCCGGAATGTATAGGGATCAACTTGTGAGGAAATAATGTTTTCCGGGGAAAGGCGCAAATAAGTATATACTCCATAGACTAAAATCAACAACAGAAAAGATGCCGCTATTTTCATCGCTGTTCTTAGCAGAATGGTACGGGTACCAGCAACTTGTGCTTTTTGCACAGGCTTCAATTCCCTCATCATTTCGGTATGTATTCCGGATATTCTTTCTTTAAGTCCAAAATTTTTTACTGTTTTTATAGCCAATGACAAATTGGCCAATTCGTTGCGGAGTTCTGTATCTATACGTAACTTCTCTTCCAGTTTTAGCTTATCTTCCGGGACAAGTTCATCATCCAGGTATTGTATTAAAATTTCCGTATTTGGAGTAAAATTTGGAATCATACGTTAAAGTTAGTTTTTAAGGAATCGGTTAATTGAGGGTTATCGGCTAATAATTGTTCAAGTGCTTTTAAACATTTACTTTTTTTATTTCGGACTACTTGTTCATTTTCATAATGCAGTATCTCTAAAATTTCTTTCATTGATTTATTGTCATAATAAAAGGCCGTTAAAATTTTTTTGCAGGTATCTCCAAGTTTGTTCATCAGGTTTAGAATATCCATATTCATTTCCCTGGCTTCCAGGCTATGACTGACATCTATTTCAATAGTATCTTTGTTGGTTTCAAAGTTGATTTCTCTTTTCATAGCCCTGTTTCTTCTTTTTAATTCATTGAGCCAAATATTTCGGGTGAAGGAAAATAATATAGTTTTAATTCCCGCCTCGTTTCTGTACTTTTCCTGCCTGACCAAATTCACGAATGCCATCACCACATCCTGAAACACATCTTCCGCATCTTGCTCACTTCCGGAGTTTTGAAGAACATAATTCGACATTGTCTGAAAATATTCTACATACATTGACCGGATGGCATCATCTATATTCGTTTCTGATTTTAGCGCGACCAGTAACTCAGGGTCAGAAAACTTTTTAATTCTCCTCATCCCCCACAACATTTATTAGTAACCATGAAACAGCAAATTGTAATTACCATAATTAACTTATTTTAAAAAAAATTGTGCCATAAACCATATTTCGGCTCAAAATTAATCAGAAAGGCATAATCATCAAGAAATGGGGCCTGATTTGAATCTGCCAGAGAAATAAATGCAGACGGATGTGTTAAAATAGAGCAAAAAAAGTGACCAATGGTTACATGCATACGATCAGGACCTACTAACTCTATATAGGATCCTAAAATTTATTTTATTTCTAAACAATTTTAAAAATTTATTTTATTATGATGAAAAGCGTTTTTTTTGTAGTCATGTTGGTTGGCTCATTGGTTTCTTGCACTAAAGATTCAGTATTGGCGGATGACAGCCTTACTACCACATTGGATGCGAGAGGTTCAGGCACCCCGGTCAGTATTGCTTCAATCCCTCAACCAGTAAAAGATTTTATTGCTGCAAAATATGCCGGCTATAAAATTAAAGAAGCCCAAATGGAGCTGGAAGATTCAGGAATTCAGTATAAAATTACTATTCTAAATGGCAAACTAAAGAAAAGATTATTATTTGATGCCAATTGGATGTTTATTGGTGAAAAACTATAAAAATTTTCCATCTAAAATTTTAAGGGTGAAAACCAGCTTTGGTTTTCACCTTTTTTTTTGGGTGTTTTTCAAATTACTATATTAAAAAGGATAAATTAAATAGTGGCTGGACAATGGACACGGAGCATTTCTTTTTATAATCTCTACTTTGGAGACTGATCGGCAATCCGGGCAATCTGAGATGTCAGAACAAATATTGCAGTGCCGGGCAAAACGGATGAAGTCACTTTTTAATTTCATGATTCTGCTTCCTTTTGGTTCCACTTTTAAAAAGTGTATTCGGACAATACATAGGCAATAAAAAGAGCAGGGCATGTATCACACACCCTGCTCCAATATTTAATATACGATTAAACGGGTAGTTTATTTAGCTATTACCACTGTATTTAAAGTCTGGGAATCCAATAATTCACCGGTATCCGCAGCAGTAGTATATAATCTGAATGAAAACGAATCGCCTGCATTCAAACCACCAAAACTGACCTTGCCCGAAAAAGGAAGATTTGATTGGGTAGAAGATACTCCGGTTTTTGTATTTATTGCTTCCAGGCTGATGATGATTGGAATGATATTGGTACAATTTTTTATGGAATATTCAACCGTGACCGTATAGCTTAGGTTGGATTCTTTTCTTTGGCTGGATTTGAAGGAACTAACCCAGGCACACACATCTCGTCCGGATGCCCTCATTTCCAGGCTTTGTACCGGATTTATATTTTCCTTTGTACAGGAAAATATGAAACTACTTAATAAAGTGAAAAGCACTATTTTTTTCATATTGAATGGTTTATTTTATTTTAAAAAAAATCCCATGCTGCAAATAACAACATGGGAAAGTATGCATAAAAATATTACATACATATCTGAACCAATTTATACACCTTTCGAAACGAGCGATACACTAATGGATTGAGTAGCTACCAATGTACCCGTCGTTACATCATACACATATAATTTTACTGTATACAGTCCATATAATCCGGATTGTCTGAATGTATATTTCCAGCTAAGTGGAGTATTCGACTCGGTATACAGTACTTCTTTTGTATCCCAATCCAGTACTTCTGATTTTACTGATAATAACTGACCATTGATACATGGCTTGATGGAATAATTTACATCGATAGTAGAAGTACCGGTTTCACCTGCTCTGTAATCTCCTTTTACATTAAAACTGGATATTGGGGAACATACGGATCCACCGCCACCGCCACCACCGCCACTGGTGATCTCTCTTCGCTCCTCTAATCCACTTATTGATAATTCACTGGTTTCTTGTTTGGAACAGGACGCAAAAAATATTCCCGTTACCAATAATGCATTTAACATCATTTTCATATTGTTTATAAAATTTTTATTGATTACACTTTTATCAGGAATATTTCCGGCTTCCTGTCCGGGTTAATACCTGCTACCTATTATAGTACTCACCGAAAGTGATTTGTAACCTGTTTCTTCTTATTTTTTTATTTCTGGTACTGAAAAATCACGGCATAAAAAATCCTGCTTAAAAAATTTTCGAATATCCGATGGCTCAAAAAATTGGAGAAATAATATGTATCAAGTATTCCACAATTTGTATACTCTATGGAAGGAAGAGAAAAGCGAGACCGTATGAGTTTGCTTGTGATAAAGTGCTTAAAAAAAGAAGCTGGTATGTTGGGTTAAAGGATATTATAAAACCTGTTTTGAATGTTTTATTCATAGAATTATTAAAATAGTATAGCAATGAAGCTGGTAAATTCAATGTATAAAAAAATGCCCTCAGGATTATTCGTGCTGAGGGCATTTAAGTGCATCTGTTAATTCTAAATTTATCTATTTCGAAACCACTATTTTTTGAGTAGATATACTCTGCTTGTCTCTGATCACAACGAAATAGATTCCAGTACCCAATTGGTGTGTATCGACATTGAAAAATGTCTGACCCGTAGGGATTTTGGAATAATAATGTCGCCTGCCATAGGTGTCTACTATCTCCAGCATTCCATTATTAGCAGGTGCCGATAGGGTAACCTTCCAGGTTTCAGGGTTTATTTTTTGCCACTGATTTACTCCCCGCGATTCTATGATGGGAGAGTTTAGTCCAGGTGTTATCTCACATGTGACTTGTATTTTTTGTTCATGCTCGGTATAGTTTCCAAAACAATCGTATTTACGCCATACCACTATGATGGTATAATTTGATGGGTAATTACCAATGGTGTCCTTAGAAATCAATATTGGATATCCTACTCCGCATACACCTGGTATATGGTTGGTCTGGATGATGGGCGGAGTACAAGTATATTTTTGATCTTCAGGAAATGGAATATTTACTAATTCTGTCCGACCAATTAATTTCCACCTAAAGGTCTGTACACAAATTCCTTTATTCCCACATTCATCTATCACTTTATATAAATACGTTACTTTATACATGCATCCGTCCAGTATACTGGTATCTATTTGTACCGATCTGGTAAGCGGACCAGGGCAAGCTTCTGTAATTTCTATACCCTTCCAGCTTGGTACGGGCAAAGTTGGATTTTCTTTCACACAACCATAATTTCTATCCGGTGGACAGTTTTCAATAACAGGAGATATGCCATCTATTTTCCATCGGATTTTTTGTTCGCACCGGGCTTGATTACCACATCTGTCTGTGACTATCCAAAGCCGGGTACGGGTAGCTATACAATTGGTAACCGTTACATCATTAAGACCATCATACCAAAGTATATCATGCAAACCACAATTATCTGTAGCAACAGGAAAGACGGTAGGAACCGGCAATTGATCAGAAGGATTGCATCCTAAATAAAGAGTGTCCGGGCATTTGGTGATCACTGGCGGTTTGGTATCAACTGCATACCATATATGTTGATAACAGATGGCTGCATTACCACATCCATCCCGAACACCCCATTTGCGATAGATATGAGTTTCACATCCAATCTTTACTACAGAGTCTTTAATAAAATTAGCCGGAATCAATCCATCACAATTATCTACTGCTATAGGTACTAATGCCGCTGGTATCTGACCACCCGGAGCAACCAATGCCTCTTTGGGCCCTGGATTGCATCCTAAAAAAGTATCTCTTGGGCATCGAAGTACAGGTGGCAACAGGTCTTTTTTCCATCTGATCCTTTGTTCGCATAATATGGTCTGACCACACGATGTGACCAGGATATATTTCCTGGTTAGAGTATAGTCGCAACCAACATTAACAGTTACATCATTGACCCAATTTTTAGAAATGATTTTACAATTACCGGGGCCGGGTTTAAATTTCAGATCAGGTGGTGGTATACTGGCAGGGTTACAGCCCAGAGATATATCCGGTGGACATACCTGTGAAGGTGATGGGGGTTGTGCGCTCAACTTTATACAAAGGAGCAAAATGAGAAAATTAAAGATTTTCATATTTAGATGATTTTAATAAATATGTTTAATTAACTCTTAATGTCCTCACTATCAGCGTGGAAAATTGTTCCAAAATTCTGGAAAATTGGTGCAGCAGGAAATAAATATGGGAATAGGTAAGTACCAATAACTTTTTAACCCTGACTAATTTGTTTTTTGACTCTGTTTGTATTCGACAGGATTCATTCCGGATTCTTTTTTAAAAACCTTGCTAAAATAGTTGGGATCTTTATAACCGCAGGACAAGGCAACTTCAGAAATGGTTTTTAAAGGAAATTTTGTCAATAGTTCTTTAGCTTTATTGATTCTTTTGGTCTGCAGTAACTGTTGTACAGATACTCCAAAACTGGCTATGCATTTTCTGAATAGTTGGGTGCGGCTTAAAGTCATACCTCTGCAAATCTGATCTACATTTAACTCTGCATTGGCCAAATTAAGGTCTAAATACTCCATCAGCATCGGTACAAATGGATCTTCGCTACCCGATGGCCTGGAAGAGCTTGATTTCAAATTCTGACTGGCAATGGTTTTTCTGTTTTCTAAAATTTGGGATAATAAAACCTTTAGTTCATGTATGGAAAAAGGTTTTGACAAATAAGCATCTACATTGGATTCATAGGCTTGAAGCCGACTTCCTGTATCAGATTTACCGCTTATCATGATGATGGGTATATGACAGGTGAGAGGAGATTGTTTGATCTTTTTTACAAAATCTATTCCGTCCATTCCCGGCATTAACCAGTCGGTAATGATTATACCGGGCAATTGATGGTATATGTATTTTAATGCTTCCGGTGCAGATGTAAATAAATGGATATGGTATAGCGATTCCATTTCGTTTTTTATAAATTCAAGTATGGAGGCTTCATTATCTATAATTACTAAATCTTCTTTTATATTTATTTTTTCCAGCTCATACTCCATAGATTCTGACTGATTCAATGGAAATTTGATTAGAAAACGGCCATCTCCATCCGTAGCCTGGTATTCAATAGTTCCTTGGTGCCACCTGACCAGGTCATGCACCAGGGCAAGTCCCAGGCCCATGCCTTTCCCATTTGCAGCCTTGGTATAAAAACGATTGAATATATAGGGGCGATCTGCAGGCAGAATACCTTCTCCATCATCCTGTATTTCTATATTCACCTGGTCTTTTTCATCAAAAAGCCGTATCCAGATATTTTTTGCAGTTGCCGAGTGATCCAATACATTTTGAATAAGATTATTAAAGATTGTGGTCAAATGCGAATGATCCATTTGTACAATCAGAGATGAATTCAAATTGGATTCTACATGTATACGGAGGTTTTGTTTTAGGGCAAGGGCTTCAAAGCTATTTTTAATGCCATCAGCAAATGCAAACAGATCTATTGGCTCGATGTGATCGGTCAATACAGCTTCATCTATTTTTTTTAGTGTTTCCATTTGCTGAACCAATATTTTGATTCGCTGTGCCTGCTTTTGTGCAGTGTCGAGCCAGGTAATTAATTTTTCATTTCCCAGGTCAGTACTGAGTTTAGAATGCAGATTCTCCAATGGCCCTGTCAGCAGCTGTAATGGGGTCTTTAATTCATGTGTAATATTTGCAAAATAATTGGCTTTAGTCTCTACCAATTCAGCCTGGAGCCTCAGCCGCTGAAGGCGAAGTCGATATTGTATGTACGCATAAATTAAATACCCCAAACTTCCAAGTGTTGCCAATCCGAATAAAAAAAGAAACAGCATAGTTTTATACCATGGCGGACTTATATTAAAAGTCAGATGAGCTCTCTCCCGGCCATTTATTTTGGTTCGAAACAGATATTTTCCAGGAGCCAGACCATCATACAACACCTGATCTCCTGATTTCCATTTGTACCAGGTCTTGTCTTTGGGTAGTAAGCTGTATTGCACATCGGGCATATTAAACAATGCACTTCCTGACAAGGCAAGTTGAATCCTGTTTTGATTGTGATTCAATTGCAGGAATGGCTTAAATAAAATGTTTTTTATGGTGTCGCCGGTAACAGAGTAAAACGGATACCCATTAATATAACAATTGGATATCAATATGGAATCAAAGGTATGTGTAGGTTCAATTTGTCTGCCGGGATCGAACCTATAAACACCTTCTTCGGATCCGAAATACATTTTTCCGCCGGGGTCGACCATACCGGATCCGAATAAGTGATTATCAGAAATCAATCCATTAGAAACGGTAGTTGATTTAAAAGTATTAGCAGAGGTATTCCATTGAATAAGGCCATTACTGAGCGTACTTAACCATATATTTCCTTTGCCATCAGACAAAGTAGACATAATGCGATCATCAACTAATCCACTTTTTTTCCGTATTGAAATTATGCTGTTTATGTTTAAATCTACTATGTTGATACCGGCTTCCATGCACAAATACATTTTGTCCCGGGACCGCATCATATCCAGGACCCCATCAGATGTCAGCGCATTTTCTTTATTGGTGTTTTTATATAATTGTTTTTTAAAAATCAAAGAGTCTGATACAGTAAATACAAATACTCCACCGGTAATGGTGCCCAACCAAAGTTCGTTTTTATCTTCCAATAAATGACCACATAATATATCGGTATGTGACCGGCCCTGGATATCAGTCATTGAAATAAATTTTACTGCAGTCAGGTCTCGATTGGTCCGGATTAAATAGGGGGTACCGCCAAAATAAATTTTATCTTTTATTATTCCTGTAAAATATAGGTTTCGAATGCCGGGGTTGGTGGTAGCCAGTGAAATCATTTTAGTCTTGCCGGTATTTAAATTTATATAAATCAATTTTCCATCGCGGGTACCGCCATACAGATGATCACCGTCAAATTCAAAAGAATACATTTTTTCTGAGCTCCACTTCTTTAACAGAGTACCGCCTTCAGCGTATTGAAACAAACCCTGGTCACCCGACAGCCATATGGAATTACGGTAGTATTTTATTTTTCTGGCTCGTACATCAGAAAAAAGTTGAAACGGATTCTCACTCCCGGGAATGGCCAACAAACCATGAGAGGTACCCAATAAAAGGGTTTGATCCTGCAACCGCTGATACCAAAGCAGATTGGCCGCACTGTCTTCTTTAAAATAGTCTTTGGTATCAAAGTATTTGCTGGCAGTTCTTTGATTTGCATCATAGGACCAAAGTGCATTTTCTTTTAAAAACAAATTTGGAGAATGATTTTTTTGTATAAACCATTTTGAAGGCGGTAGATTGTGCAGGTCCAATAGGGTATCTGCAACATCACCCATTGGTATCGGAATATTGACCAGGACGATTTCATTATTTTTATCTGGCGGCAATTTATTTTTTTTATTTATTTCCAACACATGCGGCTCCTTAGCCTGCAAATAGATCAGCCCATTTTTATCGCGGTGTAAGATTCCATCAGCATATTTAATGGGAAAATATCCCGTAGCCGGATAAACCCATTCAAAACTATCCGGAGTATGCATAATAAAATATCCATCTTCCCTGTACAACCAGGTATGACCAGTATTGTCAATAATAAATCTTCTGTTGGTAGAAGAAGCTGCATGGCCGGGAGGCGATATCAATGGTGAAAATGTAAATGTTTTCAAATCCATCCTGGCGATGGATTTGATTCCTCCGATCAACAGGTGGTTATGTGCTGTATCTTCCTGTATCATGGTGATGTAATTAAAAGGAATCGAACCTGGATCATCCTCATCATGTTGAAATAATAAAAATTCATGGCCATCGTACCTGCATAAGCCATTTTCAGTACCTATCCAGATAAATCCATGGTGATCCTGGTGTAAGACTCTTATCCATTCATTAGGCAGACCGTTTTCTTTATCTATATGTAAAATGGAATTTCTGTGAGGTCGTGATTGTCCGTGCGCAATCAACGAAAAAAACAAAAAACACAAAAGGATTATATTCCCGGACAAATGCATCAAATTGATTTTTTCATAATTGGGCATTGTTTATTTTATTCCGATAAAATGCAGGGATTGACTTTTTTTAGTGGCGATATCTACCGACCAGGTTGGTTTTAATTCAAGTGGTTTTATGGTAGCTTGTTTTGAAATCAAAGGCAACGCTGTATCATCAACATAATAAAAAGGATTTGGATTTTTACTGGATACGGGTTTTAGGATACCGCCGGAAATTGTTTTTATTTCATTGGGTAATCTTAACCGAAGGTTGCCACCCAGATTGGACTTAATATTTAACCGAGTGATTTTACCGTCAACCCATTGCAGATCTATAATTTCAAAACCTCCTCTGAGCCGAATACCCTTAATCGAACCGGCACTCCAGGCATCGGGCAAAGCTGGCAATATATGAACTTCCCCATCACTGCATTGAACCAGCATCTCTGTGATGCCTGCAGTGCATCCAAAATTGCCATCAATCTGAAAGGGTGGATGTGCATCAAACAAATTGGTATAGGTGCCTCCCCCTTCCGGATTTACTCCCAATGGGGTAAGTTGATTTTGAATTAATTTGTAGGCATGATTACCGTCTTGCAATTTAGCCCACCAGTTTACCTTCCAACCCATGCTCCACCCTGTGGATACATCGCCTCGCTGCATCAGGGTATTTTTAGATGCCGCAAACAATTCGGGTGTGCGATAAGCTGAAATCTGATTGGATGGAAACAATCCATACAAGTGGGAGACATGGCGATGGTGATCATCGGGATCATCTATATCATCCAACCATTCCTGCAATTGATTGTGTTTGCCTATTTGCATGGGAGGAAGTTGACTGCGCAGTTGCATCAATGTATCCGTAAACTTTGAATCCTTCTGTAATGTGTGGGCAGCATGTATTGCAATAGAAAATATATCAAAGACTATCTGGTTGTCCATAGTGACTCCTGCATCCAGAGAAGAACCACCATGGGCTTTGGGCGCGTTTTCGGGTGATGTACTTGGGCTTACCACCATCCAGGGATAGGCTGGATGTTTGATTAAAAAATCGACAAAAAACAAAGCTGCTTCTTTTATCGCAGGATATACTGAAGCAAGGTAGTTCTTATCACCACTATATAAATAATGTTCCCACAGATGCTGACAAAGCCAACCACCGCCTGAGGGCCACATGCCCCAAAATGCTCCATCAATCGCTCCATTAATTCGCCAGATATCGGTATTGTGATGAGCCACCCAACCACGGGCCCCGTACATAATCCTGGCTGTCTCTTTACCTGTATTGGATAGCTCTTTGATCATTTCTAAAAAAGGCAAATGCATTTCAGCCAGGTTCGTCCTTTCTGCAGGCCAGTAATTCATTTCTGCATTGATATTGATTGTGTATTTGCTATCCCATGGCGGGTTAAACCGGTGGTTCCATATACCTTGCAGATTTGCCGGCTGACCACCCGGTTGAGAAGACGATATCAAAAGATACCTTCCATACTGATAATACAATTCAACCATATCAGGGTCTGTGGTATTTCTAAAATTTTTTAATCTCTGATCCGTCGGCAAGTCAGGACCGGGTGTTTTGCCCAGATCAATTTTGACCCTGTGAAAATATTTTTGGTACGCTGCAATATGTGTACTCAGCAATGTAGTGTACGCTTTTTGAAAAGCACGATCCAGAAAAGCGGAAGCCATTTTTTCTTCATTGCCACTGATATCTGCATAATTAATAAAATTGGTAGCAATAGAAATAAATAAAGTAGCCGAATTGGCATTATTGACGATGACTGAAGTATCGGTCACAGATAAAGTACCGCCATCAAGTTTGATGCGGGTGATGCCTTTAAATTTTATTTTACCTTCAATAGTTTCGTGCGTGCTGGTGAGACCGGAAAGGGTCAAATCCCGGCCTGCAGTAGTACCGATTGTCTTTTTAATATGAGGTGAACTAAAATAAGCACTAAAAGAAATTTTTCCCGGTTTATTTGCTGTGACCTTCATTACGATTACGCGGTCAGACATAGAAGCAAAAGCCTCCCGTGTATAATTGACCTGGTCTACTGTGTACATTGTTTTGGTCACAGCTTGATCTATGTTCAACTCACGATAATAGTTTGTATAATTTTCATGCCCGGGAAACAAAAGATTCAAATTACCTACGGGTTGAAACTTCTGCCCATGGGATTTTTTAGTGATAAAGGATCTGTTGGCCAGGTTTTCCGCTTCTTTCTGTTTACCATCAAACAGAAGTTGTCGAATTGAATCTAGTTTTTGCAATGCTTCGGGATTATCGTTGCGATTGGGGCTGCCACTCCATACCGAATGCTCGTTGAGTTGTATGATTTCCTTATCCACATTACCGTAAATCATAGCGCCCAACCTCCCATTGCCTATCGGGAGTGCATTTTCCCAGGTAAGACCGGAGGGTTGATTATACCAAAGTGTAAGATTACCGGAGGGTTGAGCTACTGCATAATATGGGATAAGTAATAGGAAAAGAAACCATTGATTTATTATTCTCATCAGACTATTTGTTAGTAAGGATTTTTTTATATTTCTACCATTGCTTTTATCACCCGGTTATCCGGATCCAGTAAACGTTGAAAACTATTTTGCAAATCATCGAATCCTATTCGGTGGGTGATGTAATTATGGGGAAAGATATTTTTTAATTTAAGATGTGAGATTACATGATTAAAATCCTCCCGGGTAGCATTGCGGCTGCTCATGAGCGTAGCTTCCCTTTTGTGAAACTGGGGATGACTGACTGTAATGTCCCCTTTCTGTAACCCTATTAGTATATAACGGCCGCCATGTGCAATGTATTGGAATGCAGCATCTATTGCTTTGAGGCTTCCCGTAGCATCGATTACTACCGTAGGCATATCTCCTTGTGTAATCTCCATCAATCGATCAGTAACCTGACCAGTGAGTGCGTTGATGGTATATGGGATATTCAATTTGTCTTTACAAAAATGAAGCCGATGTTCATTTATATCAAGGGCTATTACTCGGCCTCCTGCAATACGTGCAAATTCCATGGTACCCAGGCCGATAGGACCGGCACCGATTACCAATACAAATTCATCTTTCTTTACTTCAGCTCTTCGTATTCCATGTGCTCCGATAGCCAGAGGCTCTACCAATGCCAGTTCATCATAATTCAATCCAGTCCCATCTATTAAGTTTCCTGCAGGTACTGAAAGATATTCTACCATTCCTCCATCAATATGTACTCCACAAACTTGTAAGGAAGTACAACAATTGGTTTTACCGTGGCGACATGCAATGCAGGTACCGCAATTAAAATAGGGTAAAAAAGTCACAATCTGGCCAGGATGAAACCCAATGGCCTGATCGCATTCAACCAGTTCTCCCGACAATTCATGTCCCAGTATACGGGGATAATTAAAATAAGGTTGAGTCCCTTCATAGGCATGGAGGTCGGTACCACAGATCCCTATACGGTGGATTTTTATAATGGCCCTCCCCTGTTCCATCACCGGCACTTCCTTTTGAGCATAGGCCAATATTCCGGGTTGTTCACAGACCAGGGTTTTCATTACCTTTTTTTTTACCGATGGGTTTTGCATTAGTTTACTTTGAAATGTATTTTATTTTATGTTTAAATTCTGTCGGTTTAATACAAAAATATTGAAATAACCCAACTCCGGTTTATTTAATAAAGGAACCTGTCCACTTCTGGTAAGCAAATAGAAATAAATTCAGGCTACCGGAGTAAAAGTTATTTTTTTTCATGTAGCTTTAAATTCAATTTTGAACGAAACATCGCTACAATATAAAAAAAGAACATCGTGTGTTCATTCAGGCCGCAGAATGTTGACTTACCTGATAGTATGGGGATTGACCATTTCAGTTTCTCATTCGCAGCAGTTAGATATACGCACCCTGGAAAAAATAAATCTCAATAGAAATACAAAGTTGGATAATCCATTTAAAGCCATATCCAATACTACCGGGTTGATATCTTTTGGATTACCTCTGGGAGTATTGACCTGGGGCTATTTCAATGAACATGAAAATACCAGGAAAAAAGGCTGGTATCTGGTAGAAGTAGCATTGGTAAATACAGCCATCACCACAGCTTTAAAATATTCGATCAATCGTCAAAGGCCATTTATCGCTTATCCCTATATCATACCTTTGGATAAAGGGAGGAGTCCTTCATTCCCTTCTGGACATACATCGGATGCATTTGCTTTGGCCACATCACTTAGTCTTTCATATTCCAAATGGTATGTCGCAGCTGCATCTTTTACCTGGGCCGGTGCAGTAGGTTATTCAAGAATGCATCTTGGGGTACACTATCCTTCTGATGTCCTGGGAGGGGCTTTCGTGGGCGCCGGATCAGCATGGTTATGTCGCTATTTAAACAAAAAATTATTCACCAGGTAGTATGATCTGCTTTTAAAAATATAATGAATCGACTCCTTATTATCCTGGTTTCAGTTTGCTTTGCCTTTATACCCAAGGCGACCAGTCAGTTTATAGATTCATTTACTGACAGTACATGGTATTTAAAAAACAGTTGGGCCGGCCAGGTTGAAGATTTTAAAATAAATGAAGATAAGCAACTTCAAAGTATAGGCAATACCAATGGAAAATCCTCTGTATATGCTATATACAATACCTATTCAAATCAGGAGTGGGAGTTATGGTGTAAACTCAATTTTGCTCCGTCCGAATCTAATAAACTCAAAGTGTATCTGTACGCAGACGATACCAGCTATACCAATGCATATTACCTTGAAATTGGTGAGAATGGCAGTCAGGATGCCTTAAAATTTATTAAATCTACAGCTGGGAAAACTACTTTAGTAGCAGAAGGTAACCTTGCTGCGGTTTCTAAAGACCCGACTCTGCTACGATTGCGCATTTCCAGATCAGAGTTGGGTGATTGGATCATCAGTACTGATTATAACGGCGGAAACGCCTTTACAGAAGAAATTTTTGCATCAGATAAAAGCATACTTTTAAAACCGAAAGGGATTTTTGCAATAGAGTGCAATTATACTACAACCAGGAGAGACAAGTTTTTTTTTGATGATTTGTCCATTAAAGAATTTGTGCCCCGGGAAAACCCACCCAGAATAATCCGGATAAATTCTGATTCAAATCAGGTGCACATTACTTTTGATAAAGCTATAGATCCCGTCACTGCAAATGATGAGGAAAATTACCTGTTATCAGGATCGCTGGGCCAGCCCTGGAAAGCAAAATCAGTAGCCGATTCAATTGTAATATTATATCTTACTAAAAATATATCGGCCGGTACCTATGAAATCGTATGTAAAAAAATATCGGATCTCAAAGGGAATTCGGCATTCAATCTAAAAAGCAGCTGGACCCATACCTTATTTCAAAATATAGATCAATATGAACTTTTAATTACGGAGATCATGGCTGACCCTACCCCTGCAATAGGATTGCCTCCATTTGAATACATCGAATTATTTAATCGAGGGCATCGCACTATTGACCTGGCCGGAATAAAACTATTTTTTGAAAAAACAGAGTTTACCTTAGATACCAATAGTGTATTGCTCAAACCGGGTGAGTTCATTGTTTTGTGTGAATCACTTGCCAGGGAATCATTCAAATCGTATGGAAACATTTATGGTCTCAAAAAAATGCCTGTACTGCGGAATACAAATGGAACCATCAGCATCACAGAACAGAGCAAAATCATCCATTCTGTAACATACGATGATGATTGGTACCGGGATACAAAGAAAAAAGAGGGTGGTTGGTCACTCGAAATGATTAATCCTGAAAACGTATGTGACTATAAAGACAACTGGACTTCTTCTACCAGTAGTACCGGTGGCAGCCCCGGCAGCCAAAATTCCGTGTGGAATCAAAATGCAATCATTCCCACCAATATTGATTCGTTTATCATATCGGCAGATAATCAAACCCTGGATCTGTACTTAAACAAAAAAATGGATATGGCTACATCCCGGGATTTCCAGATTAAACCTAACCTGGCCATAGGCAAACTTGCTTATATAGATAGTTTAAAAAAAATAACTATTCAATTTACTGATCCATTCACTTCAGGCATTGTATACACTCTCACTGCAGATAGTAAAGATTGTTTGGGCAGAGTTACAAATCCGGTATCTGTCCGATTTTCAAAACCAGAAAAAATTGAAAAAAACGACCTGGTAATTAATGAAGTATTGTTTAATCCTCCCGGCGGTGGCGCCGATTATATTGAATTGTATAACAAATCATCCAAGGCATTTACACTGCGGGGGATCAGAATCAGCAACGAACTTAATCAACGATCGGTATCTCTTGCCAGCACGGCCTTCGTACTTCCCGGTGCTCATTTTGTTATCTGTGCCAATACCGATTGGATAAAGACAAATTATAATAAAGTAGATACCGGTCTGTTGTTGCAGCACAGTTTGCCTTCACTTCCTGATGAAGAAGGACATATATCCATCCGGGCTCCGGATGGTTTATTGATCGATTCTTTTTATTATACTGAAAAATATCATTACCCTCTGTTGAATTCAAAAGAAGGTGTGGCACTGGAGAGAGTTGATGTAAATAGTGTCAATCGCAAATCAAATTGGCATTCTGCATCAGGTGCAGAAAACTACGGTACCCCTACTAGAAAAAATTCTGTAAGCTTTGAAAATGTAAATACCGCCCAGGCCATATTTACTTTAAAAAATAAAACCTTTAGCCCTAATGGAGATGGTGAAGATGATGATTTACACATCAGTTATACCTTACCCGATAATGGATATCAATCTAAGATTGTTGTTTTTGATGACAATGGCAGGAGGATAAGGACACTCTATAATAATATATTGCTTTCCCGCTCTGGTGAAATAACCTGGGATGGAAAAAACGATGAGGATCAGACTGCCTTAAATGGAATATATATCGTCAATATAGAAGCCATTCATGTAAGTAGTAAATTGGTAAAAAAGAAAATGGCGGTAGTGCTGTATCGATAATGAACAAACATAAAATCGCTCTTGAACACTCATTTTAAACCCAGCATTCCAGTCTTCTTCGGTTTCAGATTCAAACAGATCCTGTAAAAATTTGGTGAAAAAGATAATAATTGACTTTGCGTCAATTATTTAAATATTCCTTATTACCTTTAAGGCCCGATTATCAAAAAATTATTAGATGAAGACTTACTTTAAATCATTTTTTACACTATTGATTGCTCTGCTATGTTATTCAAACTCCTACAGCCAATCCTGGGTGGCACTCATGAACGCGAGTGATAATGCCAGTTTTAATCAGGCTCAAAAAGAATTTGAAAAGTATTGGAAAGGAAAAGAGGTAGAACGCGGTAAAGGTTATAAACCATTTTTAAGATGGGTATATAGTAGGGAAAATCATATGAAGGCTGATGGAAGTTTTGCAAAAGCTGGAAACAATGTTTCTGCTTTTACTGCTTCCCCCTTAGCACTTACAAGTCCCAGCGGAAACTGGACCAGTTTAGGTCCGAATACCACAACAGGTGGATATGCAGGTTTGGGTAGAATCAGTTCTGTTGCTTTTCATCCTACCGATGCCAATACTATATATGCCGGAGCAGGAGGAGGAGGTGTATGGAAAACTACCAATGGAGGAACCAGCTGGCTGCCCTTGACAGATGGACTTGGCTCGTTGGGTGCCTCATCTATAGTGGTAGAACCTACCAATCCTCAAATAGTATACCTTGCTACGGGTGATGGAGATGCCCGTGATAATCCGTCAGTAGGGGTAATGAAATCACTCGACGGTGGTACCACCTGGAATATGACCGGGTTAAATTGGATTCATTCAGAACTAAAATATATATATAAGCTGTTAAGGCATCCTTCAGATCCTAATATCCTATTTGCTGCTACTACAGTAGGTATATACAAAACGATTGATGCCGGAGCGAGTTGGGTATTGTCATCACCTAATCTGGCTTTTTATGACATCGAAGTAAAACCCGGTGACGGTACAATTTATTATGCAAGTGCCACTACCAGTAGTAATACATGGGTATATAAATCCAGTGATACCGGCAACTCCTGGACCGTCAAACATACTTTAACTGATGCCGAAAGGTGTGCCATAGCTGTATCCCCAGCCAATCCTTCTTACGTAGCTCTTTTATATGGAAAATATTCAGATAGCGGATTCAGGGGGTTTTATTCTTCAACCAATTCGGGAGAGACATTTAATTTGATTTCCAGCACTCCCAATTTATTAGGCTGGAATTCGAATGGAGGTGATGCTGGTGGTCAGGCCTGGTATGATCTTACCCTTGCCATAGATCCCACTAACGCAAGTATTATCTATGTAGGTGGAGTAAATACCTGGAAATCTACTAATGGGGGTAGTACCTGGAAAATAAATACCATGTGGACTTCATCGGGTCGCACCCCGGTAGTACATGCTGATAAACATGCTATGGAATGGCAAAACAATACTACTTTATTTCAAGGCAATGATGGTGGCTTATATAAAACCACTAATGGTGGTTCGGCATGGACTCATCTTTCCAACACCATGGTGATAAGTCAAATGTATCGAATAGGTATTGCTCAGACCAATTCTTCTTTGATAGCCGGTTTACAAGATAATGGCACAAAATCAAGAAGTACCACGAATACCTGGACAGACAGGATCGGTGGTGATGGTATGGATTGCGCCATCAATCCGACTAACGCCAGCATTATGTTTGGTGAATTGTATTACGGCGATTTAAAAAGATCTACCAACGGTGGGGGTACCTGGTCTACTACTCATCCGACCAGTGAATCCGGTGCATGGGTTACTCCGTTTGCATTAGCTCCCAGCTCACCTACTACTATATACCTGGGATATAAAAATATTTTCAAATCTACCAATAATGGAACCGGGTGGACAGCTTTGACTACCGGTCGTACTGTAAATACCCGATCCTTAGCTATAGCTCCCTCCAATGCCAATGTAGTGTATTTTGCAGAGGATGCCTTGATCCAAACTGGTGGTAATAAAATGTACAAAACTACCAATGGTGCCACCTTTGCTGCCATTACTAATCCTTCTGATTCGGGAAGGATCAATTCTATTACCGTTGATAATACCAATAGCAATACCGTATGGGTCTCTATGAGTGGGTATCATCAAGGTAAAAAAATATTTAAATCTACTGACGGGGGTACCTCATGGACCAACATTTCAGGTAGTCTTCCCAATTTACCTGCTAACTGTGTAACCTTTATGAATAATAGCAATGGGGGAGTCTATGTGGCTATGGATATTGCTGTATATTATAGAGACAACAGCATGTCTGATTGGATCTTATTCAATGCAGGTTTGCCAAACGTAGAAGTTACAGACCTCGATATACAATATACCCTTGGCAAATTAAGGGTTGCTACATTTGGCAGAGGGGTATGGGAATCTGATTTTTATGGCGTATCCGCTATCGCCAATATCAAAAACAGTCCGGTAAGTGCAAAAGAATTAGAAGCCAGCACATTTTCAATCTATCCCAATCCGGTAAGGGATGTATTAAATGCGGAATTCTACGCAACAGAAGCTGGAAATACTAAACTGGTAATACTGGATATGGGAGGAAGAATTAGTCAGCAAAACTACTCTGTCTATCAGACCAGAGGTATAAATAAGATCCAAATAAATGTTTCAAATTTACCTTCCGGTATGTATTACCTGGGAGATGGCAAAGGCAAATCGACCAGATTTATAAAGCAATAATTCTTATTTGGTTATTTATTAGATAAAATAGGGATAGATCACAGACTATCCCTATTTTTTTTGACTTCATATAAAGAAAAATAGTCATTGTCTTTGATCAAGCCTTTTCTATAAACAAATATCTGCTGCTACAATAAGTTTTATTACTTTCATCCCATAAATAAAAACCCAATGAATTCTTTCTCGATAAAACAAATTCTAACCGGCATAGCGGTACTGGTAGGTCTGGTTGCCATCACGCACCTTATACATTCATTTAATAGCAATATATTTCATAGCGGGTTTTTAACAATTCTCAGGTGGTTGGCCATAGGAGCATTGATTGCGTTTGGATTAAAGAAAAACAACCTTACCTCATGGATATTTATCTCCATGGTAATTGGGGCAGAGATAGGTCATGATTGGCCGTCGATCGGGGCCAATCTCAAAGTCGTATCAGATATATTTCTGCGAATGATCAAAACCATTATCGCACCTTTATTATTTTCGACTTTAGTAGTGGGTATAGCCGGGCATGCCGACATGAAACAGGTAGGCCGCATGGGATGGAAATCCATCGTATATTTTGAAATTGTTACTACAATAGCATTGGTCATAGGCTTGATTGCTATAAATATATCCAAAGCAGGGGTAGGTATAGATCTCGCCGCTGCAGATACTGCTCAGAAAGTAGCCGTGGCAAAACAATCCTGGCAGGAAATCATTTTACATACATTTCCTGAAAACATTGCCAAGGCCGTAGCCGATGGACAGGTGTTACAAATTGTGGTTTTTAGTATACTTTTTGGTTTGGGGCTTTCTATGCTCAAAGATGGTAGATCCAAAGAGACCATGTTGCATTGGTGTGAAAGCCTTTCAGAGGTAATGTTTAAATTCACGCATCTGGTTATGTACCTGGCTCCATTTGCAGTGGGAGCTGCATTGGCTTATACCATAGGCAAAATGGGATTTGATGTATTGAAAAATTTGTTCATGTTATTGGCTACGTTATACATCGCATTATTGGTTTTGATATTCGGAGTGTTTTTGCCGATCGCTTTGTATATAAAACTCCCTATTAAAAAATTTCTTACTGCTATTTCCGAACCCGTATTATTGGCATTTGCTACTGCCAGCTCGGAGGCTGCTCTGCCCCATGCTATGAAAGCACTGGAAGGATTTGGTATACCACGTAAAGTAGTATCCTTTGTACTGCCTACCGGATTTAGTTTTAACCTTGATGGCAGTACATTGTATCTCAGTCTTGCTTTGGTGTTTGTAGCTCAAGCTGCCAAAGTAGACCTCAGCGTAGGGGAGCAAATTGTAATGATGCTTACCCTTATGTTATCGAGTAAAGGAGTTGCCGGTGTAGCCCGTGCATCACTGGTAATCTTGATGGGTACCGCGGTTTCATTTAATCTTCCCACCGAACCCATATTTATTATACTGGGCATAGATGCTTTGATGGATATGGCACGTACTGGTACCAATCTTTTGGGTAATTGTTTAGCCACTGCCGTGGTTGCTAAATGGGAAAAAGAGGTGGATTTTAGTAAGATGTAGACAGGCAGACTGCAATCAAACAGGTTTAAACCCATTCTCCCTAGAACGGCATTTAGATTGATTATTAAATGATAGATTTCAGTAACTGGAATCAAACAGGCTGAAGCCTGTTGTACCGGAAATGACCTTTAGGTTGTATTTCATTAATTGCTTTCAAACAGGATGAAGGTTATTATCCCCGTAGAACAGCCTTCAGGCTGTTTATTTATTAAAGGTTATATTTCATTAATTGCTTTCAAACAGGATGAAGCCTATTATCCCCGTAGAACAGCCTTCAGGCTGTTTTTTTATTAAAGCTTATAATTTTATTAATTGCTTTCAAACGGGCTTAAGCCCATTCCCCCGGAAATGATCTTTTTAATTAACGGAATCAAACAGGCTCAAGCCTGTTCTACGGAGTAAAAATAATATTTGCGCAATCAAATAATTGCATATATATTTGCAACCAGATAATTGCTAATTTAATCAGACATGAAAATAAGACGAGATGTGTTCCAGGCGATAGCCGATCCGACCCGAAGGGCCATCTTGTTATTGATTGCCACCCACTCCATGACTCCAAATGCCATAGCGGAAAAATTTAAATCTAGCAGGCAAGCTGTCTCAAAACACATTCAAATCTTATCGGAATGCGAACTGGTAAAACAAGAGCAAAAAGGCAGGGAAATCTATTATCACATAAATCCAACTAAAATACACGATGTGGATAAATGGGTGGAACAATTTAAAAAGAAAGTAGAAATACAGTTTAACCAACTCGATCAATTATTATCCAAAATGAAAAAACAAAGCCAATGACAGGCAAAATAACAATATTCAATATTTGGTGTTTTTGCAAACACCGCTTGAGAGTATGGAGTGTCTGCTGATGGTTTTAAACAAGGCTTTACAGTGAACTTTTGGATATTTTGAAAATCTATTGACAAGATCATAACACTAATGATTGGATTACATAACAGACTTCAAATAATTGCAATAAATATGACTGTACAACAGCAAATCAAAAAATATATTTCCAGTCAACCTGAACCGAAACCGAGCGAAATGAAAACATTGCATGACCTCATTTTGAAAGTCATGCCCGGCTGTAAATTATGGTTTCTGGATGGTAAAAACAGTGAAGGAAAGATTGTTTCCAACCCTAATATAGGATATGGATCCTTCACAATCAAATATGCAGATGGGACTGCCAGAGAGTTTTACCAAATTGGATTAAGTGCCAATACAACAGGGATCTCAATATACATCATGGGGATCAATGACAAGACCTATTTAGCCAATACCTATGCAAAAAAGATAGGCAAAGCAAGCGTGACCGGGTATTGTATTAAGTTTAAAACAGTGAAAGATATAAATACTGAAATACTGGTAGAAGCTATACGATCCGGAGTCAGGGCTTCAGCGTAAGAAATGGCTTGGTTAATAATCCGTATTCAACTACTGATGATTTAACTAACTCTGCGTATCCCTCCCGGTTCCAGCATTATTTGTTTCCGCTTATACAAATTGCCCAGTGTCATTTTAAAAGCTTTTTTACTCATGCTGAAAAAAGAATAGATCTCCTCGGGACTGCTTTTGTCGTGGTAAGGGAGATATCCATTATTTTCATCTAGTAATCTCAAAATTTTAGAAGCTTCATCTTCTACCCGTCTGTAACCGGATTTGCCTGCGACCACATCTATTTTATTACCGGTCAGTATTTTTTTGACATATCCTTTAAATCGGTCTCCGATTTTGATATCTCTATACACTTCATTATTATGCAATACACCGAGGTGTTTTTCATTGATGATTACCTGGTAGCCAATGGGAGTTTTACGATATATCAGCATGTCCACCTCATCATTTTCATTTACAGTAAGTGTGTCATTACTAAAAAACTGATCGAGTCGCTCTGTAGCGCTCAATCGGTTACTCAATTCGTCGAGATATATTTTTACGAGGTAGTTACCACCTTCTACCATAGCAGTGAGTTGATTTTTAATCGGTACGAAGAGATCCTTCATCAAACCATTATCCAGGAAAGCACCCTGTGGTGTAACGGTCACCGCTTTTAAAAGTACGATATCACCTAATGATCCAATTGGTTTTTGTGTAGTACATATAGGTCGGCCTTCTTTATCCTGGTATACAAATACTTCTATCAGATCGCCGAATTTTGCTCCCTGTGGAACAAACCGTGTAGGTAATAATATTCCATCTTCACCATCATCCAGGTAAGCACCTTGTTTGGTTTCACGCATGAGCCTGAGATTGTGGTATTTTCCGATATCGAGCATAGGGAATAAAAATAACTAAATTGATCACAAAACATAACTTTTAATCAACTTCAATTTAAATAATTCATTCTTTAACTGTATTTGAATTATCATTTACAGCTTTACTATTCGTTGATTAAAATCTGTTTTATCCACTTTAAGTATGTATATACCAGCTTGTAGATTTTGCACATCTAATGATTTGCTGGTAGATGACCATTTAGAGAATAGGATCAATCTACCATGCAAATCGTATAAATGAACAAAATGTTCTTTTTCGGTGGGTAATCCTTCAATGAATATTTTATTTGTTACCGGATTGGGATAGGTCTTAATACTCGCTATTGCTTTAGATTCTCTTGTCTCCAATGCTATATTATCATCGTTTTGCAAACTATGATTTCCACAAGACGAGTTTACATTCAATGGTATAGTATATTTTGTTCCTTTAAACGTAGACCCGGTTTTGAAATTTACTTTGTCAGCATAGCAAGCACCTTCTAGTCGGCTATTTGTATTAAACTCTACTTCTGATTTTGGAGCCATGATAATCCCTTGTACTATTGAATTACTAAATATGGCCGGCTGATTCCCATAAACATTAATCATTACATCATTTACGTTGCCACCTCCAGTTACGATCATTTGGAGTCCTTCGCGCTGTAGCGGTTCGAATTTGTCCACATGTATATTAATTTTGTTTCCACTTGTATTGTATTTTATTTGGGCATTGTTTCCCAAAAATCTCCACGTATTTATATTGTACGTTCCGGGGCTAAAAGTGGCGGAAGAATTTACTCCTAGTATCACTTCGTTATAACTACCAGGAGCTAAATTCACAAAGCCATTGTCAGGGATATTTATTTTTACCAAAGAGGTATTTTGAGGTTTATTTAATGATATTGGAGAGATAGTACTTACACAATTAGAATTATTGCTAATCACACCTGTTGGAAATAGTCCTGACTTGAAATTGGCTATTTGAGGGCTAAATCGATTTTGTACATAATCCACGATTACTTTAGATTCGCCGAGTAAATTCAATCCACCTTTAGAATATATATCCCCTATAATTTCAACCGCTGGCCCTCCTTGGAGTGAAACATTTTCAAATACCATATCTCCTGCTGATCCTACATGACCAAACGATTTGGAAAAGTTTTTATCGAATACTACTCCTTTCCAACCATAGATAGTAAAGTCACTGAGTGATGAAATGATTTCTGCACCCAGATTTACAGTTGCTGTAATATCCTGCCCGGTAGTCATCATAGTACATTGATTGTAATCACTTTCTATTTGAGTACCGATAGGACTGGTACCAAATGCTTTGGCAGCTATAGTATAATCTACGGTAGAAAAACATCCTAGTGCATTTATAGAGGATACCGCAGGTTTTATTTTTACTACAAACTCTATAGATTTAGTTTGATCAACTACTAATGTGTTGTTAGGTGCTAATAAATGTTTGTTAGTACCTCCAGTAAAGCCATTGTTTACCGTAAAATCATTACTATAGATACATTGTACAGAATATCCCTTACTGGTAGCATATGCTGCAGCCAGATTGATGTCTACTTGCACATCGTGCAGATCTACATCCCCTTTGTTTTGCACAGTGAGTTTATAGACTACCTCTCGTTCGCCACCACCGATATTGCGCACATCTTGTACTGCAAGAGTGGGAATATCGATTACCGGGTTTTCAGGATCTATAGTGAATGATGGCAGTGCTAATGCATTAGGTAATGCAAGATTAAAACTATGATTGAGTATGGTCTTGGTATCAAATATGTCTTTGAGCACTTCATCTTCCCACAATGTATGTTTAAAGACATGTTTTAATTCAAGTTGGCCAAAGGCAAGTTTGAGGCTACGATAATAGTCTTGATCCAATAAAGATTTAAAAGTACCATCCATAGTAGATTGACCACCTGCATTCACTGGGGTAGTTTGCCCTTGCGGTACAGTGGCAGCTATATACTGACCGGCTATTAAATTTACATATTGTCCATTTCCAGTATGACTAAGGGTATTATTGGCATTAAATACAGAATATGCCATAGAAATACCAAGATCTATCTGAAGATGAACCACGGGTGTATATAAAAATTTAAAGTTTTGATCAACAGTAATGGTCGGCGAAGCATCACCTATATCTATACTGCCCAGTCCACCACCAAGGCTTTTGGAAGTAGGTACTCCGGTAAAATCAATTAATGAAATCAAGTCCAAACTCAATTGGGACATGGATGATTTTGTGCCATCTACTTTCATAGTGTAGACACCATTGACATCGCTGAATAAATTGTATATTAATCCCGCATTGGTGGTATTTTTAAACGTACCTTCAAATTCAGGTAAAGTGGGTCCGGCTGGTAAATCCGGTGGGGCCATATGTACTGTATTAGGATCGGGAAAATCAAATATGGTAAAGTTGGTATGTCTGCTTTCGTTATAATCATCTAATTGTTGTTGGGCAAGATTGAGTAAAGGAGTGGCCGGAGACCACGCACAAGACATCACTGTGGCATTATTAGCTCCGGGACCAAAGGCGCTGTTGCAAATATTTAAAAAAGGTGGTAAACCAGGCAATGGAATATTGATACCTGGAAAATTAACCGAATTATTAAACGAATGGATCCTTTCACATTCTTCTATTTCGCCGATGTCAATACCAATACCAGCCCATGCTGATATTCCAATAGAAGCACCAAATTTAAGATTACGTACTATCGGGCCTATTTCCTGATTTAAGAATGGTGGAGTGACTGCCATATTTGCCTGTGTAGGCTGTGGATTTTCATAGTTAGTATAAATCCTTATAATATCACCGCAGGCAAATGTGTTTGCTGCAGGATATGTAATATGTACTCGTACCGGATAGGTTATATCTATATTGGACCGGCCTATAGAGTTTATTTCATAATATGCACCTACATCTATGGATCCATTTATATTCATGTAAACTGAATAATCACTACAGAAAAAGCCACCAATACCAGTAAGCCATCCTGGAATAGAAACATCTCCGCCCATCAATTTAATAGCATCATTCAAACTGAGGCCTGGTGATAACGATTTGTCTGCATAAGATCTTACAAAAGATGAGCGTGACTGTGCCCCTATTTTTCCATTTGGATCGAGATTGACATTAGAAAAATGGTTTGAAAAATGGAGGTTCGATGAAACGGTTTGAGTCTGTGACCATATGGTATGGAAACTTACCATGGACAGGAACATGCTTATACCAAGCCGGTATAATATTTGAATATAGCCCTCTTTTTTCATAAGCGTGAGTTGCATTCTATTATTTAAAATTTAATAAGAAACTGGTTCTATATGTAAAGAAACTGATTCAATCACTACGTTGGAATAAAAACCCAACTGAATATTCTGCCAATAAGGTCAGAAAATTCAGCCAAGGAAAATAAAGCGATAACTATTTGAAAATTAATTACTTACTTTTAGAACTAATGGTGATGCCAAACCTGGATTTGAATAATTTGGCAAAATATTCGGGATCGGTAAATCCTACTTTATGTGCCAGCTCACTGAGCGAACCATATTCGCCTCGCTCTGCAAATTGCTTTGCCGCATGTAGTCTGATTTCTTTAATGTATTCTCCCGGGGTCATACCCGTAATTGCTTTTAGCTTTCTATTAAATGTGCGATTGCTGGTGTGCATATATTCAGCCATGGTGTCCACACTAAATTTTGAATCGCCCATATGGAGGAGGATGTTGGCCTCCAGCACCTTTAACCACTCCTGGTCCTGTATACTCAGGGCGTACGGCTTTTGCTTTTCAGAACTACTCCTTATTTCATCTTTGCTCCAATTCATTTTTACCAAATGGGATTGAATAAGATGATCAATGCTGGTCAATAATACATCTTCCTCGAATGGTTTCAAAATATAGTCATCTACACCTATACGCAATGCTCTGAGTCTGTCTTGCTCATCAGCCCTGGCAGTAAGCATGACTACCGGAATGGTATGATACGAGGGGGTTGATTTTAAGATCTCAAGTAGTTTATAGCCATCCATCACCGGCATCATGACATCGGATAGGATCAAATGAATGGATTGATTAGGGTTTTGCAAATCTTGTTTGCTCAGTATATCCAATGCATCTTGCCCATGTACAGATGAGAATACATTGTATTTAGATGAAAGTATACTTTCCAAATACCTTCTGAGATTGGAATTATCTTCTACTATAATTATATTGGGCTTAATGCTGATTTCGTGTTTATCAGTAACCGTATTGTTCTCTTTCGAAATTCGTTGTTCAGTTTGCTGTGAATAATAATCATTCTGTTTGACCAGGAATGGTAAGGACAAGTAAAAACTACTACCGTGACCATATTCACTTTTTACCCATACCGATCCATCCATTAGATTAGCCAATTCATAACAGATAGACAATCCAATACCTGCACCTCCTTCCGTTTTTGCATCGGGTACATTGGTTTGGTAAAATCGTTTAAATACATGGTCTTTATCGATCTCATGTATTCCTTTGCCATTATCTTTTACCTCAAAAACAATCCGGCCCGAATTCATGCTGGTAATTAATTGGATCTTTCCATTGGAAGGAGTATGTTTGAATGCATTGGTTAGATAATTATTAAGAATGGTTTCTACTTTGCCAATATCTAAGCTTGATATCGTATCCACAGGAATTTGAAAATCTGAAATTAAATCAATATTAAATTCTTCGGCATGAAACTGAAATACATGCAGTATTTTTTGGGTTAGATTTTTTATGTTTACATTACTGAGCTCGACCGTGATTTTATTCTGCTCCAATCGGGATAAATCCAACAAGCTATTTATCAGTTTTAATAAATCATGGCCTCCTGAAAGGGCAGTATGGAGCCATGTTTTTGTTTTATCATTTAAGTTTCCGTTTTTAAGGGCAGATTGTATTGGGCCTAACATCAGGGTAAGTGGTGTACGCAATTCATGACTCACATTCGCAAAAAATCGCGACTTCTGTTTGTCTAATTCGAGAAGATCTTTGGCTTGGGCTTCTATTAAATTTTTATCATGTTCGATTTTTTCAGTTGCTTTTTTGATCTGCGCTTTTAATTCTAATTGATTTTTCAGTAGTTGAGCTGTCCTGATGCGGTAGATGGCATATAGTATTCCCAGAATAAGAACCGACAGGCTGGAAATAAACCAGGCCCTGAGGTAAAAGGGTTTGATGACTTGAATGGTATACTGTAATACATTGGGTGACCATTGGCTATGTGCGCTTTGCCCTTTTAATTCTAATATATGCGTGCCATAGGGTAGCCTGCCGATTTGAATGGTGTTTTCAGTCTGATAATTCCAATCCTGATCTATACCGGTGATTTTCCATGCATAATGTATTGATGCCGGATCCTCATAAGTTGGAAGAATGCATTTTAATCGCAAATATTGATCTAAAGGATATAGATAGATGGTTTTTGATGAATAGATCTCACCGGTTTTATCAACTAATTTTTGAAGCTTACCGTCATAAATATTTATTTGTGTCAGTACTACATTAGGTACACGGAATGACTTATCCTCATAGAATTCCTCCGGTTGAAACGAAGTGATGCCATTGAGCCCTCCAAAATAAATTCTGCCGACGGCATCCATGGTATGCGATGTCCTGTTAAACTCTTCATGTGAAATACCATCCACCACATGAAATGTATTGATCGCAAATGAGTTTTTATCAAATTGCATGATTCCAAAATCGCTGCTGAGCCATAGATGATCATGCTTATCTTCCATTACAGCATAGATTACATTATTGGCTAATCGGTCTTTGGTAGTGAATAGGCGATGACTTTTTTTATAATTATCCCACCGGATCAATCCTTCGGAGGTGCCGAGCCATCGTATTCCATTTTTATCAAAATGAATATAATAAAATAAGCTGGCAGGCAAGTAATAATCACCTGACTGTTGAGAATCAAATCGCGAAATGATTTTTTTTATAACAGGGTCAAAAACGAACAACCCTTTATTGGTGCATAGCCAAATTAGACCGGCAGAGTCAGCCTTCATGTATTGAATCTCAGATTTAGAATCTGTAAAACCAAAGTCGTGATCTTCGGGTTTGAAATAATGCAGATTTGTACCGCCTTCATCGTGATAGGCCAGACCTCCTGTCATACCAAGCCATCTTCTTTTATTTTTATCCTGAATGATGCACCATACATTTAAATAGGGTAAGTATTCCGGGTCTGTAAATGGTATAGTTCGTATCTGCTGAGTATTCAAATTATATTCTCTTAAATTATATCGTGTACCGACCAATAACGTATTATTTTCAAGAGATAATGCGCGGGGATATTCCTGAGACTGATCTATTATTTTATAATTTTCCGGGAATGATTTGTCGATTTTTACAGTTGTCTTGCTAAGTTCGAGGTTAGCAAATACAAATTTATCATTTACACGAATACCTCTTGTAGAATTATTAAATGGTTTTACTTCTTTATTGTCGAAAGAAAAATAATTGGTAAATCGATTCTCTTTTATTTGCACATGATTCAATCCGAATTCACCAAATATCCATATTCCGCCTTTTTTATCCAGGTGGGGAGCATTTACCAAATCAAATAACGATCTATCGTAATCGAACCGGGAAAGTGTAATTATTAATTTAGAATGATCAAAGTTATAGATATTCCATCCTCCCTTATCATTTACCCAATATTGATTATTTATACATTCATTGGGTATAGTGGATTGGTAATTGCTTTTAATCAGTGAATCGCCATGTATTACATAATTGGTATATTTTTCAGCATGTATGCCCATCTTAAAGTCAAGGTAGGTATCGGCATTAAAATAGATCGCTTCATTGTATTCAAAAAATTGACCAAATGATACATCGGTATCAAAACTATAAGTACTGATCACCTGATAATCCTGAGTCATTTTGGCCAAATGCCGGCTATCGTATTGTAACCAAAGCTGATCTTTACTGTCAATATAGAAAAGTCTGAATTCTTCTAAGTCACCTCCAAATGAAAATTGAAATTCTTCCTCGCCCTTTCCAAATGATTTTACTTCAAACCCTTTTTCGGTACTATAACGGATTATTTTTCGTAATTGATCTGCCGCAAAGTATAGCCTCTGCTTACTATCAGTAAAAAAATTCCGTCTGTAATAATTAAAATAAATGCCAGCAAGTTCCGATTTTGTAAGTGGAAAAGAAGATCCAAATCTTTCATTTATGGTTTTAATCTCATTGGTGTAAGGATGTAAAAACACAAAATCCTTTACATCATTATTGCGTAGCCAAAGCCAACCGGCATCATCCTGACCTACTGCTATAATATGAGCTATTTTGCCGTGAACATCATTCTTATTCCATGATTTAAACTCCTTGCCATCATACCGTTGCAGTCCATCTTTGTTTCCTGTCCAGATTAGTCCATCCCTGTCTTCAAACAGACAATACACTTCTCTTTTCATCAAACCTTTGTCTAATCCTATTTGGTTTACTGAGACGCTATAGGATTGAGCGGCAGAGGTAATTCTAATATATATTAATAAAAAAGAAAGAGATAATTTCAAAAAATGCATGGCATCCAAGTGGAACTAAATATAGAATAATTATTTTAAAAAACATTTCTATCTTTAATCATGATCCGATTCCAAATAAAAAAAATACTAATTCTATTCTTGTGCATTTTACATGTGCACTTTGCTTTTAATCAACCCGTACCTCAGTCCTATTACCAGGATTTAAAATACCGCATGATCGGACCCTTCCGGGCAGGCCGTACAGTCGGGGCAGTGGGTATCCCCGATAAACCCAATGTTTTTTTTATCGGGGTAAATAATGGCGGTGTATGGAAGACCGATGACTTTGGCCGTACCTGGTCACCGATTTTTGATAGTGCATCTACCGGGTCCATAGGCGACCTCGCTGTAAGTCATAGTAATAATAATATTATCTACGTAGGTACGGGCGAGGGGTTGCACCGGCCCGATCTCAGTATAGGAGATGGTATGTTTAAATCCATTGACGGGGGTAAATCCTGGAAACACATTGGCCTTGAAGATGTGCAGCAAATCAGCAGAGTGATCATTCACCCTAAAAATCCGGATATCGTATTTGTAGCCGGCATGGGACATCCCTACGGGCCAAATGAAGAGCGGGGAATATTCAAAACAATAAATGGCGGCATCAGCTGGCAAAAAGTATTGTATATAAATCAAAATACCTGTGCTATGCAGGTAGAAATGGACCCTGTAAATCCCAATATTTTATATGCAGATATGTGGGAACACCGTGAAGGGCCTTGGGAAAATGCTGCCTGGTCAGGTAAAAATTCAGGACTATATAAGTCTACAGATGGCGGCAAATCCTGGAAGCCACTTACTAAGGGTTTACCCGGTGTAAATGAAGGTTTGGGAAGAATTGGTTTTTGTATTTCCAATAGCAATCCAAAATTGTTGTTTGCTACTGTCGATGCCAATACCAATGGTGGCATATACTCCAGTAAAGACGCCGGTGAATCATGGACTATGGTTTCGAACGAACGAAGATTATGGGGCAGAGGATCTGATTTTGCCGAAATAAAAATTCATCCTAAAAATCCTGATAAATTATATGTAGCGAATACTGCTTCGTATTCATCTGATGATGGCGGAAAAACATGGACAGGATTAAAAGGGGCTCCCGGTGGTGATGATTACCATCGAATATGGATCAATCCCATCAATCCCGACATCATGTTGTTTGCAGCTGATCAGGGTGCTACCATCACGGTGAATGCAGGTCGTACCTGGTCATCCTGGTACAATCAACCCACAGCCCAGCTTTACCATGTGAGTACTGATAATCAATTTCCATATTATGTGTATGGGGGTCAACAAGAAAGTGGTGCAATAGGAATAGCCAGCAGAGGCGAAGGGGGCCAAATCACATTCAGAGACTGGAAAGGGGTGGGCAGTGATGAATATGCCTACGTGGCAGCAGATCCGCTAAACCCTGATATTATATATGGAGGCAAACTTATTAGATATGATCGACGAACCGGTTTAGGACAAAATATAGCTCCGGAGGCTTTGCGCTCCGGCAACTATCGGATGCTGCGCACCATGCCTTTATTATTTCATCCTGCCGATCCCAAAAGTCTTTTGTTCGCTACAAATGTACTGTGGCGCACTCGCAATGGAGGTCAATCATGGGATATCATCAGCCCGGATCTCACCAGATCAAAATACGATGTACCGGAGAGTATAGGTGATTTCCGTACAGAAGAAATGAAAAATATGCCCAGGAGAGGAGTGATTTACTCAGTATCTGCATCGCCACTTCATGCAGGCACCATATGGGCTGGCACTGATGACGGACTGTTACATATAACTACGGATGGTGGCGCTAATTGGAAAGAAATAACTCCTAAAGCATTACGCTCTTGGGATAAAATAAGCCAGCTGGATGCTGGTCACTTTAATGTGCAAACAGCATATGCTTCAGTGAATGCACTCAGAAAAGATGATTTAAAACCACATATTTACAAGACTAACGATGGGGGCAATACCTGGAAAGAAATAATCAACGGCATTCCCAATCGAAATCCAATCAATGTAGTAAGAGAAGACCCCAAACAGCCGGGACTACTATTTGCCGGATCAGAAACACAGGTATTTTTCTCTATAGATGATGGTGAAAACTGGCAATCGCTCAGATCTAATATGCCTGCTACATCCATTCGCGACCTCGTGATCAAAGACGATGATTTGGTAATCGGCACCCATGGAAGATCTATTTGGATCATGGACAATATCTCGTCACTGAGAGAGATGGCTGCAGCATTAAAAACTACAAATGCGTATTTATTTAAACCTGCAGCAGCAATCAGAGTCAGGGATAATATATTGCACGAAACTCCTTTGCCACCGGAAGAACCCGCAGGGCAAAATCCGCCCAATGGTGCTACGATAGATTATTTTCTTAAGTCAAATACAAATTCGGTGACTATCGAAATTAAAACTGCAGATAATCAATTGGTAAGACAGTATACAGATAAAGACCCGGAAGACAAAGTAAATTTTGGTGAAGCTGCTTACCCCAGTTATTGGATGAAACCGGCAATCAAAGTATCTACCGCAACAGGTCAACATAGAATCGTATGGGATCTGAAGTATGCTCCTCCTGCCGGCACAGAAAGAGAGTTGTCTATCGCAGCAGTTTATAAAAACACACCTCCTGGTCCGGATGGGCCGTATGTACATCCCGGTATCTACCGGGTGATACTTACTGTCGATAATGTGTCTATAGAAAAACAAATAGAAGTAGTCCTCGATCCACGGGTACAGATTAGTGAAAAAGATCTTACCCTGCAGACCGATCTGTCGATGGAATGTTACAAATATTATCATGAAGCTCAGGCAATGCGTGATGAAATAGATAATTTATTAAAAACATCCATCACCGATGAAAAGAAAAAATCATTGACTGCTCTCAGGGGATCCGGCCTGCCCTCTTCTCCCGATCAATTGTACGGAAGCATCACAGCTTCCACTGCAGATAAAGAAACTATCGTGGGCTTACAAAACAAATGGCTGCACATCATGAATTTTATACAGTCGGCCGATAGTGCACCAACAATGCAAACGAGAGAAGCTATTAAAAAATTAAAAGGGATATGGATGGAGATGAAGAAGAGGATGTGATTGAGGGGATGTTAAATTGATTATCTTCTCGAATCGAAAGCATAATTAATGCTTATTTCGTGTGTTTTACCAAAGATATTAGCAAATTCATTGAAACCATCTTCATAAGAATAGCCAATTCGTGTTTGATTATCTAAGCCAATGTTTTCACCCAGGACAAACCCAACTTCAAATCGAATGCTTTTAGATTTGGATACACCTGCTCCAATCCAAAACGACTGGTCCATTTGGTACTTAAGGTTTAAATCAATTCCCAAGGAAGAACCTTGAACATATTTTACCCAGGAGGTGGTTTCTAAAAAAGCATCATCATTTAAATACTTTATATATCCACCTACAAAATAATAGTGTGGTATATATTTGATGCTGTACTTATTTTCTTTATTAATACTATTTATGCTGAGCAATTGTGCCATAGAAAGACCGGTGTAAAAATTATCTTCATTATTTAATCGTTGATGGTAATAAAGACCAATTCCTATATCCGGGGTCCCATTTATATTATTTTCTCCAATAAATTGGCTTGCATTTGTACCATCAGATGTTTTTAATTCACTTTGATCCAGTGTAGTGATTTTATATCCAATGGTGAGCGCGGCCGAAATGCCACCATAGAGAGGATCATTAGAAAACATAACACCTATTTTTCCATTAAGGCCATAATGATGTATCGGTCCTGCTTTATCAGTAAGTAAATTTCCACCAATAATCAATTTTGTATTTAACTGATCGCCTATATATGTGCCATGAATAAAATTGGTTGCCGGTGAACCTTTATCAAAATTAACCCATTGACTCCTATGTGATACTCCAAATTGTACATTTCTATCAAACCTAAAATAATCATACGTGAGTGCAGCCGGATTGAGGTAAGATTGATATTCTCTGTATAAACTTAAATTAGGTAACTGTTGACTTATTGCAGTCAGATATATCAAATTGCACACAAAAAATAGATAGTGTTTCACACTCTGGTACCAATGTTCTGATCAAAGGTAATATTAATTATATTTATAGTATTGTTTATTGGAGCTATTTTCTATTGAGACTCCAATTATTTGAGAATTCCATACCTCATGGTTGCCATATATTTTTGATGGTCGACACTTCCCATGCGAAAAGGATCCTAAACTAAAGACCATTGTTTTGGAACCATTTTTTATCTGAATGTCAGCTGGTGACCAGGAAATCTGAATATCATCCAGAGCTATTTTTTTTATTTGCAATAATTCTGAGTTTTTAGTGGCCAGTGAAAATTTTATTTCATTACAAGGAATTTCCAGACTATTGTTTTTGATGTTTTTTTCTGCCAATATTTTTAATCTGGAGTCCTTAATTTTAATTATATTTTTTTGAGCAGCTGCCTTTTTATTATCCATTAGATCTGTGATACTTAATAATAAATAGTATTCGTCCGATTTGAATCCTATTGTCGACAATAAACTTCTGGCATAAGTAGTATTTTGCTGAAGTAGTTTGATGGTAACCAGCTGAAGTATTGCTTTAGAATAGTGTGGGTATTTTTCTTTCATGTTCTTTATTTTAATCTCAGCTTGTTTTAACAACAGATCTCGTTTACTTACTATTGCGGGGTCTAGCTCTTTTTGGCCCAGTGGCAAATTGGGTTTAGACAATCTCAATTCCCAATCAATTTCTAATGGGAAAATATAATTGGTATTATTATAATTACCCAGGTTCAACGCTTCCAGTATATAATTTATCGCGGCATTGTTTTCTACCTCGGGAGACGGATAATAAGAAAGTATTTTTTCGAACAATTTTTTAGCAATTTCATGATTATTAGATAACATTGCCAAATTAGCTGCTTTAAAAATGGCAATAAGTGATTCAACCTGTTCTTTTACCAGGAGTACCGACTCAATTCGTTCGTTTAGTGAGGGATAACCACTAAGGACAGAACCCAGTTTATAGGTTGTATATATGGTTTCAATGATTTCTGACATCACGGGCAAGCAGTTGTATCCCGATAAATATGAAAGAAATGCCCCTTGAATATCCGCGTTCTGTTCATTTATATAACTAGCCCCTTTCGATCTGTCATAAGCTAAAAAATCAGTATCATTTTTATCCTTATCCAGCGCATGGCAAAGTTCATGTCCTAATACAAATGCTATTGCCGTATTTCTGAATTCTTTTAAAATATCAAAAGACTCAATCAGTTTTTGATCAATAATAATGGTATATTTTTTTTTTGAAAAACTAGCTCCGGTAGTTGATGCAGTACTTATTTCAAGCCTGGGTATCTGGGCTGGTTGAAGTTGAAGGGAAGTACAAAGTTTATCATAGATTAATCGAATGGTTTGATCCTGGCTTTCAGCCACAAAACAGGTTGAGAGAAATAGTATTGTATAAAGGTGTCTGAATTTCATTTTTCATTAAAACATTTGATGCGGATTACTTCATAGCTTCTATTATTTCAGCAACCATAGGATTGTTTATACAAGATTTATCTTTGGCCAACAATTTCGATTTTTGATCTCCATTTAGTATAGCAAACAAAACTTTACTGAGGCACGACTCCCCGGCCTGATTAGCTTTCTGAAATTCTCTTTTTGCTTTTGCCCAATCTTTATTTTTTAAATGAATAATACCCCTGGTTTCAAAATAAGCATAGTCATAGTTCCGATTTCTATAGAGTCTTTCATTTTCTAGCATGGCTTGATCAATATTATTATGCTCTAAATGACTGAAAATCGTATCCAGTCTATGTTTATATTCAAGCTCCGGATCGGCTAATCCTACTTTCTGAGCATCAGCGGCTATTTTTTCAAGGGCGAGGATAAGCACGGCTTCCTGATCATCATTTACATTTGTTGATTTGAAAAAGATTAACCATCCGAACACAAGTAATACAAGGATGCTGGCAGCCATTGCCAACATGGGTCTCGAAAAAAAATTAATCATACGTGGAGATTTTATTGAAATTTTATTTGCTGATTCAATTTCACCGGATATTTTTTGTCTTTCCTTTAATTTTAATGATTGAATAAGATCTTGTTCAAATTTTTGTTGTTCATCCAAGTATGTATCTTTTGCGATTTTAATTTCGTCAAGTATTTTATTTCGGGATGCCAACGTAATACCTTTATGCAGATCTTCATATTCTTTTACCAGTTTTTGAAATGCTGAGTCGCTATTCACCAGTGAATTGAATTCTATCGTTTCCTGATCGGTTAACTCACCATCCAGATATTTCCCTATCAGCTCATCGTGGTTCATAGCTTATGAAACCATCGGTCAAACCCATTTCAGCAGCTAAATCTTTCAGGGGTTTTTGGTCAAAATAAAATGACTTAAGTAATTGATTACAATCAGGGCTTATACTATCAAAAACCTTTGCTATTAGTGCATGTTTTTCTTCGAAAATTTCAATTTCAGGTACTTGATCTTCATGCAATATATGGTCTGGTAGTTCAGTATCAACCATTTTACTATTTCCCTTTTGCCTCAGTTTGTACAGCCATAGGTTTCTGCTGATGGAATACAAATACGAACTCAATTTAGCAGTCAGTGCAAAGCCGGGTGTTCGAATATTGGATATCATGGTCACTAAAGCCTCATGATATATATCCTCTGCATCCTGCTGACTACCATTATTAGTTAGAATCAATTGATATATCATGGTCGAGTACTTTTTATAAACTTGATTAATCCCTGACTGATCTCCAGTACGGATGGAATCCAGAATTTCAATATCAGTCAATTCTCTATACATATATGATCAATTTTTTTAGTTGTTATCAGGTTTAGTTTCAAAAAGTATCCAAAATTACTGATAACATTTGGTCTATTCGGCAATAAATCTAAGTCAATTCAATATTCAGAAAGAATCAAAATTAACTAAGATGAAAAAAATTATTACAATTTTATTTACTGCCAGTATTTTTTTGAGTGCTGCTCAGTGTCCGGACCTAAAAATTACGGCCGGTTCCATTTTATTACTGAAATCAAATAGAATAAAATATACAATAAACCTCTCTAATATTGGGAATAAAACAGCCAATCTGGCTGGCCATTTTTCTACTGACCTGGACAACGTATTGTATTACGCTTATTTGTCAGAGGATAACTTAATTTCTGCCAATGATAAACTATTGCAAGTGGCCGCATTGGGTGTCAGTCCATTGGAAGAATTAAAACCAGATGAAATATTTAGTATAACACAACAGGATAGCATCCAAATTCAAGGTTATAATTATTTAATCATCCATGTAGATCCTACTGGCCTATTAAATGAATGCTCCGAGTCAAATAATCAGTATGTGATAAAACTAAATCAGAACAAACTCAAGTTGAGTATACCTGATCTGGAAGGGCCCAAAGGAAGCTCTCTGGAAATCCCTGTTTATGGTGCTGATTTTACTAATATACTTGGATTTCAGTTTTCAATTTCCTCTTCAGAAAATAAGATATTGAGGATTGACTCCATAGGAAAGCCTGGTCTCGACGAATGGAATAAAAATGATATCCGCATTTATAACCAAAATAAAATTGCAGCAATCTGGTTTAGTCCGTTTACTGAAGGGTATTCTTTTGAAGGAACGCGCAAATTATTTTCAATTTTTGTTACATTGACAGGCGATCCCGGTGAATGCGCAAACCTGTTCTTTACTGATGCTATGTTACCAATTGAATTTATCAGTTCCCACCCTCTGTCAGAACCTATAGTGCCTGAGTTGGATCCTGGTAAAATTTGTATTCAAAAATTAGTAGAATGCTCAGGTAAAATCACCTTGTCTAATTTGATTCCTCTGCCCAAAGTTAATGTCAAAGCAAATCAATACTCCACGATCACGGATTTTCAAGGTAACTATAAATTCAGCGAGCTTGCCCCGGCACAAACTTATACTGTTAGTGCAACTAAAAACGATTTATATGCCACTGGTCTCTCCGTAATAGATATATTGCTGATCAAAAGACATTTACTCCAAATACAATCATTGTCCACACCATATGAAATAATAGCCGCTGATGTAAACGGGGATCTTACGGTTAGTGTACAGGATATTGTTCTAATTAGAAGTTTAATACTGGGATTAATCCCTGATTTTGGTAAGACACCGGTATGGCAATTTATTCCTAAGGAGTATAAATTTAAAAACCCACAAAATCCATTTAAAGAGGATTATCCAATCGCATATACTCTAAACAATTTGACAATCAACAAAATAAACGTGGATTTTATCGGTTTAAAAACAGGAGATGTGAGTTTGGATGCAATACAAGGTCTAAATATACTGGAAGACAGATCTACTAATCCATACTGGCTGGAATCTGAGTTATCAGAGTTTGAACCTGATCGGATTCAAACTATCAATTTTAATTTGAAAAACACAGCTGATCTGATTGGCTTACAAATGTCATTTAATAAAAATCCGGGGGTAAACATTGTACAAATCAAATCAGCATCTTTACCTGGGTTTGGTACCCAAAATTATTCTATTAAGGATAACCTGATCAGAATAGTGTGGGATGGTTTGGAAGAAAATGGAAAAATTAAAAATGAGAATTTGGTAATATCTATTTCATTTACCACTGATAAGAAAATTAAAGCAAATCAGTTATTTACATTAGATGATCAGGATATGACTAGCTTTGTGGTCAATAATCAATTTAAATCGATTGGTATTTCTGCGTTGCCCTATCAAGTTAAAAATATACCAGCGCAAAACTCAAAAGATATTAAATTAAGCCTTTTTCCAGTACCGTCAAAAGGAACTATCAACTTGAATATTGATGCGCCAATACCCGTAAATGCCCGGATATTACTGGTTGATCTAAGTGGCAAACAACTTAAAGTCTTTAATCAACCTTTGGTAAAGGGAGCCCAGGTTTTAACTATAGATTTGAGCTCGATTCCTGAGGGAACTTATCGAGTCATAGTGTCGGCCGAGGCGTATATGGTGACTGGTAAGATACTTCTTATTAAGTAAGCAACAGGCATCACTTAACGGTGCCAAAATGGATAGAAATAATAATAAAATCAAAGGATTGGTATCGTTCGGTATCAATCCTTTATTTTTGACCTTTGCTATGAGGTGGGTAATCATTATTTGTTTTTTAAGTTCATCGCTGATAATGACGGGTCAGGTATTAAAATCACCTCCCCTGGAATGGCAAGCTTATATGGGTGGAGACGGCTCAGAAGAAATACACGATTTGATAGAGTTGCCAAATCAAAAGCTCATTAGTGTCGGGTTTACTACCACCCGGATAAACAAAAGTGATGATCAATATTTTACCATAGTAGACAATAAGGGAAAAATAAACTTTGAAAAGAACTACGGTTCTGTGGTAAAAGACGATGCCCTTGCTGTTGCCCATACTTTCGACGGAAATTGGATTTATACAGGCTATGTAAATACATCACATTATGTGAATGGTGAAGCCAGGTATTCCCTTCATCCCAATATCAGGAAAATGGATATTGAAGGTAAAGTACTATGGACTAAAATTGAAACATCTGTCCATGGATTTTATTCCAAAATAATTGAAACCAGCCCCGGTACCTATGTAGTAATTGGCGAAGACAAAGGCAAGGCATTGATAGGATTCTATAATAGAGATAGTCTTATGTTGAAAAAGACTATATCAGATGCGTCCATAAAATTATATGATGTAATTTCTGTTTCTAACAACAGGATTTTGGTAACAGGAGAAACTGTTGGTGATCATTTTCTTTGGTATGGATTAGCCGACCAAACAGGTAATCTTATTTGGTACCAAAAAGGTCCCAAAAATATGAGAATGGGAAAATCTATCTTAAAAGAAAGTGAGCATGTTTTTATTATTGGAGGAGAATACTTTGACCCTAAAAACAGGGTGGACGCGTATATAATTAAGATAGATATTCAAGATGGCAATATACTTTCTAAATCAAACTATGGGGGCAAATACGAAGACAACCTTAATGATATTTCATACGATACAGAAGGAAACCTGGTAGTGGTGGGCAATACCAACTCCCATATGCGTGGTGGGGCCAGAAGAAAAAAAGCCTGGTTAGTAAAAATAGATCCAAAGACATTAACCCAAAAAGAAGAGTATATCTGGGGGGGAAATCAAAATAACGATATCAATTCTGTAATCATGGCGAGGTCAGGCAATTTAGTATTGGGTGGCTGGACATCCTCAGGAGATGCTGAGGGCAGGGATGGTTGGCTGCAAAAAATGGCTCTGAATGAAATAATGAAAACCGATGCACCAAAGGCTTTAGATTCAGATATTAAAATAAAGGAAATCAGCTTACTCGAAAAAAATAAAAATGATACCATAGAGCTGGATGAAGAAGTAGCCTTTACTATAAGGTTACAAGATAATGTGAATGTATCTCATCCATTATCCTTTCGAATTTTTATCGATGATATACTCAATAACCAGGTCTTGATCTCGCGGGAAAATTTAATTCAACGAAACTTTATCGCTCCTGTATACAAAAAATCTACAGTTTCAGGGATACAAAAAATCAGATTCGAACTGATTTCGTCTAATGAGCAAATAGTAGATTCTTTAAGCAGATCTTATTTTTTCGAGAAACCGGCGTTTGTACGCCTTTCTATTATTCAGGACACGGCTTTACTCAGAAATACACTGGACAGCGGAATGGCCGTAATAGATATACCTGTAAAAATATTTAATAACGGCAGCTTACCGATTATTAATTATACTTTTTCTTTTCAGGGATTGGAAGATAAAAAAATCAGTTTAGATCAACATCGCATTTCTCTTCTACCCGGAGAAGATCGATTAATAATAGTCTCCCTCAAAGCAAATGACTACGGCTTTGAAGACAGCACCTTTTTTGACCTTATTCTAAAAGATAGTCTACATGCCTTTAGGCAACGAATTGAACTTCCAATAAAGTTATTATTAGCTCCGTATGTACAGGCGCGAAAATATCAATCGAATGCATTGATAGCCCAAAAAATTCAAGCCGGCAATATCAGCCCTATTAAAGAAGATGAGTACAAAAGACTACCCCTGGATTCGTTCTTTTTAAAACAAAGTAAATTTGTTTCGCCACCTATCCTGAGTGTCAAAGATGAAATTGATTTTGAAAAAATATTTATGTTTTGGTCAGAGCCTGATCCTGTAATACATAAAAATTATATACAAGTCAAAAGAGACAAACACTTCATACTTATAAAACTTATCAATCAAAATAAAACCACACCGGTACTGACACCTAAGCTGATAATTCAACGACCTGATAAAATTACTATCGATACCGTCTCACTTAGCCTCGACCAGGGGGTACTATTAGGCGCATTTCAATTCAATATTCAGGCTGATTTACTGCTGAAACAAGGGGAAAATAAAATCACCCCTACACTATGGCAAGGAAGTGAACTGGTAAAATCGGCCACGACCATGATCATCAACTACCAGCCTCCCCGAAATAATTTGTTTGTATATGCTTACGGGGTGGCGGATCCCAGCCTTGAAAATATTACCAAAGACGCCAGGGATTTTGCAAATGCTTTTGAGAATCAGGGCAGTAAGATTTACTCTGCCATCACTACTAAAGTATTTAATACAAAAGAGCTTACTGCCAGCCAATCGATCAGAAAAAGTGTACGTGATATTGTGCTCGACTATACCGATTTTAAACGGATACGCAAGGATGATGTACTGCTGATCTATTTTTCATCGCATGGTATATTGGTCAATAATGAATTTTACCTGGTACCCTCAGACTACGATCCATTATATGAAGAGGAGACTGCCATACACATGATACGGGATATACAATCCAAACTCAGGGACCTGCCTTGTAAAAAATTGTTATTTATAGATGCCTGTCATAGCGGTGCTTCTGCGAGTATACCCAGTTCTAAAGAGTATAATCAAGGTACCAAATCTATTGATCCCTTTGACAAAGAATTGGCAGATGCACTGATAAAACTAAGCGAATCATCCAATGATTTTTATTTCCTGTTATCATCCAGTGCCGGTGAGGTATCGTATACCGATCCTATCTGGGGAAACAGTGCATTTACCAAAGCGATATTGGAGGCATTTAGCAACAAACCGCAAAATACTTTGACAGGGCAGATCAATGCAGATACAGATCAAAATAAAATATTAGATTTAAAGGAGCTATACCTCTTTTTGAGAGAGCGTGTGCCGGTAATCATCCAATCCAAGAAAAATCTAAAGACAGGGCAGACACCATATACACCCGATGTGGAGGTATTGAAAAACATACCGGTATATGTAGTAGAGAAATAAGACTACCTTATTCGAGAATAATATTGTTCTAAATGGAATGAGAATTAATTAATTTCAATCCTTCTATATTATAAAAATCACTCATATTCCTGGTAATAAGGGTTAGGTTATTAACAACGGCTGTTGCGGCTATAATCGCATCGGGCAATTTAGTCCTATAATTTTGTCGAATTTTAATAGTGTGGTTTACTATATCCTCATCCAGATGATCAATCACCTTTGCTATTTTTACAAGTTTAATTAAATTATCTTTTTCTGCAATTGACAATTGCGTAGATGAAAACAATTCTATTTGCGTAATTACAGAAATAATCGGGAACACATCATGTAGAAGGTTTGCAGATTTATCCGGAAGTTTTGCATTACAAAAATCGATAATTGTGTTGGTATCTAATAAATACATATTAGAACTGTTTACTGTTTCTATTTTCCCAGTCTTCACGCAATTCTTTCACTGTTTTTTGTAAATCATTGGCGGAATCATCACTAAGTACGCCCCAAAATTGAGCCATCGTAGAATCAGATTTACTTCCTTGAGAAAGGTTTGCTGAATTAGCCTCATCTGTCTTATAGATTAAGATTTCTATATCTTTTCCAACATAATCATTTGGTATAGTAAGATTAACTGTATTGCTATGTGGTGTAACACGGGCTTTTATCATATATCAAAGATAAAGATTTTGAGAATCAGATTATGTTAAAAGAAAAAAAGTGCCTCTCCCTGATAACATCCTCCCCCTCTTTGCAATATATCTATGTAATCAATCAAAACTAAAAATCATGAAAACTTTTAATCATCTCACACTGACACTTTTACTGGTAATATTTGCTTTAGCTTCCAATGCGCAGGGAGATCTTTCCATACTCATGGGTATACATCCTTATGGCAAAGCATACGATATGACTACAGGCAGACATGCCGCCATTCAATATAATATTTCTTGCCCCCATGCCATGAGATACGGACTGATAGCACAGCATTCACGATTTAGTCAAATCGAAAAAGCGGTGATCACACCTCAAATTTCATCATTGAGTGGATTTGCATCTTTTGCTTTTATTGAAAACAGCCGTATGAAATCCTATATCAAAATGGAAGTGGGCGCTGCCTATGCAAGTACGAAGTCCAGGCTGGAAGAAAGAGTAGCCGCTGCCAAAACGATACCATCTCATTTTATAGCAGCTCAGTTTAATCCTGCCATAGGCGCCGAAATCAATCTATCCAATGCTTTCACCATGCAAATAGAATACAAAAATATGCTCCACTATGGCCATGCTGAAGTAGCGACTGGCGGATATAACTTCGGTAGCCTCGATATGGGTATCAATTATAAATTTTACCATAAATCCTATCATAAAAAATCATACGCCCGCACAAAAACCAGATGCAAGTACAATAGAAAGACTGGAGCCACCAGCTGCTATAGTTTCAGGTAAAAAACAAATAGGGTATCAAAAACACATATAAGGCATATAGTATTAATATGAAAATAAAAAAAACACATAGAAAAAAATCCGATTAAGTAATGATTTAAGGGCTTCAGCCCTACTACACAAATCCAATTAAAACCAACAAAAGAGCAAATAATTATAAATACCGTTGAGCTTTAGCCGGCGGTATTTTAAAGAGAAGTTTCAAGGGCTTTAGCCCCAATTAAAACTGAAATAAATAAATAACAATCCTAATCATGAAAAAGCAATTACTCCTGTTCATTACCCTACTGCTCACACTCACGGCCAGCGCACAATATAAAAAAGACGGCACGCCGGATATGCGGTACAGGGCTAATAAAAACAGCTATGAGAACACCTCCATTTACTCTGATATCAATACCGGTACTCGCTACCAGAATGGGTATTACAAACCTGCTGATAATACCTATGTAGAAGGTCATTACAAAACCAACTCCAATCACACCAACCATGATAACTATTCTACAACCGGCAATATCAATCCATATACCGGCGAGCGGGGTACACGAGCCAAAGATTATTCACCGGAGGCTTATCACTACGGCCAGGGGCATGAAATCATCACAGGCCCTCGTGGAGGACAGTATTATATTAATGAGAATGGCAATAAAGTATATGTGCCCAAAAGAAGTATGGATTAGCTCATGCCCTCTGTATCGGTGACTTTAGTCGTGGATTTCCTATTGATTAAAAGAAACAGGAAATCTGATTGATTACAAAGCATGAATGCGCAGTTGCGCAGCGACTGAGTC
>JBGAVW010000099.1:0-11900 GCA_044227925.1 Saprospiraceae bacterium | reverse complement strand
ATTCTTTGGATTTTCTTGACCAATCTATTTTAGACTTACAGCAAAAGCAAGCATTTGAAAAACAGCTTATCGTGGATCAATGGCAAAAGACTGTAAAGGAAATACAACCGGTAAATTGGTTAAAAAACTCAGCCACCGCTTCGGTTTTACCGCGGGGGCTTACTGAGTATATGATTAATGGAACAATTGCACTGTCTGTAGCTTATTTGACTAAATTAATTTTTGTAGGTTTTTCAAGGAATCCTGCAAAGAAATTAGTGGGAGGTGCCCTAATGGTGGCTTTGACTAATATATTATTGAAAAATCCTGAAGCAATGAAGTCATTTGGGATAAGCATTTACCATTTTATTAAAAAATTACGGGCACTGAGATCCAATCATGAAAATGAGATGGAATGAATACTGATATAAGCCCCAGAATTCCATTTTTTCTTAAGGCATCGATGATCATAGTAGGCCTGTATGTTTTGGTCAGCAGTTTGATCTATTCCAGGGAAATTTTACTTCCTTTTGTATATGCCATCATTATTTCGATTTTATTGAGCCCGGTCATCGATTACATAATGAGATTTAAAGTGTACCGGTCGATGGCTATTTCCATTGTCCTGTTTTTTACGCTCTCCATTATAATCGTGATGGTCTTATTATTAGCTTCTCAAGTCAGTTTAATAGGGGAGGCATATCCTTCGTTAAAGGCAAAATTTCAACTAATTTTAGCCCAGGCAATTACCTGGATTTCCCATTATTTTAATATAGAAATTCGATATTTGAATACATGGTTAAAAGAGGCACAGACGGATCTTGTTAGTAATAGTAATGCAGCCATAGGGTTTACCCTGTCTACGTTAAGTGGGATATTATCTACTGCGTTTTTAACACCGGTATATGTTTTTATGCTTTTATATTACAAGCAACATTTGATTCTGTTCGTCCACAAATTGTTTGGCTCTAAAAACGAAAATAAAATCACGGAGATCCTTATGGAGACAAAAAATGTAATCCAGAATTACTTAACAGGATTGTGCTTAGAATTTTTTATTGTGGCTTCTCTCAATACAGTAGGCTTACTTTTGTTACGGATGGATTATGCAATAGTATTGGCTATTATTGGAGCCCTGTTGAATATCATTCCTTATCTGGGTGGTATTATTGCCGTCATTTTATTTATGATCATAGCTTTATTGACTAAGGCTCCGGTGTACGTTTTATATGTACTTGCAATCTACGTGGTTATTCAATTTATAGATAATAATTTCATCGTACCTAAATTGATAGGGGGAAAAGTAAGGTTAAATGCGCTGGTCTGTTTGTTGGCTGTCATAGCCGGAGCTGCAATTTGGGGTATTCAAGGTATGTTCTTGGCTATACCAGCAACAGCAATATTGAAACTGATTTTTGAGAGACTAAACAGCCTGAAACCCTGGGGATTTTTATTGGGAGATAATACCCCTATTCTGCTGAAATTTAAACGTAATAACAAGGCATGATCCGGTTTACTTTTGGAGCCTAAATTTATGGTTTAACTTGATGCTGAATTCTATTTTATAAAAAGAATATACATTATGAATGCAGGAAGATGTATGCCATTACGCCGGTTTTCCATGACAGCTATTTATTACATCTGAATATAGTAGCCTTGGGTTAACCCGTATTTATGAATTAACCCAAGGGCAACAATTCTATCTTTATACTTTTACCATCAGTTAGTAGCTTCTTTTTTTGCATCGGCTACCATAGTGGAATTGGCTGATACTAAAAACTCTACTCTTCTGTTTTGGGTATGACCTTCATTGGTTTTATTACTGTATTTGGGTAAGGTTTCACCAAATCCTTTTATTGTAAGCCTTTTTGAAGCTATGCCATTTTCTGATAAATTGCGAACCACTACGGAGGCTCTGCGTTCAGATAGGGCTTGGTTATAGGCAACTTTGCCGTCGTTATCAGTATGCCCCTGCACTTCAATATTGGTGTCGGGATATTTCTGAAGTATATCTTTTAATTTGTCCAGGCTGTTGCGGGCTGTGGAAGTAAGAGAAGATTGATCAAAACCAAATAAGATCTTGTTATTAAATTCAATTACAATTCCTTCACCTACACGATCTACCTGGGCATCCGGTAAACTATTTTTTATTTCTTCAGCTTGTTTGTCCATTTTATTGCCGATGATGGCACCGGTCACTCCACCTACAGCTGCTCCTATTATAGCCCCTAAGGCTGTATTTCCAGCTACTTTTCCGACAACAGCTCCGGCTGCAGCACCTCCGGCGGTTCCAATGACAGCACCTTTTTGAGATTTACTCATAGTTTTGCAACTTATAAGGATTGCATATCCCAGTATGGCAATGATAATTAAATTTAAAAGTTTCATATAGTTTATTTTTATATAGTTCGACTAAAGTTTATTTTGCTTCAGCTGCCGCATCCGCTATCATTTTAGGGTTGGCTGATACCAAAAATTCAACACGACGGTTTTTGGCGTGACCCGCAACCGTTTTATTAGTATATTTTGGCAGGGTTTCACCATATCCTTTAAAAGTCAATCGTGATGTAGGCAAATCATTTTCTGATAGATTACCCATTACCGCAGAAGCTCTTCTCAGAGATAGTGCCTGATTGTATTTAATCGTTCCATCATTATCGGTATGGCCTTGTACTTCAATATTGGTATCGGGATATTTTTTGAAGATCGAATTGAGTTTGCCTAAGCCTATTTTTGCTTCTTTGGTAAGCTTAGATTTATCAAAGCCAAAAAGAATTTTATTATTCATTTCTATAACGATACCTTCACCTACGCGTTCCACATGGGCATATGGTAATGCAAGTTTAAGCTCATCAGCCTGAAGATCCATGTGATGGCCAATTACAGCACCGGTTGCCCCGCCGACGGCAACCCCGATGATGGTACCCAGGGCGGTATTACCTGCCGTGTGGACTGGAGTAGTATCCAATACTGAATTGATTTGTGCCTGTATATTAGTAAAGTGAGTCACAACAAGTCCAATAAAGAGAATAAACTGGAACAGAATTAATTTTTTTGATTTCATGATGATTGATTTTAATCGATTATGGTTGTTATTTAATTTTAATTTTATTACTTTGTAAAAAAGCTAGCTCTTCGCTGCTGATTTATAATATTTTAATGCCTGAGGCATATATCCTTTTAATTTTGTAATCCGGTGTTCATCGGACGGATGATCACTAAGAAATTCAATAGGTTTAGATCCGCCTGAGGCCGCCATTCTTTCCCAGAAGGGAATGGCCACACCGGGATTATATCCTCCTAAAGCAGAAAAATACAGTCCATATTCATCGGCTTCGGATTCCGCTTTTCTTGAAAAAGGAAGCAGACCACCTACTGTACTTCCAATACCATAGGCTGTTAAAAATAGATTTTGTGTCTCTTTTGGTTTATTGGCCAATGCAAGACTTAATGCACTGCCACCGAATTGCTGAATCAAGCCTTGGCTCATTCTCTCTCTCCCATGTTGCGCTACAGAATGTGCTATTTCATGACCTAAAACTATGGCCAGGCCTTCTTCATTCTTTGTGAAATCAAGCAGGCCGCTATATACCACCACCTTTCCACCGGGCATACACCAGGCATTGGCTTCTTTATTATCTACCAGGTTAAATTCCCAGATATAACCGCTAAGGACATTTTCCTGATTCTTGTTTTTATAATATTGTTTAATAGCCAATGCTATTCTGGATCCTACACGCTTGACCATTTCGCTTTCATTATTTTTTAACACCTTATTTTCATTCAAAAAAGATTGATATTCTTGCTTTGCCATAGATTGAACCTGAGGTTCGGAGACCAGGCTTAATTGTTTTCTACCGGTCATCACATTGTCTGTGCAGCCAATATTTGTAAATAATATGATTAAAAACAGGTATTTGTGTTTCATAATGAGTGGAAAGTATAAGGTTATTTTATAAATCCGGAAAAAGGGATTTATATCGCTCAAAGTTAGGGTTGCATGAAAAAATTATCATTACACCATTCTGTAAAATAGTTACATCATTCGCTTATTCTGCCAGCCACATTGTTTTTTTTATTGACACAACTCTTATATAATATAGAATATCATATTCACCATTTGTCTTAGTATAAATTTTGCCAAATCCGTGAATTATATAAATCATCGTGGGACTTTTGTAACATACTATTTGCTTTATGATTCTATTTTTGTAAACGAATACTAATTATTCATTTTTAGTACATAAGAGGTAAGGTTTATTATCCATCATTTAAGGTGCAGCCTGAAAATATTTTTTTTGGGCTGCTTTTTTATTAGAACATTCATTTCATTAACAAACATAAATAATACAATAAAATAATGAATAATTTTTTCAGAGGACTTATTTCGGCATACGGTGCCAAAAAATTAGGAGGGGGTTGTTTCACTACGGTAGCAATATTTTTCATTATATGGTTTGTACTGGGCAAATGCAATTAATTTATGATATTACTCTATCTCATTGTGTGCATACTTTCCTTATCTACCCCAAATAAGTGAAATGTGTAATTCTTTTGTATTAAAATGTAATGCAATATTGGAAGAATAGGCTCAATTTTGTTTCTAGTGAAATGTTCACGATTAAATATAAAATCAAATGAAAAATACAGAAATTAAAGGCAATTGGAACAAACAAAAAGGTAAATTAAAACAGCAATTCGCAGTATTGACTGATAATGATCTTCTGTTTGAAGAAGGTAAGGAAGACGAAATGTTGGGCAGATTACAAATCAAATTGGGAAAAACAAAAGATGAGCTGCTTAAAATATGGAATTCCTAAATGTATTGGAACCCTGCCGGTATAGGTATGATTTTTACTATGAACCTCTAATTAAAAGTTAATAAAACAAATAAATACAATGAACAAGTTTAGAATAGATAGAAATATTTTTTTTGCAGTGATATTGGGTATTTCTATTACAAGTTGTCAGTCTCCGGCAGAAAAAGTAGATGAAGCTAAATCCCATGTAGCTGATGCAAAACAAGATTTGCAACAAGCACAAAAGGAAGCAGACTCTGAAGTGATAAAGATTGCGGATGAACTTCAATGGAAAACGTTTAAAGATGAAACGGAAATTAAAATTAAGGACAATGAAATACTAATTAAATCACTCAAGGCTAAAAGAAGCAATAAGGACCAGGCGCTCGATGTAGCTTATTCCAACCAGATAAATGCATTGGAACTGGAAAATAGCAATTTTAAAGACCGAATGAATAAATACGAGACCAACAAGAGTGATTGGGAGTCATTCAAACGCGAATTTAATCACGATATGGATGAACTCGGGAAAGCATTAAAAGATTTTTCGGTGAATAATAAAAAATAAAAGCACCCCATTCTTGAAATGCTTTCGAAATGAAAACATGCGCATTTTTAGGCAAGATTAATACAACAACATGGACAATACTGTTAATACTCTTGAAATTGAAAAATCCAAAGCATATATCACGGTAGAGATTATAGAATACCTTCCCAATGCAGTAGTGAGTAAAACCATTATAAAAAAGTCTACAGGGAATATAAGTATAATGTCGTTTGATAGTGGAGAGGGACTAACTGAGAGGACTACCCCTTTCGACACTTTTGCTCAAATCATTGATGGCGTTGCCGAAATTGTAATAGGACATGATTCTTTTTTATTGGAAACAGGTCAATCTATAGTAATTCCGGCTCATGCTCCAAGTTTTATCAAACCCAATGGCCGGTTTAAAATGATTTTAACTATTATCAAGAGTGGTTACAAATAAAGAAGTAAAGCATTGAATTTTTTGGCAATTTTTAGGGAATGACTGGAATTCATTAAAAGTAATGAATTCCAGTCTGATTTTAGTACAACCTGGATTTGATGTGTTAGCTTTTCCGGTTTTTATTTAATTTATTTGATAAATATTGAATACGCATTTTCGACTATGATCAATGTGAAAAAGCATGGTAAAATACTCTCTAAAACCATACTTGGGTTTGAAGATGAAGGTGTTTTAAATCCTGCTGTAATCCGGAATATCGATGGAATACATCTATTTTACAGAGCCGTAGGTAAAGGCAATTTTTCAAGCATAGGATATTGCAAGCTCAAAGATCCGCTGACGGTGGATTTCCGAAGCGATATACCCTTGATCTTTCCTCAATATGAGTATGAGACACATGGAGTAGAAGATCCACGTATTGTACTTATCGATGGTATTTACTACCTTACTTATACTGCTTATGACGGAGTGAATGCTTTAGGGGCTTTGGCTACTTCCTTTGATTTAAATACGTTTGAAAAGAAAGGAATCGTCGTACCGCAGATACCATACGATGAATTTAAACGATTGGCTGCCTGCCAGGGGGCTATCAATGAAAAATATTCCAGGTTCAATGATCGCAATCACTTTCTCACCAATCCGGATAAAAGTATATGGGTATGGGACAAGAATGTAATCTTTTTTCCCAGAAGAATCCAGGGTAATTTATACTTTTTGCATCGGATCAAACCGGATATTCAGTTGGTTTGCATACCCGATCTTAATGCACTGACCAAACCGTTTTGGGATAATTATTTATTGCATTTAAGTGAGCACATTTTGTTAGAACCACGGTACCAACATGAAGTCAGTTATATTGGAGGCGGATGTCCTCCTATCGAGACCTCCGAAGGTTGGTTGATGATTTATCATGGAGTACACGACACTACTAAAGGATATGTGTATTCGGCCTGCGCATGTTTATTGGATATTGACAATCCTAAGGTGGAAATTGCCCGCTTACCCTATCCTTTATTTGTCCCTGATCAGGAGTGGGAATTAAAAGGTGAAGTAAATAATGTTTGTTTTCCGACTGGCGCATTGGTAGTGGAAGGCATAGTATATATCTATTATGGTGCTGCTGATGAACGCATTGCCGTAGCTTCTTGTAATCTGGACGATTTATTGGTCGAATTACTTACACACAAAATCCAACCTCAATGAAGAATTCAATAAGCCCTGCTGTACAGGTTGAAATGTACAATCGTTTTGAACCTCTATACACAAAAATCGTAAACGGCATAAATAATCAGGAGTTGGAATTACCTGAAATTCTTTTGATTTCATCGTACCCACCAAGACAATGCGGAATAGCTACCTATTCACAAGATTTGTTCAAATCACTCAATGAAGTATACATCAATTCTTTTTCAATACGGATCTGTGCCTTGGAAGAGGGTATTGCTGATTATACCTATCCGGATGAAGTAAAATACGTATTGAATACTACAGAGAGTAGTCAATATCTAAAAATGGCATCCACCATCAATCAGGACAATACTATTAAAATAGTCCTGGTACAACATGAATTTGGGTTATTTGATCGAACCGGGAATGAAGATTTTTATCATTTTTTACTAGATGTCCAAAAACCGATCATGTTGGCATTGCATACAGTATTGCCCCATCCGGATGAAGTATTGATGAATAAAGTGAAACAATGGTCTGAACATTGCCATTCAGTACTGGTGATGACAAATAATGCGGCCAGGATTTTAGAGAATGACTACGGTGTGCCTTTTGCTAAGATAATAGTAATAGCGCATGGTACACATTTAGTACCTCATTTAAGTAAAGATTTCCTAAAGAATAAATATGGTATTGCAGGAAGAAAAACACTTTCTACATTTGGACTGCTTAGCTCAGGTAAAGGGATAGAGACCACGCTGGAAGCGCTACCGGCCATCATCGTACAAAATCCATCTGTTTTGTTTCTTATAATTGGTAAGACCCATCCGGGGGTGATCAAATCAGAAGGTGAAAAATACAGGAGCATGCTGTCTGATATGGTAGTCTCTCTTCATTTAGAATCCCATGTGCAATTTATTAATGAGTACTTACCTTTAAAAATACTGCTGGAATATTTGCAATTGACAGATATCTATTTGTTTACCTCGAAAGATCCCAATCAGGCAGTCAGTGGTACATTTTCTTATGCCGCCAGTTGTGCCTGTCCTATTATTTCTACACCAATACCTCAGGCTAAAGAGATTTTAAAATCGGATACGGGAATTATTTTTGATTTTCAGGATTCTCACCAGTTGACACAGGCTGTGAATCGTTTGATGAGTGACGAACCGCTGCGGTTTGCATTTAGTTCAAACACACTTCACAGGATCGTACCCACCGCCTGGCAAAATTCCGCCATTGCACATGCATTGTTATTACAAAACATCATTAATGAGTATGAGCTGCCAACTTCCGATGAGAAAATTAACCAGAATGGATACAGGCATCACAGCATTACGCAAAGCCTAAGTCTACAGTATAAATATCCTGATATTAATCTGGAACATATCAAAAAGATGACGGATATCTTTGGCATGATACAATTTGCTAAAATCAATCAACCCGATATTGAATCTGGATATACATTGGATGACAATGCGAGAGCCTTGATTTGTTTTGCTATGTATTACGAATGGAAGCCGGTGGCAGATGACCTGATTTATATAAATCGATATGTTGATTTTATAGAATTCTGTCAGCAGCGCGATGGCAGTTTTTTGAATTACGTGGATAAAGATCAGCAATTTACAACACAAAACCAGGAGGCAAATCTTGCTGATGCCAATGGACGGGCCATATGGGCTCTTGGTTTTTTGATTTCCAAACAAGATATTTTACCGCCTGAATTGACCCAGCGGGCAAAAGTTATTTTAGAAAAAACCATACCATTGGCTGCAGAAATACATTCCACCCGGGCAATGGCATTTATTATCAAAGGGTATTATTTTGCCAATTTGAAAATGAAATCAATAATTTATTCTGAAATCATCAAAAGATTGGCCGATCGATTACTGCAAATGTACAGGCATGAATCCGATGATGCCTGGATGTGGTACGAAAGTTATTTAACCTATGCCAATAGTATTCTACCAGAATCTATGTTGATGGCCTGGCTGGATACCGGGGAATTGAAGTATAAAAATGCAGCTCAGGATTCTTTTACTTTTCTCCTTTCTCTTCTGTTTGAGAATAAGGGAATTAAAGTGATATCTAATAAAACCTGGTTACATAAAGGAAAACCAACCGACCAATATGGTGAACAACCCATTGATGTGGCTTATACCATACTGGCATTGGATACATTTTATAAGACCTTTCTTATTAAAGAGCATTTTACCAAAATGAAGATTGCATTTGATTGGTTTTTAGGTAATAATCACCTAAACCAAATTATGTACAATCCCTGTACCGGAGGTTGCTACGATGGATTGGAAGAATCTCATATTAATTTGAATCAGGGTGCAGAATCTACCCTGAGTTATCTTATGGCAAGGCTGACTATGCAATTTTATGCAGATCGACCTCCGCCGGCCAATCTATAATCACTGCATTATTTTGAATACTATAATGCACCTTATTCCTTGGGCTTCACAAATAATCTGTTTATAGATTTTCCAGATTTTCCTTACGCTTCAGTTTTAATTTTTTAAAAAAAGAAGGAGAAAGCCCGGTTACTTTTTTAAATTGATTGGATAGATGGGCAACACTACTATAATGAAGAAGATATGATATTTCGGTAAGGTTCAATTCATCATACAATAATAATTCTTTTACCCGCTCTATTTTATGAATGATGATGAATTGTTGTATTGTAATGCCTTTGACTTCCGAAAATATATTGGAGAGATAGGTGTAATCATATCCCAATTTTGAACTGATATACTCTGAATACGTTTCTTGGGGCAATTCATCGGCATAATGTATCATTTCGATAATTACATTTTTTATTTTATCTATGAGTATACTTTTTTTATCTTCTAATAATTCCAGTCCGGAGTGGAGAAGATTGATTTTTAATTGTTCTCGCTGCAGAGGAGTAATATCTTCGAGAATTTCAACCATGCCCAGATCTACAATTACAAAATTAAGACCAAGATGTTTTAATTCTTCTTTTACGATCATCTTGCATCTCAGGCTTACCATATATTTAATGTATAAGACCATAATGAAATTGATGTTGACTCAGAATAATAAAATGAATTTGTTTAGTACAAGATACTCATTTTCTACTTGATTTCATTAATTTGTTTTAAAAACCTGTTCAAAAAATGCAATTCTTAACCAATTTTCTGTCGTACGCAAGTTAACATGTAGGAATGGTGTAACTTTTAATTAAAGATGTGTAATAATATAATATTAAATAAACTCAGTTTTGTATCTGTTGCAAATTTTCTTTTATAATTAATATGTAAAAAGATGAATCACTTAAAACGTAAAGATTGTATTGACTTGTGTAATGATTGTCCGACGGAATGCGAAACATGCGCCACAGCTTGTATGACCATGTCGGATACCTCCTTACTGGCGCAGTGCATTGCGATTGACCGGTATTGTGCAGATATGTGTCGTACGGCTACCGCTTTTATGGCAAGATCAGATCAACATACATTTAGCATCGTAAAAAAATTTTGCACCTTATGTGCCGAGATGTGTAATGATTGTGCGATGGAATGTGAAAAGCATGTGCATATGGAACATTGTAAAAGATGTGCAGAAGCTTGTCGTGCCTGTGCAACCGCATGTAACCAAATGATCAAAATGGAAATTTTATCTAACTAAATGGATTCGATTTTAATTCATACACCATGTTCATTATAAAAAACGGGCATTTTCTTCTAACCCTAATGTTCACTATGTTATTTTTTTCGTGCAAATCTCAGCTGCTTCAGACGGTACCTTATGTTGATTTAAATAAATATGCCGGTAAATGGTATGAAATCGCTTCCTTTCCACAACGGTTTCAAAAAGGATGTCATCGTACCACAGCCGAATACACCCTTTCAGATAAGGGGTTTGTAATCGTAGAGAACAGATGCAATAAGGACAGCATAGATGGAAAACAATCGTATATCAAGGGGAAGGCATTTGTAGTGCCGAATAGTGGAAACGCGAAATTGGAAGTGCAATTTTTCTGGCCATTTAAAGGTAAATATTGGATCCTCGATTTAGCAGATGATTACAGTTATGCAGTAATAGGACATCCCAATAGAAAGTATTTGTGGATTCTTTCGAGAACAAATACTATGGATCACACTTTATATCAACGAATCCTTTCAGGTATAAAAAATAAAGGTTTCGACATTAATAAAATTTCAATCACAAAACAAATCTAAGCAGCATGAATAAATTGGAAAACAAAGTAGTTATTATCACCGGAGGTTCAGGGAGCATTGGTAAAATCACTGCTGCATTATTTTTAGAAGAGGGTGCGAAAATTGTATTGGTAGATCTTCTCGAAGAAAATTTGAAAAAAACAGTGACGGAATTAAATAGTAAAAATGTAGAATACTGTGTGGCGGATGTTTCAAAGGCAAGTGATGTAAAAAAATATATTGATAAAACGGTAGCCTTATTTGGAAACATAGATGTGTTTTTTAATAATGCCGGGATAGAAGGTGTGGTAAAGCCCATTGTGGATTATCCTGAAGATATTTTTGATCGGGTACTGGCAGTCAATATAAAAGGGGCCTGGTTGGGAAACAAATATGTATTACCCAAAATGAAAGAAGGCGGGAGTATCATCATGACCTCTTCAGTGGCAGGTATATTGGGCTTTGCTAATTTAAGTGCCTACGTTGCAAGTAAGCATGCCATTGTCGGAATTATGAAATCTACAGCAATTGAAGCCGCTCCGGTAAAGATAAGAGTAAACTCTGTACACCCGTCTCCGGTAAATAACAGAATGATGCGGTCCATAGAAGAAGGAGCATCGGCAGGGCACGGAGCTGAAGTGAAAAAACAATTTGAGGCTGCTATTCCATTGAAACGGTATGCTGAACCCATTGAAATAGCAAAATTAGTCTTATTTCTCGCCAGCGATGAAAGTCAATTTATTACTGGAACTACTCAGGTAATAGATGGGGGT
>JBGAVW010000098.1:0-12143 GCA_044227925.1 Saprospiraceae bacterium | reverse complement strand
TGGTAAAAAATTCTGGAGATCAGTATTGGTAGTGTTAACCAATCTGTATTACCGCGAGGCTAATGATTTTGTGGTCAATACCAGCAGTATGCGATATGGTGCATTGCGGGATTCGGGTTTGCAGTTTTTCAGGTCACAGGATGATACCACTTCCCATTTTAATTATTTTAAAAATGAAAATACACAGCAAGCTATACTCGATGCATTAATTACTCCATCAGGGCAAGTGATCAAACGATTCGAATCCAGGTCCTCCGGAGAGATCGATCGCGGTGTATTTGCAGACCTGTTTAAAAAGTACAAAGCTATTTCGTATGATCAGGTTTCAGGTACTAAACCCGTGGTCATAATATTACCGGGTATCATGGGTTCTCACCTGAGTGTGGATGATAATATAGTATGGCTGGACTTGGGCGAGATTGGAAAGGGCCATATGGTCACAACTCTTTCACCGGATAATACCTCTGTAGAAAGTAAATTTATTATAGGTGAGTTTTATGATAAGTTTGCAAAATTTCTCTTATCCAGTCACGATGTCATTACAATGGGTTACGATTGGCGTTTGCCAGTAGCCAATGCAGCAAAAAAATTAGATGCTTTGATTTCCGATATCAGTACCAAAGCCCTTGGTCAACCGATATCTATAGTAGCCCACTCTATGGGTGGCCTGGTAGTACGGGATACCATGAGATTGCATAGGGATAATTGGAATCAGTTTATTTCGAGAAAAGATTCCAGAGTGATTTTATTGGGAACTCCCTGGATGGGATCACATCTGATCATGCAGGTATTTACCGGGCATCTGAGCAGAGTAAGGCAACTAAATCTGTTGGATACGCATCATAGCAAAGAAGAATTGATTCGGGTATTCAATGCCTATCCCGGTCTATATGATTTATTACCGGTACCCAAAGAAAGTGAATCATTCGAAACGGTTGAATTTTGGGAGCAGATCAATGCGGAATTGAATAAAGATAAAATTCAGATACCTCAATTATTGGATTATTTTAAAAAGTATAAAAGCGAAATTCAATCATTCAAGCCAAACCTGGATAATCTGTATTATCTCGCGGGTAAAGATGATTTGACCACCTGTGCCTATCGAATACGGAAAACCATATTTGGAAAAAAATTGCAATACCTGGGAACTCCCGAAGGGGATGGCTCGGTGACCTGGGCACTGGGTATACCTAAAAACCTGCCTGCAGAGCGAATTTATTTTGCATACAATACAGCTCATGGTAATCTGGCTAACGATGAAAAACTATTTGAAGGCATTAGGGACCTGGTTACTATGGGGTCGACGAATAAACTTGAAAAAAATCCCCCTGCTATAGAGGCAGACAGATCAGCGATTGAAGTAAGGGGATTCAATCAAATCCAGGTCATGCCGGAAGAAATGGTTTCCAATCGTGCAGAAGAAGCATTGAAAATCCTGCAGGGTCAAAAACTATCCATAGAAAAAGAAATACCCAAAGACGAATACCTGGAAGTATCCGTAGTGCATGGAGACTTGAAGATTGCCAGCCATCCTGTCATGGTGGGGCATTTTAAAGATGATGGTATCGTAAATGCGGAAGCAGCAATAGATCATTATTACGAAGGAAACCTTTCTGACCGACATCGCATTTCACATTACCCGGGTGCCATCGGTGAGAGCCTCGTACTTTTTGATCCGGACAAAAATCCACCGGGTACTATTGTCATTGGTCTTGGGGACCCAACTACATTGACTCCATATCAACTTCGTAAATCGGTAGAATCGGGTGTGGTTAAATATGCCATGCATTTCAGAGATAATTATATAACCGGGCAGGGTCACAACATAGCGGATCATGCATCCTCTATCTCTTGTTTATTGATCGGCACTTCTTATGGTAATCTGCCAATGGAAATTGCATTGAATGCTATATTGACTGGTATATCGAAGGCCAATAAATTAATAAAGACCATTCACAGGCTTATACCTGTTAAAAGCGTCGAGTTTATAGAAATATATGAACATATTGCACAAAATGCCTTTTATCAGCTTTCAGAACTCGAGCGCAATACTACTTCCTTAGACCTTAATATCCGATTAAATAAAAAAATAAATAAAAAGACCGGGGCTAAGCGAAAGTATCAATTCAGTATTGAAAATTCATGGTGGCACAATCTTACTTCCCGGCTTGAGAAAGATAATTTTAAAAATATACCCTCTATTAAATTTACTTCATCATCAGGCATCGCCCGGGTAGAGGAGGAAAATACTTTTACATCACAAAAAATAATTCATGCCTTACTGGACCAGATGGCAATAGAACAGGGAGTATGGAATAAAAGCTATTCTAAATCTTTATTTGAGATTTTAATCCCCAATTCATTTAAGGAAATCCTGCGCCATCAAAATAATATCTTATGGAAAATGGATATGGATACTGCATCGTATCCCTGGGAACTATTTCATGATATTGATATCGATGCGAATCCAACTTTTGTGCGCGCCGGATTGATCCGACAATTGTATACCCATGCAGAACAAAAAGCCGATATTATGCATTTACCGCGTGCTTTGGTAATTGCAGATCCAAAATACAGTGCCGACGGCCCTTCGCAATTGCCTGGAGCACGAAAAGAAGGTAAAGAAGTCGAACTACTATTGCAAAAAGAATTTGAAACCAAATCACTGGTTAATAGTTCAGGCCTTGATATTATCAATGAACTTTACAATGAGGAATACAAAATATGGCATATTGCAGGCCATGGTACAGTTTCTAAAGATCCCAATGAGACAGGCATAGTATTGGAAAATGGAATGTTCATTACTCCATCTATGTTGAAAAACATGAGTCGCCTGCCGGAGTTTGTATTTATCAATTGTTGTTATTCCGGTACAGTAGAACCGGCGAAAGAAAAACTTTACCAACAACGATATCAATTTGCTGCCAATATAGGTACGCAACTGATAGCTCGTGGAGTGCAGGCGGTAGTGGTAGCGGGTTGGCCAGTCAATGATAATGCTGCATTATTATTTGCCAATACATTTTATAAACTTATGCTTTCGGGCAAAAATTTTGGCGATGCCGTACAACAATCACGGGAAGCATGCTATAAAATGTACGGTGTATCCAATAATACCTGGGGAGCCTACCAATGTTATGGAGATCAGTGGTATCGTATTACTTCGTCCGCTACCGGATTTAAATCGGGCAATACGTATTTTACTCACGACCAGGTAATGATCGATCTGTACAATCTTCTTACAGACACAAAAGACAGAAAACTCAAACCACTCGAAATAGAAAAAAAATTAAATACTATACTCAGGGATGCGAATAAAATGATTAATGCACAGATCCTGGAGTTAAAAGCAGAAATTTTATCAGAACTCGGGCTTATTGACCAGGCAATACAAACCTACAGAGAATTGCGCCAGGTTCACCATAGTGATTTTACTGTACGCTCACTGGAGCAATACAATAATCTTCGTGCAAAACAACTATTGCTAAAAGTAATTGCAGACAAAAATATAAAACCGCAAAATATTCAATCCAGCATTAAAGAAATCGTACATGATTTTGATTCGTTGCTCCTGATTGGATCTACTCCGGAACGCCTGAGCATACTGGGAGGAGCGTATAAAAAAATTGCATTAATTAACTTTAATCGCAACGCTTTTTCAAATAAAAATGCATTGATAAAATCTTCCCTGAAAACAGCGCTATCCTATTATATACGAGCATGTAATATGGTAGACCCTAAAGATATCAAGGCACTGAATTACCCATTATTGAATGCGCTAACCATTCATGCTATACTGTCCACCGAAAAAAACATCCAATTATTTAAAAACAAACCCATCCTTGTTTCCAAGTTGCTTTCTGATGCTAAAAACGATATCATCAATTTACCGGACCGGTTTGTCGATTTCTGGAAAGATGTAAACCTGGTAAATGCAATGCAGTGTGAATTATTATATGCAAAAGATAAAGATATAGTCCTGTTGAAAGAAGAGATTATCAGGAAGTATTCTCGGGTATGGACCCTCTCCGGCACATTAAAACAATTGCAAACCAAACAAGAGCATTTGGATTTTTTAGTGATGGGTGTAGAGATGATGGATCGTCCGGTAAAATGGAAAAAGAAGATGAGAGAAGTAATCAGTGAAATGAAAATGGAGTTTGGAAAGCTGGGGTGAAGGATGTATTGAATTTAGTAATTGATTTATATAATTTTAAAGCAAAAGAAAAAAGTCGACTTAGGACTGCTATTTTGATGTTCAATAATACACTTCTATCCGGCGAAATGTGTCGAATTGAGTAGATTTCGCCTAATTAGAGCATTGGACTCAAGGGCACTATAATTTTCTGTGCTGGATAAATAGTGACTTCAAATGTAGGAATAAAAGTGAGAAATAGTTGATTAGGATGGAGTATGCAAAATCATTACAGCAATTTCCCTGAATAATGAATTTACATATCATCTTTCCATACCTTCCCTTCAAACACTTCTATTTCCACTTCTTTTGATTTTGCTTTAGAAGCTGCCTTTTTTACACTTCTCAGCACATCTATATCCGGTTTTCCAAATAAAGGATTTTTTATTCTAAACAAACCAAGCCCGATTACTCCTTCTTTGCCATGAATGTTTAACCCGGTTGACTTTTGTGCGGTTAATTGAAGCCCGGCCTTGCCTAATTGCAGATTATTCAGTGCTTCTACATCACCACTAAAACTGATCTCCGTATTATTTTCAATAGTGGAAATGATTACCGCTTCTCGGGCAAAGTAAACTTCATAGACTACTTTATATTTATTCTCCCAATCAGGATGTTCCATTAATTTTTTTGCTATAGCCTTGGGGTTGGGTATGGAACTTACCAAAATGTCCGGTGACTTGATGAAAAAAGAAGCCTCTTTTTCGAATAAAAGATTTATCGATGCGTCTACGGCACCTGCAGGAATGACATTTACCTTGACTCCTCCTGATAATTTGGTGATTTTAGTACCGGCAGATTTAAAATCTATATTGGAACCGGGACTGGAAGTACCAGTAAATGATACGCCAAAATCCTGTTCTATATTGCCAATGGGCTCAAATATACCTCCGGCAATTACCCCATAGTCTCCCAATTTGAGGTTATTAGTGATGGGTAACCAGGCAGCATACACTTTAAGCTGTTTGCGAATGATGTCATTGAATTGTACTGCTATTCCTTTCATGGTATTTGGTTTTTTCTATGATGAATAATTATTAATGTAATCAAGAGATAAAAGGTCACCTAAAATGACCGGATTATTTTGTAACGACATTTCTTTTTACTAAAGTATCCCCTGCACCCTGTATCTTTAACCCCACACCTATTGAATTCACTACTATATTAGATCACCCTGCCCCATGATATAGATCATGTAACCGGAAAATCAGATTACCGACCTTGTAACTTTCACATACTATTTATCATATTATGCATTCCATCTGAAATAGCTGAATAAAACATATGAATTTCAAGACAAATTATTTTCATCTCTTTATATTAAGTTTAGGTGCTGTATTTTTCTCTTGCAAAAAGGAGGCGGAGCAAGCCATACAACCTAAAAAAGAAAATATATCCGAATCAGTATATGCATCGGGAATCATAAAAAGTCAAAATCAATACCAGGTATTTGCTACGGTCAGTGGATTGCTAAAACAAATAATGGTAAAAGAAGGTGATGTGGTAAAAAAAGGGAGCCCCTTATTTATTCTGTCTAACGAAACAGCGAGGCTCAATACTGAAAATGCCAGACTGGCAGCCGATTTTGCTGATTTTGCCACTAAAGACGATCGCTTGAATGAAGCCAAAATCGGTATTGAAACAGCCCGAACCCGGATGATCAATGATTCTATTCTATGGATGCGTCAAAAAGGACTTTGGGATCAGAATATAGGATCTAAAATCGATTTGGAACAAAGGGAATTGGCCTATACCAATTCCAAAAGCGCTTGGTTATCATCAATCTATCGCTATAATGACTTGCAAAAACAACTTCGTTTTGCATCCCAACAATCTAAAAAATTACTAACCATCAGCCAGACTATGTCACAGGATTATATCATCAAAAGTCAGACAGATGGTCGCGTATATAGCATTGTAAAAGAAGAAGGAGAAATAATCAACCCACAAACTCCCATCGCCATTATTGGCAATGCCAATGATTTTATACTCGAACTCCAGGTGGATGAATACGATATAGTAAAAATAAAGAAAGGGCAGAAAACATGGATTAGCCTGGACAGTTACAAAGGCGAAGTGTTTGAAGCAGAGATTTCCAATATCAACCCGATCATGAATGAAAAATCGCGAACCTTTAAAGTGGAGGCAATTTTTATCAACAAACCTCCCGTACTTTACCCAAATCTGACTTTGGAAGCCAATATAGTGCTGAACGAGCGCAAAGAAGTATTGACCATACCGCGAAATTACCTCATAGAAGATTCCATAGTTATATTAGCCAATAAAGAAAAAAGGAAAGTGGAAATTGGATTAAAAGATTATCAAAAAGCGGAGGTTCTTGCAGGGCTGAGCTCAACAGATAAAATTATAAAGCCATCGAAATGAATTTTAAACTTTTAGCCACCATTTCAAAATCCCTGTTGCTGGCCCGTTGGCGGCAATCCCTGGTAGCGGCTATAGGTGTCACGTTCAGTATTGCTATGTTTGTATCCCTGCTGGGATTTATGAATGGATTGAATGACCTGCTGGATGGTTTAATCATCAACCGCACACCGCATGTCCGGATCTTTAATGAGATAAAACCAAATCCGAATCAGCCAATAAATAATTCCAAGGCACACAAAGAAAGTTATAATTTTATCAGTTCTCTCAAATCCAGTGGCGGGCGCCTGGATATATATGACAATGCAGCAATCATAAAAGCCATTAAAGACGATCCGAGAGTTTTGGGCCTGGCTCCCAAACTGAATGCCCCGGTATTGTATAATTCGGGTACCATAGATATTACCGGGACAGTGAGTGGTATTGATGTCCTCGCCGAAAGTCAATTGTTTTTCTTCAACGATTATGTGACCACCGGTACTGCCATGGATATTCGCAACATCAGCAATAGTATCATCCTCGGTAAGGGATTGGCTGATAAATTACTGGCTGAACCAGGAGATATAATCCAGGTTACTACTTCACAAGGAGAACGCATTTCGCTGAAAGTAGTCGGCTATTTCCAGTCGGGAATACAGGAATTTGATAAAGTACAGAGTTATGCTTCTATATCTACCGTGCAAAAACTCCTGGGCAAATCAAATAATTACATCACGGATATACAAATCAAACTCAAAGACATAAATCAGGCACCGGCAGTAGCCAAAGAATACAGAGCATTATATCATGCGGATGCTGAAGATATACAATCTGCTAATTCGCAATTTGAAACGGGAAGTTTTGTACGTACACTGATCTCTTATGTAGTCGGTATCACTTTATTGATCGTGGCCGGATTCGGAATCTACAATATATTAAACATGATGATATACGAAAAAATGGATTCCATTGCGATCATGAAGGCCACCGGCTTTTCGGGAAAGGATGTGCAAAAAATATTTTTGGGTATTGCCTTGAGTATTGGTTTTTTCGGTGGTTTGGTTGGTTTGCTTTTAGGTCTTTCATTATCGCTATTTATAGATCAGATTCCATTTAATACAGCCGCACTGCCTACCATAAAGACCTATCCGGTCAATTATGCTGCTTATACATACATCATTGGATTTGTATTTTCTATTTTATCCACATACCTGGCTGGTTATTTTCCAGCCAGGAAGGCAAGTAAAATTGATCCCGTCATCATCATAAGGGGAAAATAATATGAATAAAATAGTACTGGAGGCGAAAAAAATCAATAAATACTTCCATGATCCTCAAACGGTGAAAGTATTGAAAGAGGTAAGCTTTTCTATTGAAGCAGGTGAGTTTGTTTCTATTGTTGGTAAATCGGGTTGCGGTAAATCTACTTTATTATACATTCTTTCTACCATGGATACCGACTACGAAGGAGAATTGATTATTGATGGAGAAAGTATGGCAGGCAAGCAGGACCGGTACCTTGCTAATGTACGAAATGAAAAAATTGGGTTTGTATTTCAATTTCATTACTTGCTCAATGAATTCAGCGTATTGAAAAACATCATGCTTCCCGGGCTTAAATTACAAAAACGCAGTGAAGCTGAAGTGAAACATCGTGCTATGGAATTACTCAAAACGCTTGGTATAGAAGCTCAAGCCTTAAAAAAGCCAAATCAACTTTCCGGAGGTGAAAAACAAAGGGTGGCCATTGCACGTGCACTGATCAATGATCCGATCATCATTATGGGTGATGAACCAACCGGTAACCTGGATAAGAAAAATTCCGAACTCGTTTTTACAATATTTAAAGAACTGGCAGAACGTTTCAAACAAACGTTACTCATCGTCACGCACGATAATTCCTTTGCCGAAAAAACAAACCGGATCATTACTATGGATGATGGCAGAATAGTATAAAAAAAATTGAAGTAAAGGCCATTCCACCGTAGCATAGGCTTTAGCCTGTGGGTTCACATTTTTATGAAACAGCGTAAAGGCCGTTCTACAGTAGCATAGGCTTTAGCCTGTGATGAACATTCTTTTTATATAACAACCTGAAGGCCGTTCTACAGTAGCATAGGCTTCAGCCTGTGATGAACATTCTATTTATGAAACAGCCTAAAGGCCGTTCTACAGTAGCATAGGCTTCAGCCTGTGATGAACATTCTCATCGAAAATGCAAACAGTGTATAAAATTATTTGCCAAAGGAATACTGTGCATTATCCGTGGAGCCTCCGGCTTCTGTATGTGTTTATCATTAACCACAGTAATCTCACGATTCCATGGATTCTATACACAGATTTTTAATTCAATAAATAAGCCTATTGACTACAGGTTTCATTTCACCGAAATTTACCAATAAGCCGATTTTAAATTTGGACAGCTTAAGATAATTTATTGTTTGAGCCTTGTCTATATCCGTTATTTTGGTTTGAGCTTTGACTTCGAGTACCACTTTTTCAAAAACTGCAAAATCAGCAAAGAATTCTCTGGGTAATAGTATAGTCTTGTATTCAACTTTAAATGGACTTTCCCTTTTATAAGGAATGGACCGTAATTTAAATTCATATTCAAGAGCATCTTTATATACTATTTCCAAAAAACCTGGGCCAAGTATTTTGTGCACCTCATATATAGCAGCAATGATTTGACCTGTTTCTGTTTTTAATGGATATTTTTCCATGATTTTAATTCAATAAATTTCATGCCAAAAATGCCACAGCTGATCTATAAAAGTAAATCAAGCACCAACTTAACAGTGAATAAAACTTGTTTGCCAAAGGCATGCTGTGCATTACCAGTGGAGCCTCCGGCTCCTGTGGTTATAATAATTAACCACCGGAATCTTGCGATTCCACAGATTTAATACACAGTTAAATTCATCGGCAATCAAACAGTGTATAAAATTTATTTTATCCGTGGAGCCATCGGCTCCTGTGGTTATAATAATTAACCACCGGAATCTTGCGATTCCACAGATTTCATACACAGTTAAATTCATCTGTAATCAAACAGTGTATAAAATTTATTTGCCAAAGGCATGCTGTGCATCACCAGTGGAGCCTCCGGCTCCCGTGGTTATCAATAATTAACCACAGGAATCTTGCGATTCCACAGATTTCAAACACAGTTAAATAAGAAAATGCATTATCTTGTATACCAAATTGAAATATGAAAAAAAACAATCTCAATGATCCCAACCGGCGTGAATTTATTAAATCTACCGGGGTAGCCCTGATGGGAAGTTCTATTGCATTAAATTTAGGCTTGCCTGGTTCAACAGTAGAACACGGAAAATACAATAAGGATAAAGCCAATGTACTTAAAGTAGGATTAATAGGTTGTGGTGGCAGGGGATCCGGTGCAGCTGCCCAAGCGCTGGCCGCTGATCCGGATGTAATACTTACTGCAATGGGTGATGCATTTATGGATAGATTGGAAGAATCGTATAAATCATTGTTAGAAGTAGCTCCGGGAAAAGTAAAAGTAGATAGCGCCAATAAATTTGTTGGCTTTGATGCGTATAAAAAAGTAATCGCATCAGGTGTAGATGTAGTAATATTGACTACTCCTCCTTATTTCAGACCAGATCACCTTGCTGCAGCTATCGATGCAGGCAAACATGTGTTTTGTGAAAAGCCGGTAGCAGTAGATGCTCCCGGTGTACGCAAAGTAATACAAGCTGCTAAAAAAGCAGAAGAAAAAAAATTGTCATTGGTATCGGGTTTTACATTCAGATACGATAATCCGAGAAGAGCATTATTTGAAAGGGTATTGCAAGGCGAAATAGGTGAAGTCAAAACGGTGTCCTCTACCCGAAATGGTGGATATCTGTGGTATAAACCAAGACAAACTCAATGGACCGATATGGAATACCTCATGCGAAACTGGTACTATCAAAATTGGCTATCGGGTGATTACCTGGTAGAAATGATCGTACATAGCCTGGATATGATGTCCTGGGCTATGGGTGATAAATTGCCATTGCGGGCTACCGGCACCGGTGGAAGACAAGCCCGGGTGGAAAAAATGTATGGCAATATCTATGATCACTTTGCCATCGAATTTGAATATGAAAATAATGTACAGGGATTTAGTTTCAGCCGCCAAATGCAGAATTGCTCCGGCCGTAATTCAGTCGAAATAGCAGGTACGCTTGGCAATGCCGTAGTAAAAAGCAGCGGTGAATTGCAAATCACCGGTAAAAATAACTGGACCTATCAAGGTGAAAAAAACGATCCGTATCAAACACAGCACGATGAACTTTTTGCTTCGATACGAAATAATAAACCAATGAACGATGGGATCAGGATGGCTAACAGTACGATGCTGGCCATACTGGGGCGGATGGTCGCTTACAGTGGACAAACACTTAGCTGGGATGAAGCAATCAATTCCAACCATGTATTAGGACCTGTACATAGTCAAATGAACTGGAATATGAAATATGCTGTCCCTGATATAGCCATTCCCGGTAAAACAAAAGTAGTAGGTTAATTCATATGAAAAATTCAAGGCTGGTATTTTTTATTTTTTGTACTATATTTTTATATCAAAACCATATAGCACAGAGTATCACTCTTACTTTTGGTAAAGAAAAAACTTCGAACCAATTCTATTCGGACTCCAAATCCAGGGGTACCGATATCGAATGGATCAATGTAAATACGGCTACGGATACCTGGTCACGGTATAAAGATGAATTGGTATGCACCGGTAAACCCATTGGTGTGATGCGAAGTAAAAAACAATACGAAAACTTCCTGCTCCATGTGGAATGGAAACATATGGAGCCGGGTGGCAACTCAGGTGTATTTATATGGTCAGATGCAATACCCGGCGCTGAAAACCGCTTACCCGATGGTGTGGAAGTACAAATGCTGGAGCTCGATTGGGTAAAGCTAAACACCCGGGATGGAGTAGAGCCACCTATAGCTTATGTACATGGTGAATTATTTGGCGTAGGTGGGGTGGAAACATTACCTGATAATCCCCGGGGTACCAGAAGCAAATCTGTTGAAAACCGATGTAAAGGCCGGGGCGAATGGAATACCTATGATGTGGTATGTGTAGATGGCGTGGTGAAACTATCTGTGAATGGCAAATTTGTAAATGGCCTGGCAAAGTCAAGTCAGAAAAAAGGATATCTCTGTCTCGAGTCAGAAGGTGCTGAGATTCATTTTCGAAATTTTACTTTGGTGGAATTACCGGCGGGTGTGACTACAGCTGAGCAGATTGCACCGTTGATTAGATGATATAACTATATACAATCTTCAACATACGATGTAGGAAGCGCGGTTGATGATTCTCTTTTTTTGCAGTTTATCCTGAAAAAACTACCGATAACACACTAAATCTGTCTTTCACTAAGTCGTCTTGAAAAGTAGTTTTCTAAAAATTAATTTTATGACTACCTGATTCATTTAAATTCTGTTTATGACGGTAAAAAAAATAATAATTTTATTTTTATTCTTTTCACCTAACATTTTTTATGCCCAGGTCTTAGAGGCAGATAGTCTCGCATTAGTAAGTTTTTATAATGAAATG
>JBGAVW010000097.1:0-12212 GCA_044227925.1 Saprospiraceae bacterium | reverse complement strand
AAGCCTTTTTTTATGAGTACAAAACCTGTGAGGTCTGCAACTGTATCTGCGACAAGGCAGACCTTGCAGGTTTGTCCAAATGTCAAACTAGCTCTGCCAGATCCAATTACAATATAAAACCTTGAAGGGTGATTCAAGCAGATTTGACTTCTGCTTGCATTTCCAAAACCCGCATCTTTGGAAACAAATGTATCATCTATGGGAAAAGTAGAAATCAATACAGAAGTCATTCCGATAGAAAGGCCTGTCCCGATCGAATAAAATGAACTTTGGGAATGGGATACAGGTAGATGGTGTGTAACATGAGCTGAGATAATTTCCGAATCATTCGAAGGCTACGTATTTGATGGCGTATCGATGGTAAAATCAAAATCTAAGGGCGTAAACAGCCTGAAGGCTGCTCTACAGGGAAATGGGTAAACTAATTTTAGTTATAAAGAGCTGTTTAGCAAATAATTTATCAAAAAATCAGTCTGCTAAATTACGCCTAAAGCTTTTACCAGATAGGTTCCAAAAAATGGTAAAGCTACCCAAAACCATTCTGGCTTTACTGCCAGGAATACCAGCATTACAGCCAGTGAGATCAGCGTATAAGTCCACATTAATTTAGATGATTCTTTTGTTGCTTCAGCCATGATTAAATATAAGAATTTAAGTTGCGAAAATAGTGAATAAAGGCAACATAATAAAAGAATCTTTCCAAATCTATAGATTTTGTATTTTGGTCATGGTATATGAAATTTACAGTTCTGGTATTGATTCTTGGCGTTTGGAGTGCGACATTTGGTCAGATCTCGACACCCTCTTCTGCATACTCAAAAAGCAGACCAACTGCCAAAGCACATTGGATTGATCAAAAGCCAATTATAGACGGTGAGATAATTTCTGATCCGGTGTGGACCAAGATTCCGGCTATTGAAAATATGATTCAGACACAGCCCGTACTTGGGGACCCAGGATCTGAAAAAACCGAGATTAGGGTAGCCTACGACAAAGAATATTTTTATGTGGCAGCAGCTTGCTATGATAAAACTCCGGATAAAATCATTATTTCGGATTCAAGGCGGGATGCCACACTGGATGCCACCGATGCTTTTTTATTTATTTTAGACACGTATAAAGATAGTCAAAATGGATTTTTATTCGGTACCAATCCGGCTGGAATAGAATACGACGCTCAAATTGATAATGAAGGCCAGGGTAATGTAAATGCCAACCGACAACAAGGCGGCAGGATAGGCGGTTTTAATATAAATTGGGATGCCAGTTGGACTGTGAAAACAAAGGTGAATGAACTGGGATGGATGGCTGAGTTTGCAATTCCTCTGCGTACGCTTCGCTATAATAGCGGCAAGGATCAGGTATGGGGAGTCAATTTTCAGCGAAATATTCAAAAAAACAATGAAGCCTCTTTCTGGTCCCCCATTCCGGTAGAATTTAATATTCATCGACTCTCCCTGGAAGGTACTCTTACCGGACTTAATCTTCAAAGCCCTGGAAATTTAAAACTGATCCCCTATGTATTGGGAAATGTGACCACCGACAACCTTCAGAAACCTGCAAAAACGAATACCAAAACGAATGTTGGCGGAGATATCAAGTATAGTATCACACCCGCACTCACGCTGGATCTCACATACAATACAGATTTTGCACAGGTAGAGGTAGACGACCAACAAGTAAATATCGATCGGTTTAATTTATTTTTCCCGGAGAAAAGGCCTTTCTTTTTGGAAAATGCAGGCCAGTTTGGCATAGGAAGTACAGGAGAAGTGGATATGTTTTTCAGCAGGAGAATAGGAATAGGTGCTGGTGGGTCCGTAGTGCCCATTTTAGGAGGAGCAAGATTGTCCGGTAAAATTAATAATACCAACGTGGGATTTTTATCCATGTTTACGGACGAAGTGGAAAGTGCCGGAATTGTAAAAAATAATTTTACTGTAGCCAGGGTAAATCATCAATTGGCTAAACGTTCTACTATTGGGGGAGCATTTATCAATAAAGAAAACCTGGGGCCTAATGAAGATCATTACAACAGGGTATTTGCTCTGGATGGAAAGTGGGGTATGGGTAACAAAGCCACATTATCAGGTTACCTGGCTAAATCCTCAACACCCAATATTGACAAAAACGACCATTCATTTAAGCTTAATTATAACTACGAATGGAATAAGCTGAATGTAGTAGTAGGGTATAGCGAACTAGGCAATGGTTTTAATCCGGAGGTAGGATTTTTATTGCGTAACTCTTTTCGCAAACCGGAAGCACTGATCCTCTATCATTGGCGTATGAATGGCAAAGCAGGATTATTGGAGTTAAGACCGCATATATCATATCGAAGCTATTGGAATTACTCTAACCATAAATTAGAAACCAGTTTTTTGCATATAGATAATCATTGGGAATGGCAAAATGGTTTGGAAATACACACCGGTATCAATTTTACCAGTGAAGGTGTATTTAAACCATTTGAGATCTCTTCAAAAGTGGTGGTACCGGCAGGCACGTACAATCACAGTGAAGCACAATTGGTATTGATGACCAATACCAGTAAAAATATCTCGGTAAATATCCGATCTGTAATTGGAGGATTTTTTGGTGGAAACAGGATAAGCACTACCGGGGGCATCAATGTACGGCTGGGTGATAAATTTACATCCGAATGGGCCATAAATAACAACACCGTTAAATTGCCCTATGGGGACTTTAATACTAATATATTGAGATCCAGAATATCCTATTCGTTTACCCCAAGACTCTATGTACAAAGCCTTACCCAGTTTAACAGTGTATTGGATAAATGGTCTGTCAATTTAAGATTGGGGTGGATACAACAGTCCAACACGGGATTGTTTTTAGTTTTTAATGAAAACAGGGGATTGGAATTTTTCGAGAACAGGAGTATTACTCTGAAGTATTCTAGAATGTTTGATATAATCAAATAATCTAAATCTAGAATGACTAAAGCAAATAGTAGATCTTAATTGCCTGAATTACTTTTTTAATCTCTAAGGCCAGGTAATCCCACTCCTGCGGCATCAAATCCTCCATCGACCGCTATGATCTGACCGTTAACATAACTAGCTTTTTCGCTGCATAAAAAGTATACGACATTGGCGATTTCCTCTACTGTGCCGTATCTGGCTAATGGAATAGCATCTTTATAAGAAGTGCGTATATCGGCGCTATGCACTAATTTGGCCATTTCCGTTTCTACCGGGCCTGGAGCCACAGCATTTGCACGAATACCCTGGTTTCCATATTCCACTGCTTGTTGTTTGGTCAAATGCATTAAAGCAGCTTTGCTGGTGCCGTAAGCCATCCTCAGGGTACTTGCGCGCAGTCCGGATATGCTTGCAATATTTACAATGCTTCCTTTTACCTTTTGCAGACCGGGCAAGGCCGCCTGGCTACATAGGAAAGGACCATTAAGATTAGTAGCCATTACTTCCACCCAGTCAGAAAAACTTACGTTTTCTGCCTTTTTGAATATAGCTATGCCTGCATTATTGACCAGGGCATCTATGTGATGATGGGTTGAAATTAGTTGATCAAATACGGTAGTCACCTGTTCCGGAATGGAGACATCACAAAAAACACATTCAATGCCATCCATATTCTTTACATCTTCCCTGGCTGCTTCAAGGGAAGCCAGGTCTCTATCGAGAATAATAACCGTATGGTTTTCAGAATGAAACCGTTTAGCAATAGTGAATCCAATTCCTCTCGCACCTCCGGTCACCACAGCAATTTTTTTATGATTATTCATATATAGTGTGCCAAGATAAAAATTTAACTAAACATCAACATCTGGAAATGCAACCTCAATACCTGGTAGGAAGTCTTTAAATTGAATTAAAGCATATGATTGCTAAATCTGATAAATAATTAACCCAAAATTCAAATTCCTTTATATATGAAACCTAAACATATTATTTACTTATTGATAAGTATTGCATTCTTTCCTTCATGTGAAAAAATTGAGGGGTACGGTCCTATAGTATCCGAAGTAAGAAACCATAAAAACTATGAAGGATTGAGAGTATCAATCTGTGGCCAGGTAAATTTTCAAGTGGCTCCTGAATACATGGTAGAAATACAAGCACAGGCCAATATCCTGGATGAATTGATCACTAAAGTAGATGATGATATTCTGGTATTGAAATGGGATCATCCATTGAGAATCAGAAACTGTGAAGATATAACTGTTAATATCAAGGGTCCGGATCTCAAAAGTATTTTTTCAAGCGGGGCGAGTGATATAAAAGTGACCGGTGAGGTTAAAGAAAGAGACCTTGATCTTGATATCAGTGGATCAGGAAGTATCCTAATTCAGGAAACAATAATTTCGAATAGAATCACTGCCCATCTGAGTGGATCAGGTGAAATGTATATTGATCGGGGAAAGGCAGATGAGACTGAATTGTATGTAAGCGGATCCGGGGAAATCGATTTTGGTAAAATTGAATCATTGGAAAACAAATCTCATATCAGCGGCTCCGGAAGTATTGTGGTTTTTGTAAAAGATATTCTTGAAGCTCAGATATCCGGCAGTGGGGATGTGTATTACTTAGGTGATCCCAGAGTAGATGCAAAAATATCCGGGTCAGGTAGGGTGAAAAAGAGATAAATAGAACGGTAGACTTATACTGTAGAACAGACTTTAGTCTGTTATGCATGAGTCTTATGAGTTCATAACAGGCTAAAGCCTGTTCTACGGGTAAGTCAGACTTTAAATTGTAGCTGGACCTTACTAATTAAAAAAAGCTTTTAAAAGATAAATAAAAAGGTACACCAGTACCGTAGAACAGACTTTAGTCTGTTATGAACGGGTTATGTTTAATGAACAGGCTAAAGCCTGTTCTACGGGGAAGTCAGACTACATCGATCATTTATTTAATTACGCATTCATCAAATTACTTTACTTAATACATCAGTAAAAAAGAGATTAGCTGGAGCTTGCAAAGTATAAAAAGCTTTTAAGGGATAAATAAAAAGGTACACCAGTACTGTAGAACAGACTTTAGTCTGTTATGAATGGGTCTTGTGTAATGAACAGGCTCAAGCCTGTTCTACGGAGAAGTCAGACTTTAGATTGTGATGAACAAGACTTAGGTTTTAATGAACAAGCCAACAAGTCTACGGTGTCATAAACAGGCTCAAGCCTGTTCTACGGGGAAGTCAGACTTTAGATTGTGATGAACAAGACTTAGGTTTTAATGAACAAGTCAACAAGTCTAATGTGTCATAAACAGGCTCAAGCTTGTTCTACGGGGAATCATTTAGGTAATTACTAAAAGGTCTTAAGATGGCTTGTAAATTAAAATACATCAACCCTTATTTTTATGGTAATCCTCTATTTACTTATTTTCATGTGCTAGTAAAAACAAGGGCCTGCTGAAACTATGCAATTAAAAAAGCCTCTGAAGATGTGAATCTCCAGAGGCTTGATACATAGGTTAATTATCCTTTTTTATTAGTTGCTTTTCTTTTCCGGCTGTTGAGTAATTGTAATTTTAGAACCTTCATTTAAGTATTTATTCAATACCGTTTTTAAAGTGCCGGGATTGATGGTTTTTATTTTTTCTTCTAACGATTCCATAGGTATATTAGTAGGGCTTATCTTCAACTGATACACATTTTGTAATTGCCCCATCCAATAGCGGTTTTCTTTCATATTTTTTACTTTGCCCTGGCGCTGGGTCTCGGTTACTTTAGTGATGTCCGCTTCAGTGGAACCAACTGCTTTAGCTGCATCAAATACATCCTGGGCAGCTTTTATTAATTCTTCGGTGCGGGGAGGATCGCAATTAAAAGAAGCAGTGATGGTATATGTTGGTATAGGCTCGAGATTGGCACCGCCACTTACGCCCACTCCATATACACCACCTTTATCTTCACGAAGGGATTCACGAAGCTTTATCCGGAGAAGATCTACCATTGCTCCTAATTGATATCTATTAATATCATTCCATTCGAAAGGGCCATGATATGTGATGTCGACATAAGTTTTAGGCGCTTCACCCTTTACTAAATTTCGGGTTACTACCCCAGATGGTTTTCTCACCATCAGATCTTTCCACATTTCTTTTCTGCCTTGGGCAGGAAGATTGCCCAGGTATTCACGAGCAAGCATCTTGATTTGGTTTTCATCAAAATTGCCAACGAAGGTGAAAGTAAAATCGCTGGCATCACCAAAGCGGTCTTTAAAGATTTCATATGCCCGGTCAAAATTCAATTTATTCAATTCTTCTTCAGTAGGGATTAATCTCTCTCTTTTATGATTCTGGGTTTTAATTTTATTTGACTCTATTATAAAATAAAACTGTGGATTGGCAGCCACATTTTTAATAAAACCTTTTTGTTTTTCAATAAATGATTTGTAGGCATTTGTATCTTTTCTTGGTTCTGTAAAATACAAATGGATCAATTGAAACAACAATTCCAGATCTGCCGGAGAGGCATTACCATTAAATCCTTCATAATTAGCCGAAATGTAAGGAGCTACAGATACTATTTTGCCGGTTAATCTTTTTTGTAATTGTATCTCATCTAATTTTCCCAAACCTGCATTGCTTACCAAGGAAGTAGCAAAGCTGGCATCGATATCGTCTTTGTCAGGATATTGTGAAGTGCCACCAGGGCTAAAGGCAGACATTAATATTTCATCGTTCTTAAAATCTGTTTTTTTCAATACCACAGTTACCCCATTTTTTAATACGATCTCTTTTGTGCCTATAAGATCATTGGTTTTTTCACTGACGATATCTACTGCCGGAAGGTCTTTACTGATTAATGCTTCATTGCTCACTTTGTCTTCATAGGGTTTGATGTCCATCATTTTAACATCCTCCAGTAATTTTTTGATATCCGCTTCGGTGGGGTAGGTGACCCCTGCTTTTTCTGGCCCACTGACTAATATAACTCTTGCTTTGTCAGAAATCCATTTTTTAGGTAAAAGATTCACTTCCAGCAAATCAATGGTAGAAATCAGTTTTTTGGCAAGTTCAAATTCCTGCTCAGGGCTCATAATGAATTCATTTTCAGAAAAATTTGAAACACATTTTTCAGCAATGCTTTCAGATTCGGTTTTATCTTTTTCTTTTACGGCTGATTCCAGTTGTCGCATCAGTTCTTCTTTTTGCCTGGTCAGCTCGGTATTGGTAAATCCATGTCTGGCAGCTCTCTCACTTTCGATCAAAACGGCTTCTAATCCTTTGAGGGCTCCACCATCATTTACAGATGCAAAATTGGTATAGGAATTCAAATTTGCTAAGAAATCACCATAACCGGAAAAAGCAAAATTAAATGGCGGATTAGGCGTTTGGCTTAATTCATTTAGCCTTGCACCTATCATTGAATTATACAAATTTACCATCAGGCTGTTTCTATAATCCTGAACAGAATTAGGCTCTTTTTTAGTAAATTTATTTATCACCTGCACTGAACTTGATGGCAATTCTTTATCGGTCGTGATCAGGATTTTAGTATCATCATGCAGTGGTACTTCGTATTTTTCACGTTTCCGTACATTATTTCCTGAACCAGGAATCTTTGAAAACCGTGATTTTATTTCAGATTCCATTTTATCCAGGTCAATATCACCAACTGCGATAAATGCCATGAGTTCTGGTCTGTACCAGTCTTTATAATATCTTTTTACTGCTTCATAGTTTACTTTTTCTATGATTTCAGGCTTACCGATGGGTAACCTGTCAGCATAATGAGAATTATATAATAATAATGGTAACGTTTTTTGTTGCACTCGTTGAAATGGGCTTAAACCGGATCTCCATTCGGATACCACCACACCTCTTTCTTTGTCTATTTCTACCGGGTCGAAAGTAACCCCACTGGCCCAATCTTCCATTACCAATAATCCTTTGCTGAGTTTGTCAGCATCATCTGTACGTGCCTGAAGCATATAGACGGTTTCATCAAATCCTGTTCGGGCATTCAGATCTGCTCCAAATCTGGTACCAATGGTCTCGAGGTAATCTACCAATTCCTGTTTTTTAAAATTTTTTGATCCATTAAATGCCATATGCTCTACAAAGTGGGCCACCCCTAATTGGTCAGGATCTTCTGTAATAGAGCCGGTATTTACTGCCAGTCTCAGTTCTACTCTGTTTTCTGGTTTACCGTTTTTCTTGATATAATATTTCATACCGTTGGGTAAGGTACCGATGCGGATAGTTGGATCTACCGGGATTTTACCATTCATATCCAGGCCTACGCTAGAACTTACAGCAGGCGCTGCAGTTGAAGGCGTAGGTATACTTTGGGCAGCAGTTGGCGCAGAAGTCGGAGCAGGTGCCGGCATAGTTTTGGCTTCTGCCTGACTAGCTTTTTGGGTTGATTTTGGGCTACATGCCAGAATTAAGAATAGTGTGGCCATCAACGATTTGGTGATTAAGTTCATAAGCTTTACGTTTATTAATGTTGAAATTATAATATAAATATCAGTAGCTACTGATATGATTTTCAATTATTTAAACCCTTGCATTTGTTGCATTTGTTTCATCATATTCCCCATCCCTTTGCCGGAGCTGAGCTGTTGCATCATTTGTTTCATTTGGTCAAATTGTTTCATAAAAGCGGTGACTTCCATGGTGCTTTGTCCACAGCCTTTTGCAATTCTGATTTTTCTATTCATATTGATTAGCTCAGGATTGGCTCGCTCTTTCGGAGTCATGGATTGAATGATAGACTCCACTTTTTTAAACGCGCTGTCATTGATGTCTACATCTTTCAACGCCTTACCCATACCGGGCATCATGGACACCAGATTTTTAAGATCACCCATTTTTTTGATTTGATTTATTTGATTAAGGAAATCATTGAAATCAAATTTATTTTTTCGGATTTTCTTTTCGAGTTCTTTTGATTCTTTTTCGTCAAATTGTTCCTGTGCTTTTTCTACCAAGGTTACAATATCACCCATCCCCAGGATACGTTGAGCCATACGATCAGGGTAGAATACATCCAGTGTATCCATTTTTTCTCCCATCGAAACAAATTTGATGGGTTTGCCCACGGTATATTTTATAGAAAGTGCTGCACCACCACGGGTGTCGCCATCAAGCTTAGTGAGTACTACACCGTCGTAATTAATTGCTTCATTAAATGCTGCTGCTGTGGTCACCGCATCCTGACCTATCATAGAATCTACTACAAATAAAGATTCGGTGGGGTTGATAGCGGCCTTGAGGTTTTTAATCTCGGTCATCATCACATCATCCAACGTGGTACGGCCGGCGGTATCTATGATCACCACATCGTGTCGGTTTTGTTTTGCATAGGCAATGGCATGCTCTGCGATTTCTACCGGGTTTTTATTTTCAATTTCTTTAAATATGGTTACATTTATCTGACCGGCAAGGGTGGATAATTGATCTATGGCAGCTGGCCTATAAACATCGCAAGCCACCAATAAAGGATTTTTGCCCTTTTTGGTTTTCAGATAATTGGCAAGTTTAGCAGAAAAAGTAGTCTTTCCGGATCCTTGCAGACCGGCAACCAAAACTACACCGGGTTCACCTTTAATATTAATTCCGGCGGTTTGACCACCCATCAAGGAAGTGAGTTCGTCAAAAACGATTTTGATCATCAACTCACCGGGTTTTACGGCTTTTAATACATTTTCTTTGCCTAAGGCTTTGTCCTTTACATTATCTGTAAATTCTTTAGCAATTTTATAGTTTACATCGGCAGCGACCAAAGCTCTTCTGATTTCCTTTATGGCTTCAGCGATATTGAGTTCGGTCAGTTTATTTTCACCTTTTAAAAACTTAAAGGCATTGTCCAGATTTTCGTGAATGGATTCAAACATGCTTATTTCTGATTTTTTGCAAAAATAGATGAAAAAATGGTGGTGCGGGGGTGTGATTTTTATATATTTAATATATGAAAAATTTTGTTTTTTATTTGATGGTCCTTTGTGGATTAACCCTGATATCATGCCAGAATGAGAATCCTGCCGAAACTTCAGCAATCCCTAAGCCATCTTTTGATCCGGGAAAATCAGATCCTGAGGCCATAAGAGTGGCAGAAGATTTGATCAATGCCTGCGGCGGCATGAAAAGTTGGGACAGCATAAATATAATAAAATACAATTTTTTTGGCAGGCGCTGGCATTTGTGGGACAAAAAAAATCAACTGGTAAGAATTGAAAATACTGCGAACGATACCAAAATGATTCTGGATTTGAAAACCATGAAAGCCAAAGTGTATAAAGACGGAAAGGAATGGATGGATGCGGATACCTTAAAAAAATATTCAGAAATCGCTTACAAACAATGGATTAATGATAGTTATTGGCTAATGATGCCATTTAAAGTGAAAGATGGTGGGGTGCGACTAACCTATTTAAAGGAAGATACCACCCAAACGGGTATCCTGGCTGATGTGATTGAAATGCAATTTGACAGTGTGGGAGTTACTCCTCAAAATAAATATCATCTTTGGGTTGGGAAGAACAGCAGCCTCCTTGCTCAATGGGCCTATTTTCCTAATGTAACTGATACGGTTGCTTCTATTATTAATCCCTGGGATGGATATGTAAAATATGGCGGGGTATTTTTATCATCTGATCGTGGGGCCAACCGGCAGTTTACTGGAATAAAAGTATACGATGCAGTACCCAAAACGGTGTTTCAAAATTTTGATCCTGTCGATTTTGAAAGAATGTAAAAGTATCCGTTAAATCTCTTTTTGTTAAATTTTACTCTCTGCAATTTATTAGTTATAACTTAGTACATAAATAGTAGAAATATGAAAAGATTTTCAATTGCAATCCTACTCTTATTGGGTTCTATATGGGTACATGGTCAGATACAGAAAGACCATACCCTTTCGGTACAGATAGATGGAAAGGAATTTACAGGGCAACCACAAAATCTGCGATTCGGGGGGTATAGATACATTACTACCAGTGCTTCAAAACCGGATCAAAATCTGAGGATCTGGATTGCCGGGTGGGATGGTGGATATATTTATGAACCAGGAATTTATCTTATAGTCAATGGGGATAATCCGGATACAAAAGAAAATATGAAAAAAGTAGAGGATTATACTAAATATAAAGGCATCGCCGCTATAAAATATGTTATCGAGACAAAATCGCCCAGGATGGAATATCATGTAGGGTATAGTGAAAATAATAATGAGGTATTGGAGGTTAAAAAAACAGACGATGGTTTTTTAGAGTTTAATCTAAATTGCACGTTACAGGGTACCTGGTGGAAAGAGAAAACTTCTGCCACCGTTTTTGGAGGCCTTGGCCGTATCACCGATAAAATGAAGGATAAAGCAATTACCAATGCAAGTGGATTTGAGCAAGACATAGACCCTGAAGGAAATGGCTATAAGAAGCAAAAAACAATTGACAAAATCGTTTTAAAAGACGGAAAGGTCAGATTAAAGCTGACCCCAGAAAAATAATTTATTGCCCTGCAGATATTCTGCCTATGCCTTTATTATCCTCCCTCTGAATTATGATTTGCTAATTCAGGAATCTTTCCATGCTTTTTGATTATTTTTGCGCCTCAATTTTATTAATCAGAACTGATAAATATGTCTCAACCATTCGATTTTGAAATGATCAAGGCAGTATATGCCGCATATGGAGAAAAAATTAACCACATTCGCCGCTTATTAGGTAGGCCATTGACTTTGGCAGAAAAGATATTATATTCCCATTTGCATCATGATTCACCACTGCAGGAGTATAAAAGAGGTGAAGATTATGTGTTTTTTGCACCTGACAGGGTAGCTATGCAGGATGCTACTGCGCAGATGGCGTTACTACAGTTTATGTTATGTGGCAGAGACAAAACAGCTGTACCCACTACCGTACATTGTGATCATTTGATTCAGGCAAAATCTGGAGCAGAAACTGACCTGAAGACAGCTTTGGATAAAAACTCAGAAGTATTTGCTTTTCTAAGTTCAGTTTCTGACCGCTATGGAATAGGTTTTTGGAAACCCGGTGCCGGAATCATACACCAGATAGTATTGGAAAACTATGCTTTTCCCGGTGGCATGATGATTGGTACCGATTCTCATACTCCAAATGCCGGTGGCCTGGGCATGGTAGCAATTGGTGTTGGTGGAGCTGATGCTAATGATGTAATGAGTGGTATGGCATGGGAGCTTAAAATGCCCAAATTAATTGGAATTAAACTTACGGGTAAATTGAATGGCTGGGCATC
>JBGAVW010000096.1:0-12501 GCA_044227925.1 Saprospiraceae bacterium | reverse complement strand
GTGGTTAGTTACCGTCGGCTTGAGCTTGCCGGTAACTAATTAGAAATAGGTTAATGAAGCGTCTAAAGCCGGGAAACTGCTTTGGTTTATTACCGTCGGCTAAAGCTCGCCGGTAACTATTAGCCGGGAAACTTTTGTGGTTAGTTACCGTCGGCTAAAGCTTTGGTTTATTACCGTCAGCTAAAGCTTGCCGGTATTATTAGGCTAAAGGTTTCTAATTATCGGAAGCTAAAGGGCCAAGTGGGCAGAAGTTGGAAAAGAAACTATTGTATGAGGCGGCTCTAACTGATTTGTGAAATTAGATATTTGAAATTTGGATTTAAAAGTTATTTCCTTTCAAGCTTTCAAGAGCTTTAAACATTTACATACCGTCGCGCTTTAGCCGACGGTATGTAATAGAGACTTAATAAGGGCTTTAGCCCAACATTCACGGAATTTTTACCTTCTATTAAAACCACACATTAATCAGCAATGCTTATTTTTATCAATAAAATATTCAGAATTATGAGTTGGGTAAAAGTATACGTGCATACTGTATTTACTACTAAAAACAGATATCCTTTTTTGTCTACTAAAATTCTAAGAGATAAGTTGAATACTCATATTCTCGAAAATGCAAAAATTAAAAATATATATATTGATTCTATTGGTGGGTATGCTGATCATCTCCACTGTCTCATCTCTTTAAACAAAGACTTATCCATTAAAGATACCATGCAACTGATAAAAGGGGAATCTTCTTTTTGGATGAATAGAGAGAAACTGATAAAAGATCATTTTATGTGGCAAGATGATTATTGGATGGTTGGCGTGAGTGAAAGTCATATCAGTAGGGTTAGAAATTATATAAGAACACAAGAAGCCCACCATTCCAAGGCTAGCTTTACACAGGAATTAAATGAGTTTCTTGAAGAAAATGGATGGGAGGTTCTAAAAGATTAATTTTAACTTGAATCAAATCAATTCATCATTATTATTGCGGCTAAATCCGGGAGACTTATTATGTTGGCTTACCCTCGGCAGAAGTTCGACAGTAGCCTGGTAAAAAGTGGCAAAAAATTTTAAAAATGCACTTATCATTTTTATTTAGACTATAGGCGGAAAACTTGTTTTTGTTAGTTTCTATCGGCTAAAGCTCGCCGGTAACTAATTTTAAAATAGGTCAATGAGCTTGTGTTAAATAACCAACTTGCATCTTTTCCGGTTACATCAATTTGATCCAATTTCTTAATTTTAATACTCACAACTCTTTTATTTCCATCACATGAAAAGAAAATACATACTCGTTTTTTTATTGATTTATTTTCATACAGCCTCTGGTCAGGACCTGTATAGCCTTTCTCAAATCAAACCCGGAAGATCGAAAGCCGTAACTTCAGTGGATACCATACCGGAGGGTAATGCAGATAGAATCAGATACATTTATGCCGGTGAGACACGCACTTTGGCAGATATAAAAGGGCCGGGCGCCATAAATCATATCTGGCTTACATTTAATGAAGCAAGACCGAATTGGTTGGAATCAGGGGGCTCCGCAGGCCCGGGCGAATTGGTAATCAGAATGTATTGGGATGAGGCAAAGGAACCTGCTGTGGAAGCTCCATTGGGCGATTTTTTTGGTGCGGGATTTGGTGAAAGGCATGAATTGCGATCACTGCCGGTAATGGTAGAAGGGGGTGATGGATACAATTGTTATTGGCGAATGCCTTTCTATAAACGAGCGAAAATTACCATTACCAATGAGAGCAAAAAAAACTGTAGGAGTTTTTATTTTCATATTGATTATACTGAAGAAAAATTGCCACTTAATACACCTTATTTCTGTGCTCAGTATAGAAATGAATTTCCGGAAAAAGCGGACAAAGACTATTTGATACTCGACGCTCAGGGTACCGGTCATTATATTGGCACGGTAATGTCTGTACGATCTCGCAGTCCATTTTGGTTTGGCGAAGGTGATGCAAAATTTTATATAGATGGAGAAAAGAAAGCTTCATCTATCGGAACCGGTACGGAAGATTATTTTTTGATGGCGTGGGGTTTGAATGAAGCCCAATATCCTTACTTTGGGTGTACCTATATGAGCAGTGATTTTGAGGACCTTGGCACTCAATATTGTTTGTATAGGTGGCATATTGCAGACCCAATTAGATTTACACAATCATTGAGATTTGAAATTGAACACACCGGATGGATAAGTGAAGATGAAACCGAAAGTGGGAAAATAGAACCGCATGTGGAAAGGGAAGATGATATTGCCACGGTTGCATTCTGGTACCAGGTGGGCCAACCTAAACGATTTACCCAACTGCCACCCCTTAGCCAAAGGATATTACCTGATCTCGATAAAACCATAGAAGCATCCCATTTTAGATCTTCAGCCAGGCATACACCAGGCGTAGTTGAGATACAGAAAGGGTACGATTGGACGGGTGATGGCCAGCTTTTATTTATGCCTTCCAGTGACGAACCAGCTATCGAAATTGATTTTGAGATTACCAAAGCAGAATATCGCGGCTTGTTCCTTAGATTTACCTATTCCCGTGATTATGGTATCTATCGAATATTTCTGGATGGTAAAAATATCAAACAACCTGAAGATTATATGGCCAATCCAAAGCTCCAGGATTTTGATTTTTATGCTGAGAACATGAGAGTAAAAGATACGTATTTGGGTAGTCATAACTTATCAATAGGGAAGCATACCATCAACCTGCAATGTGTTGGTAAAAATCCAAACTCAAAAGGAAATTATTTGGGTTTTGATTCGATTCGATTGCGGGAGCGATGGATGAAAAAGAGGAAATTATTAGGTGTGAGTCCGATAATTAAAGGGTGATTAGCTATGGTCAAAGAGGCTATAAGCAAGGGTAATACGGATTATTTTATTTGATTGATCCAATGTAGCATATATTCCCAGACCTGGACTTTGTCTTTCTCGTTGTGGATTTCATGTAACATATTTGGCCAGAATTTTTGTGTTACTTTTTTAGTGAATATTTCTTGTAATAGTTTGGTTCCGGATGGATAACAAATGGTATCATTTTCTCCATGCATGAGCAAGACAGGGTAGTTATTTTCTACTTTATACTGCATTAAATTCCACGCATTTTTAAGAATTATTGCTCCTGCCTCCAGGCTTATTCGATCGTGTACTAATGGGTCGGATTTGTACAACTCTACTACGTTCTGATCCGAACAAAGTGATTTTAGATTTAGCCCATTGGCTATAATCGTGTTTTTAATAAAAGCAGGGCATTTTAACAAAATATTGATTAAAAACAGCGGTAAATCTTTTGGAGTTTTGATTGCAGAACCGGTAAGTATCAATCCATTTATTGTGGGCCTTTTATCTATTACATAACCGGCTGCAATATTGCCACCCATCGAGTGACCATATACAATAAGAGGTAATCCTTTATATTTTTCATTCGATTCTTTAATCAGTGTATCCATTACTTCATAATGATCTTCGATGGAATGCCACACACCACGTGCACCTTCAGATCTTCCGTGTCCTTTTAGGTCTGCGGACAGGCACGCTATATGGTGTAAGTTGAAATAATTAAATTGTTCATCGTATCTGCGAATGTGTTCACCTAATCCATGAACCAATATTACTATGGCTTTTGGCTGATCACAAGCCCACTCAGCAAAATATGTTTTTCTGTTGTTTGAAATTACTTGATAATACTCTGATACGGCCATGTAGTTAAATTGAATTCAGGAAACAAAATTAGATTATTTTATGCAAGAGCGATTTTCTCCATTTCATAAAGCCAAGAATACAAAGGCAAAGATAAACAGCATATAAGCCTGAGGTAACATACAAGGCTTTAAGATAATAAATGGTAATGGCTACTATATCCACTATGATCCAGATCACCCAATTTTCCAGTTTCTTTATGGCGATTAAATATTGAGCACAGAGACTGGCCATGAGTATAAACGCATCGGCATAGGCAAAATCTGCATTGGTGTTTCTTTTTAATAGATAGCCCCATATTAAAAATCCAATGACAATCACTATCGCATAAGTTGATCTTTGTACAGGCCCTAGTACGGATACTTTTAAATCAGAATCGGATAATGCATTTTTTTTATGAGCCCATTTATACCACCCGAAAATATTCAATACGACATAGATGATGTGCAATAGTACATCTGAATACAACCGGTTGTGATAGAATACGAATGCATATAAAAAGACAGAAACCAAACCAAATGGCCACGACCACACCGTTTGCCTGGTCAGTAAAAATACATTTATAAGCCCGGCAATGGCGGCTGTCCATTCCAATACAGATAGTAGTTGAGCACTCAAGAAAGTGAAGATAAGTAAATTCTTATTTTGGATCTATTTCAACCTGATTTGTCGTAGGCCCCTGATTTCACAATGTGCCGAAAAAAAGTATTTCTATTTTTAAGATTAGCAGATAAGAAGATACTCCGTCATTCTAATACTTAGAGATCAATGATGTTTTTATAATTTGATTTTTTGAAATAAAACTGATGATATAAGCGCCGGAATCAAGTGAGTGCAGATTGATTTTTTCCCCGGAAACTCCCAGGTTTTTTATTATTTTTCCGGATACATCCTGTACTATTATTCTATCCGTAATATCCAATAAACTTCGCGGGATGTGTACATAATTTGAAGTTGGATTTGGATAGACTGATATGCCTTGAGCATTATCAATGATCTGTAAAATGTCCGATTTAATGGGATTGCCAATATCTTCAGATGCTACCAATTGATACTTTAATGAAGTATTGCTACGGGAATAATCTTTAAATAAAATGTTGCTATGATCTGTGTATTCACGAAACACTTTGCATTCAATAGTTTCAAATTCGTTGCTTACAGACGACCACTTAGTCAGACATACTTTTGTATTTATATTTATATCCATGAGTACCCCCTGTATTTCAATATAATTTGAGTTTTTTTTGATGCTGGTTTTAGCCCAATGTAAAGGCAAAGCCACAGAATTGAACTCATACGCACCTGCATCCGGATTGGTGCCCAATACGCGATTGTGGTTGGCAATATCAAAGCTGATGGTTGGATTTGAAATAGGGGTGCCAAAATTAATAGCTTTTGACCCCGATTTCAGTGAAAGGTCACCGGAGGAGTAATTGGTGAATAGATTGGTAAGATTTGGGCTGAAATACGAATGCTGATCAAAGCCAAGTGCTTTCCATGCTGTGGAATCAAGGACCGAATTGCCATCATTAGTAGTAAATCTATTTGTAAACAGGTTGTAATCCGATGTCAATCCAATCAGTGAAGCCGCGTCTATATTGATAGAGCCACGAAAACTGTGTTGATTGATGACGATATTGTTTTTGATAGTGGCATTGGCTGCTCCATCTACTAATAATATAGCCCATCTGCTATTGGTAGCTTGTACGATCGTATTGTGAAATATTTTGGCGCCGGTTGACGGCCCTCCTCCATCGATCTGATATAGAGCTATTCCGGTAGCATTATTTTCATATATCAGATTGTTATAGATCAATGCATCCTGGTTTCCATCCATATTGATAGCGGATCCTCCGCCCAGGCCATTATTATAGATTATATTATTGTATACCTGGGGTGAATGATTAATGCCGTCACCACCTTGTGAAATATCGCCATTAAAGTGCAGGCCGGCTGCCCGGTTGTGATGAGAAATATTGTTTCTAATGATGGCATTATCAGAGCTATTGGATACATAAATTCCATGCTCTAAAGCTGAAAAGGCGCATTCATTATATTCTGCTGTAAAAAAATCTGTAAATCCGGTAAATATTCCCCACCGTTGATTATTTGTACAAACAGAATTGCTCACAGTAATATGATCAGATAGTACTGCCCTGATCCCTGCACGTGGTTGATTTATCACTCTGAAACCTTTGATTACAATCCAATCCGCATTTTCAATATTTATGCCATCAGGCGTAACGCCATTTCGTCTGTTTATGATTACATTTTGACTATTGGCCAGGTACACGATTGGATTTACACTGGTTCCCGATCTCCTGAGGTCAAAACCAGCATAGGTACTATCGGAGATCAATACTGTATCACCAGGGTTGACTACATTAGCTGATCGCTGTAAAGTTCGAAATGCAAGTAATAGACTCCTTCCGGAATTGGCATCATTTCCATTAGGAGATACATAATATCTGGAGGCATCGGCAATCTGGTAACATAAGAGGCTAAGAAGTAAGATTCTGGCACTCATATAGGATAAACGAAAACGTATTCCCAATTAGTATATTGCATATTTTTTCAAAATCACTGCTTTAGTTTATTCTGTAACTTTGCAATCCCAATGGCAGAAACAGACAACAACAGTACAGACAGTAAACCCAAAATCAGTAAAGAAAGATTAAAATCAGCTCTGTACATTTTTAAATACATCAAACCCTATAAATGGAAGTTTATCATCGGGATGATTTTACTGGCTCTTACCAGTATTTTATTTTTGATTTTTGTACCCATCAGTGGCGAAGTGCTGAATGTTGCCCTTGGAGAGTCTAAGTATAATTTTACTATGACCGATGTGGGACTTTTTCTCATCATTATCCTGGTAGTACAGGGAATTATTTCTTATTTCAGGGTTACTCTGTTTTCCATTGTGGCTGAAAAAGCCATGGCGGATCTCAGGAAGGATTTGTATCGTAATCTCATCTCGTTTCCATTTTCGTTTTATGAAAAATCCAGGGTAGGAGAGATCAGCAGCAGGTTGGCCAGCGATGTTGACCAGCTGTATTCTGCCTTTTCCATCACCTTAGCTGAGTTCATCAGGCAGGCCATTATCCTTGTTGGAGGACTTTTATTTTTATTTGTTCTGTATCCTAAAATATCTATGGTGATGATAGCGGTGTTTCCGGTAATTGTCATTGGTGCCATGTATTTTGGAAGATTTATTCGCAGAGAAAGTAAAAAAAGACAAGAGAGGTTGGCAGAAACCAATGTGATTGTAGACGAAACGCTGCAATCCATCTATACTGTAAAATCGTATACCAATGAACCCTTTGAATACAATAGATATGAAAATAATATAGACGGCATGGTAAAAAGTGCCATAAAGCTTGTCCATTTCAGAGCCCTCTTTGGGACATATATTATAGTAGCATTATTTGGTACACTGTTTTTTATCATTTGGTTAGCAGCAAAATATGTAGCATCCAAAACGATGGACCCGGGTGGATTATTAAACATATTTACTTTTACAGCCACTATTGGGGTAGCTATCGCCAGCCTGGGTAATTTGTATACCCAATTATTATCCGTATTGGGTGGCACAGAAAGATTAAAGGAAATTTTATTGAAACCGGCAGAAGTAGCTTTTGATAAAGTCCCAAAAATGAAACCCGCACTTATAAAAGCAGATGTGAGCTTTGAGCAGGTATTATTTAGCTATCCAAGCAGGGCAGATATTAAGGTATTAAAGAATATTTCGTTTAAAATAAAGGCCGGGCAAAAAATAGCATTTGTAGGTATGAGCGGTGCAGGTAAGTCTACCATAGCCCAATTATTACTTCGTTTCTATGATATTCAATCCGGTGAAATCATCGTAGGTGGCAAAAACATAGTGGACTATGACATTACGGATTACCGGAATTATTTTGGTATTGTACCCCAGGAAGTGTTGCTATTTGGAGGCACTATTCGTGAGAACATACTTTATGGAAAGCCCGATGCCACTACGGAAGAAGTAATTGAAGCCGCAAAACAATCCAATTCCTGGGAGTTTATTTCGAGCTTCCCCGAAGGGTTGGAGACTATAGTCGGCGAGCGGGGTATAAAATTAAGCGGCGGTCAAAAACAACGGATAGCAATAGCGAGGGCATTATTACGTGACCCCTTAATCCTCATCCTGGATGAAGCCACCTCTGCCCTGGATGCGGAATCAGAAAAAGTAGTTCAGGAAGCACTGAAGATATTGATGAAGGGAAGGACTTCGATCATCATTGCGCACAGGCTGTCTACCATACGCGATGTGGATTGCATCTATGTACTTGAAGATGGTAAAATCGTAGAGCAAGGTACTCATGAAGAACTATCCAATACCAATGGGGCCTACAGTAAATTGGCCAGATTACAATTCGATTCTAACAGGCAACTGGCCAATGCGAGTGAAACAGTATCTTTAGCCGATAATTAAATGAAGATAGAGTCCCGGGTTTCGCTCAAGCCATACAACACATTTGGAGTGGATCAGTATGCTTCAACGTTTGCGATAATTACTTCCAAAGAAAATGTATTGGACCTGATACAAAAAGATCCTCATCCGGTCATACTGGGCGGCGGCAGTAATGTATTATTGACCAAAGATATAGATGCACTGGTGATCAAAAATGAAATCAAGGGATTCAGAATTTTAGTTGCCACCGATGATTATATATGGGTAAGAATACAAGGTGGAGAAAACTGGCATGAAAGTGTAGCCAGCGTAGTACATGCCGGGTGGGCAGGAATAGAAAATCTCTCATTGATTCCTGGTACAGTTGGGGCAGCTCCAATTCAAAATATCGGTGCCTATGGAGTGGAGATTAAAGATGTGCTCGCAGAAGTGGAAGTGATCGAATTAAGCACAGGCAAAGTATTTTCTATTAGTAATGAATCCTGTGAATTTGGCTATCGCGATAGTATATTTAAACAAGCCGCTTTTAAAAATAAATACTTTGTACTCTCAATAGTATTGAAACTTTCAAAAAACGGCAAGCCAAATACTTCTTATGGTGAAATAGAAAAAAATCTTCGTGAAAAAGGAATTACTGACCCTACAATCAAAGACTTGCATGAGACCGTAATCGATATTCGCACAAATAAATTGCCAGACCCTAAAATCATTGGTAACGCTGGATCATTTTTTAAAAATCCGGTTGTAGATCAAAATACATTCGAAACAATAAAATCAAAATACCCCAATGGCCCGAGCTATAAACTAAGTGATCATGCCTATAAAATTCCTGCCGGTTGGCTAATAGATCAATGTGGCTGGAAAGGAAAAAGAATCGGTAAAGTCGGCTGTTACGAAAAACAAGCTTTAGTCATTGTAAATCATGGTGGTGCCACCGGAGCGGAGATCTGGAGCTTTGCGCAGTTGCTTCAGAAAGATGTGATGGATAAGTTTGGGATAGAAATAGAAGCGGAGATCAATGTGTGGTGAAGGGGTGTACAACGTACCATGTACAATGTACCATATACAACGTACCATGTACTACGTGTCATTATACAAAGTGTCCGTATACAACGTGCTATGTACTTGCTTATTATTGAGTTTTAATTTTTAATAGGAAGAATAAACCCCGCTCCAATTGCAGCATAATTTTGATTGATTGTTTTCTTAGTAGATGCAGTGATTTGGAATTTATTGTACAATGCTGTGAGTTGGAAGCTACTGGTCCAGTACTTGTCAGTATATTTAAAAGTAGGGCCATCTGATGTATACCAATTATGAGAAATGTTGAATCCGGGAATAAGAGATAATTTCTTGAATAGAGCAATACGTTTATAAATAGATGGCCCAAGCCGAAGGGTATTATATTTATTGTCGATCGTTTTGTATTTTCCAAATAAATACGATCCATCGATGGAAAGGCTAAATGGCATATCAATTCCTTCTTTAATCAACATATAGCTAGCATTGCCACCATATATTTTATCGTAGGAAAAAATACCCTCGGAAAATGATCCTATCAATCCGGTAGTCAGTCTACCATCAAATGTATACCCCGGATTAATAACAAATGTATTTTGATGACCGGGGTTATAGTATTGTATAGAAGGTGAAGGCCTGATTGATTTGGTTTGAAAAGATAGTTTTGACCGAGAATAGAATTGAGACTACAGAATAGAAATCCGAAAAAGATAGGTATGTTTTTCACGGATTAAAAGTAAATTATATTCAATTAAATCTTGGTTATCGAAGAATTAAATTTTGAAATATTAGAACGTAGGTTCCTAATACCTAGCGTTTTAATTATTGTCTATGATTTAGTCAAGTTCATTTAGTTGTTTATTGAATGTTAAATTTTGAAGGCATTATAATTGTAATTAAAGTTAAAGTTTTGTTAAAAAATCATTATGCTATGCTATGCTATGCTATTAAAAAATTATATTTGGCTAATTGATATACTTTAAGGAATCTAATTGCAGTTGATTTGAAAGACCAAATGATTTAAACTGATAAGAATTCTCTACATCTTATTTGCCTGCAATCAGAGTACATCAATTTATTCACCCAGGTGCCAAGAAGCATATTTGCAAAAGTGCAAAAATGAACTCATGAGCAGTCGTCATCATGAAATGAACTAAAATGTAGAGAAGAGCATAGAATGAGCGTCCAGGTCCGTTTTCCACATTTTACATAAATATTTTTTACAATTAATCATTGGTGATTCACTTTTGATTAGGTGATTTGCCAATGGGCAATTTTGATATTCTCATTATGCAAAAGTGCGTGATGTCTATATATATTTTATTCTTGCAAGAATATGCCTGATACCCGAGGCAATAAAGAGGGTGCTGATAGTACTGATGGCTTCAATCAATTAAATGTAATCGATTGAAATGGGATGCTACGCTCTTGTATGAGAGGTAGACCTTACTATGCCTTAAAAATGTAAGGAGCTATTTTAATAAAATTAAAATTATTTATTATGAAAATAAAATATTTTTGGTTGATTGCGATAATTATTGCATCCAATTCTTGTTCAAAAGTTTCTCAAGAAGAAGAATCAATTTTTACTGAATTAAGAAAAAACTTATCGCAATTTGATAAACGGACAGTGTTAATAAAGTATAAAGAATATAGCCCTGAACTTAAGAGTATGATTTGGAAGGATAAAATTCAGTCAGTAATTAATATTTCGCCAAATTTAGAACCAAGTCAGGTGGCATCTTTAAAGAAATTATTATTTTTAGTAAATGAATCGTTTTTTACCCAATCATTGGTACAATTAATGAGTTCAAATATTGAGGTGGCCTCTTGGATTCAAAATGATTCTAAATTATTTAGCATGGATGAAGGTCTTTCAATTTTTGGAACAATTGAAAATTATACTTATGTAAGACAGCCTTTAAATGCAGTGAGATTTGATAATAATTTCATCAACAATGATACAGAAAAATACTCGTCATTTATTCCACCAACTTCACCATGTTATTGCTCTTGCATTTGTAGATGGAATTGCCCAGGTGATGAAGTGATGTGTGTAGAAAGTTCTCAAGGATGTGCTGTTACAGGTTCAGGTTGTGGCTGGTTTTGGGTGCAAGCTTGCTATGGATTATGTGAATCAAATACTCAATAAATACGTGAAGAGTTGAAAAATTTAATGCTTATAACATCTAATTTGAAATATCTTATTCTATTAATTGGTAGCTGGATAACGACATTTCTTATTGTGGGGATTTGTATGTTAGATGTGCTAATCGCAACTAATTTTTTAACATTTGTTGGCTTAATTGTAATTTATTTGTTTGGTGTTGTTATTTTCAGTCAATACCTTAAAGTAAATAGTGTATTTAAACAAATTTTAATTGGTGGTGGCCTTATTATTTATTTTTTGATAAGTGTTTATTTTCAAAAGTCAGATTTTATATACATGCCACCACTAATTTCTTTGTTTGCATTTTACAGTCCCTTCATGCTTATATATTTTAACCTACATAGAGTATTCCATATTATTTTTATTTTATGGTTTAGTATATATTCATTTTTTTTGTATCCATATTTAGTTCAATTAAAGTTTGTAAATAGGTCTTTAATTACTTTAGATTGGGAGGTTGAAAACATAAAACTTCACAATATTAATGGAGATAATTTAATTAGTTCATTTAAAAATAAGGTAGTATTAGTTGAAACATGGAATGAAACATGTGGGAATTGCTTTCAGGGAATGTGGGACCTACACCCCCTGTTTTTAGATTTGGAATTAAAATACCTGGACTTTAAACACTATTATATTTACGTTCCTTTAAACAAAGGTAGAATAGACCCATTCAATTTTTCTAAACTGCCCTTTAAAAATATGCCGATAGTAGAAGACATAAATTCACGTTTTTATAAGAAGTATTCTCCAGAAGCCTTTCCTCAGTTTTTTATTATACAAAATGGAAAAATTATTTATTCTCTTGAAGGATATCATAAGAGATACAAAACATATTACTCTACTGAAATTACTTCGCAAATTCTAAAGGCATTGAAGGAAAAGTAAGGTTGAAATAAAAGTTCACTTCCCCCATTTCCTCAACTGCTGCAACATCGCCCTCATATCTTTCGGTAATGCCGCTTCAAAAGTCATAGCTTCATTTTTTACAGGATGTGTAAGTGTGAGCTTTTCCGCGTGCAGGGGTACCCTTGCAATCAAAGCATTCAGCTCTTCCTGGTTAGATCGGAGGTTTCTCTTTTTTATCTGTTCTATCGTAATAGGAATGTCTGGTCCATATAACGGATCAAAGGCCAGTGGATGGCCAATGCTGCTCAGGTGCACCCTTAT
>JBGAVW010000095.1:0-13371 GCA_044227925.1 Saprospiraceae bacterium | reverse complement strand
ATAGATGCATGGTGGGGTTGTTCCAAAATAGTCACGGGACCAAAACTGCCAGCAGTCAATGTAAGGGGCAGTTGTATTTCCAATGTAGCGTCACCTTCATTTTTGATTTCAATGATGATGTCTTCTGTCTGATTGGCATGATAATTAAAATAATATTGACTGTCGCATGGCCAGAGGTCTGCTTTACCCTTGGTGCCATCGAGTAGGTGCATAGAGTCTACTCGCCAGAGGGTCATCCGGGGAGCGGCTTTGTTTGATGACACATAGGCACCAGGGGAGTGTTTTTGATTAAAATACAGTAATGTGCTAATAATTGTTACGGCAAGTATAATTAGGGCTGATTTTTGGAGCATACGATTCGTTTGTATTCCTGAAATTTGAACAAAAGCTTAAAGATAAAAATAATATTAAAGTTTTATAAAGTCTTTGAGGGCAAATTCTGTTTTAATATATATATATTTATCTGTCTATTAATTATTTATAATTGTAGTTAATAAATATATGGTCTCACCGAATTATAGATTATTTATTATCAGGTCGACATTCAAAAGGTAGGTGATGGGATTGGGGTAAACAAGTATTGAACATCTAAGGATACCTCTTTCTAATTGAGAATAAAACCGAATTTATTCTCACTAAACATAAATAATTTACTTTAAAATACAGTTATATTGACCCCGAATTTAAACCCACAGTTTTACGGTACTGTTGATGAAAATAGGGGATTCTTCCTTATCCCAAAAAAGTATCGAAAATGGCTAAGTTCTAAATGAAAAGACTTTATTAATTATGAAAATATATATTTATTTATTATTTGTGCTTGCTGTTTTACTACAATGTAGCAAAACGGAAGTGACACCGGAAACCGTAATTCCAACCATCACCACTTTTAGCCCAACGGAAGGCACTACGGGTACATCAATAACTATTAATGGTACAAACTTTACAGGAACCTCTTCTGTGAGTTTTGGTGACACTCCGGCAGCATCTTTTATTGTCACCAGTGCTACAAGTATTAATGCAATAGTAGGTAGTGGTGCCAGCGGTAATGTCAAAGTAACTACAGGCAAAGGTTCGGCTACTTTGCCAGGATTTAGTTTTAAAAATCTCGAGCCATCAATTTCCTCTTTTAGCCCTACAGAAGGTACTACGGGTACTACCATAACCATTAAGGGTAAAAACTTTACAGGATCTTCTGCTGTGAGTTTTGGTGACACTCCGGCAGCATCTTTTATTGTTACCAGTGATTCTATTCTTACCGCAATAGTAGGAAATGGAGCCAGCGGTAATGTCAAAGTGACTACAGCCAAAGGGTTGGCAAGTTTACCAGGATTTAGTTTCAAGAATCCAGTGCCTACCATTGCATCTTTTACACCTACTTCTGCCACTACCACTAATTTGGTCACTATAACGGGCACTAATTTTATTGGAACCACTTCGGTTAGTTTTGGAGAAGCCGCAGCTGCTTCCTTTACAGTGGTAAGTGCTACGACTATAAACGCAGTGGTGGGTGCAGGTGCAAGCGGTGATATAAAAATAACTAACCCGGGAGGATCTGCGTCAATTAAAGGATTTACCTATATAAACACGTATGTACCCTGCAAATTGGCAGATTTTACAAATAATGCCAATGGTGTAAATTTAGGTTTTCCTCGAAGGTCCCATTGGGTAAAATCAGTCGGGACTGTTAAAGTGACTACTTTATTTGTAGATTTTAGTGATGCTCCTGCGACCCGTACCCCTGAGGATGTTTTTAAGCAGTATATTTCTCCCTCTTCAGAAAACTTTTTAGGAACTATTTCTTATGGTAAGCAAATTATCAATTTTGATACCCAATTTCAATGGTTAAGAATGAGCAAACGCTCTACAGAATACGGTTGGTCTGCATTAACCGGTGATCTGCATCGAGCCTATAATAGAGAAGCTGCATTGTTGGCAGATCCAAAGGTTGATTTTTCTACAACCGATGTCCTTTTAGTAGTAACCAATCCAGATGCAGCTGCTATTAGTAATGGCCCGGCTTCACCCTCCATACCTGGAAGGGGAATTATGTTAGATGGTAAGGAAATTCTCAATTTTACTAATTCAGGAAAAGATCTGGTAGGTTGGAATGGACTTTGGTTTCCTCATGAATTTGGACACCTTATGGGGCTAGCAGATTTGTATTCCTATTCTGACCCAACAAGAGGGCATAAGTTTGTTGGTGAATTTAGTATGATGGGACTGATTGCCGGTAAAGCACCTGAATATTTTGGTTGGGAGCGATGGTTATTGGGTTGGTTAAATGATAACCAGGTAATATGCAGCAATGGTTTGGCAAAAGGAATAGTAACATTGACACCCATTGAGAGAAAAGATGGAATAAAATTACTGGTCATTCCTATAGATGCCAATTCTACCCTGGTAGTTGAATCGAGGCGTAATATAGGGTATGATTCAAAGATACCGAAGTCAGGTCCATTGGTTTATTTGGTAAATACCAAAATAGCTTCCGGTAGTGGTACCATGAGCGTATTGCCGATCAATGAAAGCGATCAATCGAAATTGCAGTTGCCTCTTTCACTCAATCAGGCACTTACCTATAATAATATAGTCATCACTTTTCTTGCCAGCGACGGCAATGGGGATACTATACAATATGAAAAAAAATAATGGGCTAGGTAGGGTCAACTGGGGAAATCATATCATCCCTGTCATTGTTGGAGTACCCCCTGTACTTAATACTTCTTTTACGTTGTAAAAAGGATTATTATCAGAAGTTGCAAGAAATAAGTTAGCAAGCTTTTTTCACGGCCCGTGGTACAATTGAACTGTTTTGCTTTAGCAATTTTCAATTTGCTCTCATTTACTTCAGAAGTCGACATTCAATTGATATTATCCGGGCATAGATTTCTTTACCACTATAATACTTCCATCTAATTCTGTTTCATTCAATTGATCAATTGCTGATTGAGCTTCTTCATCGTATGGCATATCTACAAAACCGTAGCCTTTTGATTTTCCAAAAACAGGATCTATCATTACTTCGGCAGATTCAACTTCACCGAAAGATTCAAAAACTTCCCGCAAGTCTTCATTGGTTGTATCAAAGTTTAATTTTCCAATAAATATTTTCATATATATCTTAGTTTTTCGATGATGGTATTTAATAAATTAATATGATTCTCTCTTAGTGCCCTCAAAATTAGCTTTAGATTTTTTAGTATTTACATACCGTTATTTAACATTTTGGCGTTAAATCTTATATGAAACGAAGCTTTACTTTAACACTATTTTTAATACTTTGCTTGGTTGATCTTTTGCCTGCCCAGTTTTATCCCCTGGTAAGCATACCGCCTGAACTCCAAAGTCCATCCGGTGAGCACGGCCAGATTTTGGTGTCCGGGATTATCAATGATATTTCTGTGTTTCACGGCAGAGGTGTCGGCGAGCTGGATTGGATTTGCAGCCTCACGGTCCCGGATTCTGTAAAATCTTCCATAGCTAATCAATTTAAAAATAAAATAACAGAGTATAATGAAGATATCAAAAAGCGAAATAATTATGTAGTCCCCCTATTTCAGGGTTTTTTAATCCCAAAAGACTATAACCTGGATGTTTCTAAGCTGTCGATCTATTCAAAGATTATGGTCATAGATAGCCTTCAAAAAAAATTGCTCGGCTCTAAATTTTATTCTTCAGATCTGACAAAAGCGTTGGGCCTCGAATTGCCTACCTATGATCTTTCCCACAAAGCAATGAATAATCCAGGAAAGGCTATCAAATTTGGTCACTTATCTAAAATAGTAAACAATAAAGCCTTTACCTATCTGCAGGGTGCATTTGTAAATGATGCATCCCGGGGCATCCGGATCGAAATACACCCGTTGGATGGCATTGCTTATGCGTTGGATGAAAATGGTATACCCGTAAAAAACGCCTATGATCCCAACTCCTGGCCAAAAGATAGTATAACATGGATGATTGGTGGCTTTACCAACAGTAAAGCACATCGTATAAACAATGAAGCTTATCTGACTAAAGAAAGAACCACCACCTGGCTATTGGATCTCCCATTACATGCCGGAGAAAACCCATATTATGACAGCAAAGATTCGCTGAGCTCAAAGTTTAATTTTGAGTATAATATCCTTAAAACAGAATTACACCATGCTATCACTCGCAAATCCTATACCGAAAGAGGGCTTAGATTTATCACTGATGAAATCATTAGAAATCCGGATACCAATAGATTACAGCTAAGACTGAATGTACGAATGGCTCCTGCAGATATGTATGGAGGTAATGTACTGTATGAAATAGTCGTAAAGGTAAAAAAGCCTGACAATGACTCGCACTAAGCTATTAGGCAACTATTTAAATATTCATCAATTATCTTTTAATGGTATAGAAGATAGATCCATATGTTGATGTACTATCCTGAGAATCCGGATGAGTTTGAGGGAATCGGAATACTCATATATAATATAATGATTATCGACTTTTAAAAATCGCAAGCCTTTGGGTAAAATTCATTGAGTCGACCTCTTCCTGGCATTTCCTTTATAGCAATTATTTTATCATTAAGTTTATCTATAAATTTTTCTGTTAGTAATTCGCCGAAAGTCTCTATGCCAAATTGAAAAATATCTTCAATATCAGCATAAGCCAAATCGGTAATTATTAATTTATAGATCATGGTCGAATATGAGCCGGAATCGGCTTACCAAGTTTAGCATTTTCTTTTGCATTTTTAAAAGCTTCTTTTAAAAGCTTCTTATTATATGGCCTCACTCTACCCGCCTTTACATCCTCTATCCCTTCCTGCACCAGTTCTTGCAGTGTTTTTCTTTCTTCTTTGATCAGTGGTTGTTTCATTTTTTCACGTAAGGCATCACGCAATACCTCGGATGCAGATGCATAATACCCTTCCTTTACTAGTTTTTTGATGTACTCTTCGTATGGTTTTCCCAGATTTACTCGTTGCATGATTATATCACATTTATATGCCAAATATAGGCAATTTTTGATCTTCTATTGGAAAGGATTATTGACCAATACTCAATACGGCTTTTATCACCAGGCATTTATCTTGTAGTCAAAGGATTCAATCAAACGGTAAATGAAACTCCTACTATATTGCGGTAGGAGTCTATAGTATCTCAATACATGCATTTGAGTTGAACTATTTTTGTTAAATTTAATTCCAATTATTGTAAGTGCCAGATGCCAATACAATTCCATTATTTAAAATTAGTATCCATCTTACTTATTGTCATATACGGTTGTGCTAAATCAAAAGATTCCAAATCACAAGACCAGCTCCTCGCCGACGAATCCAATACCTCCGAATGGCTTGCCTACGGTCGTACCCATTCCGAACAAAGACATAGCCCAATACAGGACATTGATACCAATACGGTTAGTTCATTAGGGGTAGAATGGTATCTGGATTTACCTAACGACAAAGGATTGGTATCTACACCTCTGGTCATAGATGGAATTTTGTACTTCACAGGTACTATGAATAGAATACGAGCTGTAGATGCCACGAATGGAAAGGCCATATGGCAGTATGATCCTGAAGTGGCGACCCATATAGGCAAAAGAAGAAAACCGGGATGGACTCAAAGCAGGGGGATTACGTATTATAATAATAAAATATTTACGGCTACCTGGGATGGAAGATTGATTGCCTTAGATTATAAGACGGGTCATGAAATATGGTCTGCACTTACTATAGACTCTGCCCAGCAGATGGGTATCACAGGTGCACCCAAAGCATTTAATGGTAAAGTACTTATAGGAAATGGGGGCTCCGAAGCTACTGCCAACAGAGGATATGTCACCGCATACGACACAGAGACCGGTACACAAGCCTGGCGGTTTTATATCGTACCTGGAGATCCTGCTAAAGGATATGAAAGCGATGCCATGGCCATGGCTGCAAAGACATGGTCGGGCGAATGGTGGAAATATGGTGGCGGTGGCAATGCCTGGCATGGATTTACATACGACATAGAATTAAATACGATCTACATTGGGACAGGGAATGGTGGTCCGTGGAATCCCAAGATCCGATCAGAACATGGTGGTGATAATCTTTTCTTATCTTCTATAGTAGCCTTAGATGCAAGCACAGGAAATTATAAATGGCACTATCAGACTACTCCCGGTGATGCCTGGGACTACAATAGCAATATGGATATTTTACTGGCTACGTTGAAAATAAATGGTACCGATACTAAAGTATTACTGCATGCTCCCAAAAACGGATTTTTTTATGTGATCAATCGGGAGACCGGAAAGTTTATATCTGCCAAACCATTTGTCGAAACTACCTGGGCCAGCAGTATAGATTCCATTACCGGTATACCCAATATCGTTCCCAATGCCCGGTATGATTCCGGTAAAGTGTATATCACTCCCAGCCCGCATGGAGCTCATTCCTGGCATGCTATGAGTTATAATCCCGGCACGGGCTATGTATATATACCCACTATACACGACGCTAGTTATTACGATGCAAGAAATATAAATGTAGACGATTGGAAAAACAATCCCAAAAAAGGTGGAATAGGCGTAAGCCTGGCTGACCCTGATTCAGCCCATTTACCAAGACCCTACAGTGGATCGTTGCAGGCATGGGATCCTGTAAATCAAAAACAAGTATGGTCTGTACCGTATCCTGAACTTTGGAATGGTGGCACACTTACCACAGCAGGTAATTTGGTTTTTCAGGGAGCTGCCAATGGAATATTATATGCCTACCATGCGAGTACCGGAAAAAAACTGTGGCAATACGATGCAGGCTTAGGTATCAGCGCCCCGCCCATAACCTATAAAATAAACGGCAAACAATTCATAGCAATATTGGTAGGCTGGGGTGGTGCATTTGCCGGGGTAGGCAATAAAAATCTGGGATGGGATTATAATACACATATGCGCAGGCTGCTGGTGTTTACATTGTATGGAAAAACGAATGTACCCACTCAACCACCAAAATTTTATCCTAAAGCCATAGTAGACACTTCTTTTAAGATAGACTTAGCATTGGCCAATAAAGGAAGAGATCTGTATTGGCGATGCTTTAATTGTCATGGTGCGAATGCAATAGCCAAAGGCATGGCTCCGGATCTCAGAGCATCCCCTATTCCATTAAATAAGTCATTGTTTAAATCCATAGTGCACGATGGTATAAAAATGAATATGGGTATGCCTGTGTACGACGAATTGACAGATGATGATCTGGAGGCGCTGCGGCATTTTATCAGATTGAAGTCAAATGAATCAGAAGGCTTTTACAGATAAAATAATTGGTAATACATAAATTGAAGGCATTTCATTTATCAGAAAGTAAAACACCGGTCAACGTAACCTCTGCGCCTCTGCGAAATGAACTAGCCTTGTAATCTCTCTACAAAGTACATATCCACATCTCCTTTATTCTTTGCAAATATTTTTCCCCGATGGGTACATTGATATTTATCTTTCACCAGCATATACGTAGCCTGGCTGATATTTATTTTACCAATTTCACCACTTGATTCCATGCGTGAGGCAATATTTACTGCATCGCCCCAGATATCATAGGCAAATTTTTTGATCCCTACTATACCTGCTACCACAGTACCTGTATGTATACCAATACGAATCTCGAAAGGAATTTTTCCCTGGGCTATTTTTTCAGCTTTCTTCTGCTCTACGAATGCCCGGAATTCCAAAGCTGCTTCGATAGCATCAAATGCATGATTGGGATTGGGAGTGGGTACACCCGCCACTGCTATATAGGCATCTCCCACCGTTTTTATTTTTTCTATATTGTACTTATCCAGAATGCGGTCAAAAGCGCTAAAAAATCCATCTATTTCTTCTACTAATTCTGAAGGAGTGAGTTTTTCACTGATACCGGTAAATCCCTGAAAATCGGTAAACAATACCGTTACCATATTGTATATTCTGGCCTGAGCTTTGCCATTCAATTTTAATTCACGGGCAGTTTCTTCCGGCAAAATATTCAATAGTAATAAATCCGATTTTTCTTTTTCTGCTTTCAATTCGAATGTTCGCTCATCCACCTTTTTCTCTAATATGATATTCTGATCTCTGACAATACGTTCGTTTTCCAGCGTACTATCCAATAATTGTTTTTGAGCCAACGCCTTAGCCTGTTCGATTTCTTCTTTTTCCCATTCAAATCGTTTTGATAATAAAAAGGACAATACCAAAGCTTCTATCACCGTGGCATAACCCGAATAACTAAAACCTAAAATATAAGCCGGCTTTCCGGTATTGATATAAGCTGCTTCAGCCAAAACGAGTAAAAAGTAAATAATATAGGTAAGAGCAAAATAATAACCGAATTTATTGCCTGCCTTACCTACTTTGATCCCCACAAATCCCATTATAAAAAAAGACAACAATGCCTGCAATGTATTAATGGGTTGCACTATCGGGAAACTCAAAAAGAATTTTAAAATAAACCAGAATATATACACTCCAATGACCCCTAGTACAAACTTGTATACCTTGGGGCTGTATTTTTTTACTTCCAAAAACCAAAGCGAATAAATAGTTTGTATAGTCACCCCAAGTGGAGGTATGGTAGTATACCAAAAAAGCATATCCACTTTCTCAAAAAAATACACAATAAATCCATCGACTACTACCATCGAATAACACGTAAATATGATTACCACCAATGCATTTACCAGGTAGAGGTAATTACGTAAGGAAAAATAAAAAAAGAGGTTACTGAGAAATACAAAAAGCATTAATCCCAGATAAATCCCATATACAAATTTTAATGAAAGCGATTTCTCTTCGTAGGCATTCTGATTGTAAATTTTTAAGGGAATAGGGCCTGAATTGGTAGTCAGGCGGATATAATAATCATGCTTGCCTGCCATCAAGGGAAATACCTGGAAAGAGCTTTTTATATGTCTCTGATGAAATGCCGTATTGGACCCGGCTTTATACGAATTAAATGGACCACTGCTATCCAGTTTGAAAAATAAATCACAGTCGGGTAATCCGGCCTGGGAAATCTCCAGTATCAAAGGATACCCGGTCGTATTTTCCAATGTAAATTTTACCCAAAATGCTGAAAGCGTATATCCCAATATGAGGTTGGCTGTGCCGGAAGTTTTAAACTTCGACTGAAATGGAATACTGCTGACTTCATTAATCGAAAATTTTCTTTCCGGATCTTCCAATACAGTTACCTGGGTGCCAATATCAAGTATGTCTTTATTTGATTGCCATTGAATTACCTGTCCATATCCACTCTGGCAGGTAATAATCAGAACCAAAATAAAAATAGATTTATACATCTTATGACTACTATTTTTTTTATTATAAACCATCTGGATCAGTTTTCGGCAGATGGTGATATGTTATTGACTGCGGTCCCGTAGCGGTTGGTTTTAATAATTTAATACACCGGGCTTTCGTATTTGGCAAAATCGGTAGGTATATTCAATAAAAATGCAAAAGCAATCCACCACACCAAACAGTAGATACCAAAAGGGAAATAGCCATAAAACCCCACCACCGGCATTTCAAATACATGAAAATCATTTACAAAAGGTACATTATATACCCAATATCCGGGATATTCTGTTATAGGTTGGCCATTAATATGCTCAGCACTCAAATAATTTTGACCTTCCAATAAAAAACCTTCAACCAAATAGGTCAAAGCCATAAACACAACCGGGGTCCAATTGCCCTTCTTTATCGGACTAAAAGGGGTCCACACGCCTATCAAATCCAATACCACCGTCAATATCACCAGGGGCGATATCCATATCATCGCACAAAAATAGGTGGGATAAAATGGCATGAAAAACAATCCTATTAATGCTATTGCCAATAAGACTAGCTGAGTCGTTTTATTAAATCTGATTTTCGGGCCCAGCTTATATTTGTTTACAAAATTGGGATAACTGTTAAACAAACTATACCATTCGAATGCCAGTGGTAATAAAGCGGAAGAAGCAAATACTGCATACGTGCAAAATTCATAATCCGGTATCAGTCCACCTTTGGGATAATACCAATATTCCAATACAAAAAAATTAAGGTATTCAAATATCAACCACCCAGCCGTTGATGCCACACCTATACCTACTAATTCCTGAGGATCATTATTAAATATAGATTTACCTCCGGTACGCTTGTAGACGAAGCCATCCAACATAAAAGTAAAACCCCAATACAAAGGCACATAGGCCCAATTGAGAAACAATCGAGGTGAGGTCAAGTGCAAAGTCAGAAATATCAAGCTCCCGGCCCATACAACCAGCCCTGCCCAAAACCAAACCGGAAAGGATACTTTTGGGGGTTCGGTGGTATGCACAGAGGGTACTTTTTTAAATCCAAATAATGCCGGGAAAAAATAAAATAGTATGGTGATGACAAAAAGCACTGCCACCGCTATAAATACCGGCCAACTAAAATTATCATAAATTTTTTCCGGCTGCAAAGGAGGAAAATCAAAATAATGAGTATCAAATTTGCCGCCGGTATGAATGTAAGCCCCAGCATAGGGTATTGCAATTATACCAAAACAAGCCAGCAGTAAGTAAAAAACCCTTTTCGAATTAGCCATTTTTTTCAATTTATATCTATCGGTGCCTCATATTATCTATCTAGTCTTTTGTTATAATCCCTGCTTTTTCTACATCACTTACATCTTTAAACATCACCAACATCATATACTGGATAATACCAAACAAGGCCATCATCGCATACGCTGTCCAATGTGCGCCTATAGGCCAAAGAGCATGCCATACTATTTTGATGATCTTTATAGGTTCCAGGAATATCTCCCAAGAGTATAAATATCCATTACCTAATTTGATCGCAGATAATAATTCACGACCCATATAAAAACCAAGGCAACTAAGGATAATGACTATTACAATCGCAGTATGGGCAAACCGGGTCGAGTATCTTTTCCTGAAAAGATTAAACATAATCTTGATGGATATAAATCCATAGAAAATGGACAGCATCGCAAATGAGAAAAGTATCAATGTATCAAATTTTATCAAATCAGGATGTAAAGTATCCAATGGATCCTGGGAATTGTGGATAAGATCACTGATCATATAAGGGGCATTGGGATAAAATAATACCCATAGAGCCGTTCCGATCCAAAACAATACTTTACCTATCTTTTGATCAAAATGGTCAAGTAAAAATGCAATCAGGATTACAGGAAAAGAACCAATAAATAAATTGGATTTGATAAAATTGAAATAATGATCACCTACTGCAAAATTTCTGATTAGTAAGATGATTAAATTAATGCAGGTAAATAAGAATACAATCCTGATGTACTTTGGCAAAGGCTTAGTCATAAAATTGGTACTTTGGCTGGTTTCGGTGGCTAAGATAAGTTATTGATATTTAATTAATGAATTTTACATGAGGTTTATTTGTATCGGGTAGGTTTTATATACACGGCTTGCCTGCTTTTGAACTAAAACTGATTTTTATTGACATGGGATTATAAGAATACCTATACTTATTCCAGCAACTTCTTTCGTATCTTTCACTTCTATGTACAAAATGATACTATTTATCATACTTCCATTTTTGATTTCGAAATTCTTTTCAGCACAGCATACCAAAACCTTTACCACCGACATACTCATCATTCAAGCCAGCACCGGTGGTACAGCTGCTGCCATCTCCGCTGCCCGCATGGGATCAAAGGTGATACTTACAGAACCTGATTCCTGGCTAGGTGGTATGCTTACTTCCGCTGGGGTAAGTGGTACGGATGGCAATGATCAGTTACCCTCCGGCATATGGGGAGAGTTTAGAGATAGTTTGGAAAAAAGATATGGTAGTAAGAAAGCATTATCTACCGGATGGGTCAGCAATACTTTGTTTGAGCCACACATTGGTAATCAAATATTTAATAATATGGCCGCTTCATTGCATTCACTCCACATTTTATACCATACGGATTGGAAAGAAATAAAAAAATTGGATGATCAATGGATTGCAACCTGTATTCAAAATGGAAAAACCATAAAGATAAAAGCCAGGATTCTTATAGATGGCACCGATATGGGCGATGTCGCCGCAAAGGTGGGTGCTACTTATGATCTGGGAATGGACGATAAAACCAGTACCGGTGAATCCATAGCATTGGATACTCCTGTAAATATTATCCAGGATTTTACTTATGCAGCTATTTTAAAAGAATATCCGGATGGAAAAACACCAGTAATTGCTCAACCTCCTGGCTATACTAAATCCAAATACCATTGCTCCTGTGATACTTTTGATTGCACACTAAAAACCCATCCGTGTAAGACCATGCTTTCGTATGCAAAACTCCCAAATAACAAATACATGATTAACTGGCCTATTTACGGTAATGATTATTATTATAACCTGGTAGAAAGCAATGGGGCAGTCAGGCAAAAGATTTTGCAGCAAGCCAAAAATCATACACTGGGATTTTTATACTATATCCAGCAGGAATTGGGATTTAAAAATCTTGGCATAGCCGATGATGAATATCCCACTCCCGATGGTTTGCCTTTCATGCCCTATTATCGGGAAGGCAGAAGGATAAGAGGATTGGTTCAAATAAATATGAATCATGCCGAAAGGCCCTACGAATTAGCCGATGCGCTTTATAGAACAGGGATTGCCGTAGGTGATTATCCCATCGACCATCATCATGGCAAAAATGCAACAGTGCCGAAACTCGAATATGTACCTATTCCATCTTTCAATGTCCCGGCAGGTGCGTTGATTCCCAAAGATGCTGATCACCTGATCATGGCGGAAAAAGCAATCAGTGTAACCAATATAATGAATGGCGCCACCCGGTTGCAACCGGTGATCTTACAAATAGGACAAGCCGCCGGTACTCTGGCTGCTATCAGTATAGAAAAGAATTTAAAACCATCCCAGGTAAATATCCGTTTGCTGCAGTCCAACTTACTAAAAAACAAAGTATATCTGATGCCCTATTTGGATGTGGATAAATATGATCCTGCCTTTGAAGCCATACAACGCATAGGAGTTACCGGTATACTCAGGGGCAAAGGGGTTCCCTATAAATGGGCTAATCAAACCTGGTTTTATCCTGATAGTACGATCACCCGGACTGAATTGCAAAAAGGAATCAAATCATGGCAGCCGGCATTTCATCTCTGGAACGAATCCGATCTGCAAAAAGTGAGTACAGATGACTTAGCAGATGTTATTCAGGTTTTATCTTCATCATGCGGTATTGAATTAACCTCCGGTTGTATGCTCACCAGGAACCATTCCAAAATGGTGACTAAAAAAGATATTGCTGTAGAGTTGGATAAATGCATCCAACCGTTTTCTATAAAAGATGTGGATTGGCACGGAACA
>JBGAVW010000094.1:0-13809 GCA_044227925.1 Saprospiraceae bacterium | reverse complement strand
ATAATGAATTGGTTGCTGAAGCAGAGGAAGAGTTAGAAATGCTCAATGCTCAATATTCAATGTCCAATGCTCAAGGACTAAAAGATTTATTATTAGACATCAAGGATAACTCAGAAAAAATAAACCACCATGGACAACGCGCCAGCATCATTGTAAAAGGTATGCTTGAGCATAGTCGAAAATCATCCGGCAAAAAAACACTTACAGATATAAATGCACTGTGTGATGAGTTTTTGAGATTGTCGTATCATGGTTTGAGAGCAAAGGATCAAAATTTCCAATGTGAATTCAAATTAGAGCTAGATCCGAATATGCCAATGATAAATGTGGTGTCCCAAGAAATAGCAAGGGTGTTATTGAATATAATTAATAATGCTTTTCAAGCTTGCGCGGAAAACCTCGTTGTCCCGATATCTATCGGGATGACCACAATTCCACCGAAAGACCAACGAGGTTTGCCCGAAAGTCAAAACGAGTATAAACCATTTGTTTCTGTTAGTACAAAATATCCTGGAGATAAAGTCGAGATAGCTATCTCCGACAACGGCCCCGGTATCCCCGATGCCATCAAAGACAAAATCTTTCAACCTTTTTTTACGACTAAACCGACTGGGCAGGGGACTGGATTGGGATTGAGTTTGGCTTATGATATAATAAAGGCGCATGGAGGGGAAATTAAATTAGATTCTTCTTCCAATGGATCAGTTTTTACTATTCAATTACCTATCGATACTTTTTAATGCCAGATGATCAAAGAAGTTCTTCCTTTCTTTATTACCTTTCTCAACGTATTAAAATAATACAACAAACCAACATTTTAAATGAATAACCTCTTTCAAAAAATCATAAGTATTAATATAGATGTGTTTGCCTTAGTGGTATTAGCAGTTTATTTTTTACTGGAACAAATCATAAATAGGGGAAATTTACCTCCCAACCGAACCCGGCATTTTTTGCATGGTATCCCTTTGTTTGCGGGTTATATGATCTTTAGTCTTAGTTTGGCCATAGTAGTATATAATATCGTCACCTGGATTGGTATTCATCAGATAGGTTTATTTAATAGTATTCAAATTCCATATGCACTTAAAGTCGTATTAGGAGTACTTGGTATTGACTTTACGGCGTATTGGTTTCACAGAGCCTATCATACTTTTTCTCCGCTGTGGCGACTACATAGGGTACATCATAGTGACACGGATTTGGACAGTAGTTCTTACTTTAGATTTCATCCCTTCGATTGGTTTTTGGATAACAGTTCGGTGGTTACGGCTGCTTTTATATTTGGATTGGATATGAATATCATTATCTTTAACATTATTCTATATATACCATTATTTATTGCTCATCATGCACAGTTTATCTTTCCGCTTTGGTTTGATCATTCGATAGGCAAAATCATCGTAAGCCCGAATTTTCACAAAGTGCATCATCACCAAAATCAGAAGTATACCGATTCTAACTATGGAAATATTTTCATTTTTTGGGATAAGCTATTTGGTACGTATAAAAATATTCCTTTGAAAGATATAAAATATGGATTGGAAGAATTTGATAGCGCCGAAAGGCAAAGCTTTTGGTTTTTACTGAAAAGCCCTTTTTTAAATGTAAAAACGGAAAAGTAATTTCTATTTCTTATATTTCTAAATAATTAACCTAACTCTATCCAATGGAACAATTCAATACCCATTCTTCTTCTCTTTCACCTGCCTTAAAGTCCGGCAGTTTATGAAGTATTAGATTTTCATTTGTTAGGGTTTTAAAAAATACATCAACTTACTTAAATGAAATTTACTCGCCTATCCTTGATTTGTATATTCGTGATTTCACTATTTATACTAGGTTTTCAAATGAAGGCAGCCTTTGTTGACATTCCAAAAACCTGGGACATGGCTGAAATTAAAAAATTCCTGCTTCCACTACCAGACGGAGTCACACAGGTAACGCCCATCTCTGAAAGTTACTATTATAGTCTTCCGGAAATGAAAGTGTATAAAAGCTACCCTATTCGCTTGTCAGATATGGAGGCAAACCGAAAGTATATAGACTCACTTACGACGCTCGATCCGGTTGATCTTTTTCAAAACGAACCACAGACCCAGGAAGAACTTGTGCGATTGGGCGAAGAAGTATTCAGTGCGCCTGTCGTTTCGTTTGACTATTCAGAAGCTTTTTTCACCGGGCTCAAAGAATCCATTAGAGCCGCAGAGATCCCTGTTGCCAATAACACCTTTCCTTACCTAACCTATGTGATTAATGAAAAATCAAAAGTCAAAATCGGCATTTTTTCATGTGCTATGTGCCATACTCGGGTAATGTCCGATGGCTCTACTATCAAGGGGGCGCAAGGAACTTTCCCAATGGACAGGATGGATGGTTTTGATGCTGAAAATTCATTAAAGTCATTGCCCAAAGAAAAGCACAAAGATTTTGAGGAAGGAATTCGAACCGGTAGAAAAGGTTTACAAAAAGCACCCTGGAGTAACCATCCTTCTCAAATAGAACTGGACACCATAAGTGCAGCAAATATTATTGCTTACCTAAAAGCAATCCCACCCGGTGTCATGATCAGGCATGGGTCAAATTTTAACCAACCAGCTAGCATTCCAGACCTGATTGGTATCAAGGATAGAAAATACCTCGATCGCACCGGATTGATGATGCACCGCAATATTGGCGATATCATGCGCTATGCTGCATTTAATCAAACCTTGGATATGCTTAATAGTTACAATGGTTTTATTCCGGCTGGAATTGACTTTAAAACTTTACCTGAACCAGGTAAAAGTAATTTTCTGGGCACTAATCAGCGGTATTCCGAAATGCAATTATTTGCACTTGGACAATACCTATACGCATTAAAACCCCCTTCCAATCCAAATTTATCCCCTAAGGAAATGGTTATGAAAGGGAAGTTGATTTTTGAAAGAGAGGATTGTGGGACCTGCCATACTCCACCGCTTTATACCAGTAATCTATTGATCCCTGTAGATGGTTTTAATCCGCCAGCCAACCATTACAAATTGTACGATATATTGGATATGTCGGTCGGGACAAATCCCGAGTTATCTCTATACACAAGAAGGGGTACCGGATATTACAAAGTTCCATCATTATTAGGTGTTTGGTATCGTGGCCCTTTTGGACACAGTGGACATATAGCCACTTTGGAAGATTGGTTTGACAAGCATAGACTTGACAATGATTATATTCCGACCGGATTTAAACCTGCTTTTTCCAAAACAATGGCGGTAAAGGGACATGAGTTTGGGTTGGGCATCACCAAGGATGAAAAAGCAGCATTGATAGCATTTCTCAGATCCCTATAACAAGATTGGTATTATTGAAAAAAGGTAATCGCTTTCCAATACCAATGTAATAAATTAGCATTTTGAATAAATCGACTTATACCATATTAATAAAAAAAATGTCAACAAGATCCCGTACATATTTAGAATTGAAAATAAAATATGCATTTGCATTAATCCTTTTCATTAGCATTCTATGGATTATAGGATGTACTAAACCAGCTGAATCAAAACATTCCACAGGTATAGCCGGTATATGGCGCGTAGTAGAGTTTGCTGACTTTGATTCTACTACAAATGTTTGGGTAGACCGATACGGAAAAAATCCAAAAGGTTATTTTATTTATACCCCAGGGGGTGTATTGAGTATCAATGTTTCGCATGAGCATCCACTGAAAATATCTGAAGAAGAAGGTGAAAAGTACTCTGTAAATGTAAATGACTTTTTTACCAATAATTCATTTGGATACTTTGGTACTTATACATATACTCCTGATAAAGGCCAGGTAATTCATCATGTACAAGGGGGAACTATTCCAGGGTATATTGATACGGACCAGCCTCGTCAAATTCAGGTAAAAGGAGATACTGCCATTATTGGAGACAATATAAACACGAGGAGAGTACTTGTAAGAGTGGAATAATCAATGTAATTCAATGCATTCTTTTAAGGAATGAATCAAATTAAAGACATAAACACCAAAGGCATCAATACCAAAGCCATCATTTTCGGAATGGTGCTCCTGTTTTTGTGTATGCAAATCGGATTTCATCCAACGTATTGGCAGTATTTTCCCGAGTTCAACCAATTTACCTCACTTCATCACATTCATGGGGCATTGATGGCCTCATGGATGATTCTATTAATCGTGCAACCTGTTTTGATTCACCAAAAGAAATACAAGACGCATCGTTGGCTAGGTAAACTATCCTATTGGATAGCACCGTTAATGATCATTTCAATGTTTTTGGTATTGCGATTCACTTATCATAAACATGTATTGGAAATTTCTGCCAATGAGGAAATGTCAAGCCAGGCACCCATCATTATGCAATTATTCTGCTTTACCATTTTATATGTACTTGCCATTCATTACAGAAAACAACCATTTTATCATATGCGGTTTATGATTGGCACTGCCTTGGTGATGGTATTGCCTACTCTCGGCAGAATATTTTATGAATATTTTGAGGCTGAAGTATGGTATGAATTATATCTAATTGTTGGAATGGCTTTTGCCTTAATGATTAATGATATTCGCAAACATGACGACTGGAAACCATATGCCATTAATACTACTGTATTATCAATTATATTATTTGTATATGAAGCTCGCCATACCCCAACCTGGAATGCCCTTGGTCGGTTTTGGGCGAATACATTTTATTGACAAAACAGGGATTACGTATTTTAATTTGCTCATTTGCTAATTTTTCATACATTTATAAACGAATACAAAATGGGGGAAATCAATACTATGGCTGCATATGCAATAGAAGTAATATTAAACCGACAATTAGCAGACTGCCTGTCTATACCTGTTTTTATTACAGATACCACGGGGAGACTGATTTTCTACAATGAACCCGCCGAAATAATTTTGGGATTGCGGTTTGAAGACACGGGTGAAATGCCTGTGGAAACCTGGTCTACTGTGTTCAAACCATTTGATAAGGATGGACAATTATTATTACCCGATGAATTGCCTTTAGTAAAAACGCTCAAGACTTGCAGCCCTCATCACAAAACATTTTGGATAGAAAACTTACAAGGGAAAATCGAAAAAATATCTGTCACTTCTTATCCTATCATTGGCAGGACCGGTAAATTTCAAGGCGCTGTTGCCATATTTTGGGAATCAAAAAACGAATGAAAATATCTTTATGGGGAGTAAGGGGTTCCATTCCAAACTCCGGTCCTGAAACAAATCATTATGGTGGAAATACTTCATGTGTGTCCGTATCTGTGGGGGATTGGCTATTGATATTAGATGGTGGCTCCGGCTTACAAAGGCTTCAAATGCCGACCAGGTCAAACACCAATCGAATAGATATACTCCTTACCCATTTACATTTAGATCATATTCAAGGCCTTGGTTTTTTTAAACCACTTTTTGATCCGACCAGTGATATCCATATCTGGGGGCCAGCCAGCAGTGACCACAGTTTACAATCCCGATTGAGCAGATATTTGTCACCTCCTTTATTTCCGGTAAATATCAGAGATTTGCCATGCAGATTGACTTTGCATGAAATAGAAAATAGTGTATTTGAAATTGGGCCGTTTGTCATTCAGTCAGGATACATAATACATCCTGGACCTACTGTTGGCTTTAGGATCCAATGTGAAGGCAAAGTATTTACTTATATTCCCGACCATGAACCCGCCCTGGGACCCCATGGTATGATTGCAGATCTTAAATGGATCTCGGGTATAGATCTTGCACACCATGCTGATCTCCTGTTACACGACGGGCAATATACTACAGAAGAATACAAACATACCGTAGGTTGGGGCCACTCTTCTATTTTGAATGCAGTAGAATTTGCTGAAAAAGCACAAGTAAAAAGGTTATTACTTTCTCATCACGATCCTATGCATTCCGATATGAATCTTAATGAGATCTTTAAAGAGTTTAAACAAAAAAATGAATTCGCCTTTCCGTATGAACTTGCTGTAGAAGGCACTACCATCGAGTTATAATATCATTTAGTTGGAAAGCATTTAATTTCTAAGGTTAGGTCTTTTTTGTTTATTATTATTGAAAAAATATGGTAAAAAACATCTTACTATTCATTAGTCCCCTGTATATCCTGTTTCTTATCACCTGTAGCACTCCTTATAAAACAAGTCAAAATCTATCGTCCGATGCTCTGTTGATTTATAATGCCCATATTATCAATATCCATAACGGTACTATTGACGAAAATAAAGCGATACTAATAGACAAAGGACTTATCAAAGGCATTGGCAATTATGCGGATTTTAAAAATTTGATTCCTTCCGGCCAACATAAAAATGTAAAAAATAAGTACATCATTCCCGGACTATGGGATATGCACGTGCATATAGAAGGCGAAGACTTGATAGAAGATAATAAGGCGTTGTTTCCGGTCTATATTGCTTATGGCATTACTACCGTAAGGGATATGGCAAGTGATTTGGGAGTACAGGTATTAGCATGGCGTGAGCAAATTAAGAAAAATCAATTCCTGGGTCCTGAAATATTTACTGCAGGAAGGAAATTGGAAGGTGTTAATTCCATTTGGAAGGGAGATATAGAAATAGCCAATGAGACTGAATTACGAGTCGCCATGGACACACTAGATGCCTATAAAGTGGATTTGATAAAAATAACTGAAAATACATTGAATGGCGATTTGTTCTTAAAAAGTGTCAAAGAAGCAAAGCGCAGAGGCTACAAAGTGTCTGGTCATGTCCCCATTGATGCGACTATAAATGATTTAGTACAAGCGGGATTTTCGAGTATTGAACATGCCAGCTATTTATTGAGGCTTGGCAGCAACGAAGAAAAAATGGTTCAACTACTTGCTAAAGGCAGTATTACAAGGGCAGCAGCCAATCAAAGTTATATCACTAATTTTAATCAGGATACAGCTATCAAAGCCTATCAAAATTTAGCCAAATTACCAGTTGCTGTTACACCTACCTTGATTGGCGGTAAACAATTGGCTTATTTGGCTCAAAATCCACACACTAATGATGCTTTTTTGCAATACTTAACCAGGCGTTTTACATCAAAATATCAATGGCGCATAGATAGAATGGCAAATGAAACACCCGAACAAAAACAACGGCGAAAGGAACAATACGAACTCATTCTTAAGCAAATACCTTATATCCAAAAAGCGGGTATACCCATTTTAGCCGGAAGCGATGCAGCTGCATTGAACACTTACGTGTATCCTGCGCTATCACTACACGAAGAATTGGTTTTGTTTCAGGATGCAGGTCTTACCCCTTTGCAAATTTTGCAGGCTGCCACTGTCAATGGTGCAAAATTTATGGGTAAAATCAAGGAAAAAGGTTCCATTGATTCAGGAAAAGACGCTGATTTAGTAATTTTAAATACCAACCCGTTGCAAAATATTAAAGCGACTCAGGACATTTATGCAGTGGTCAATAATGGACAGTATTTTGAGAGAAAGGCTTTAGATGCTTTGTTGGAGAAAGCCAAACAGGATAAGCTGAGTTTAGATAAAGAGAGAGGTGATTAGTATAAATTTTAAAAACTTTGCACCTTTCCCAAAGGGACAAGCGCGTACCAAAGCATTATGATGCACACTAATTAGAGTCTGCTGGGGAAATCATAAAATATTGACCCATATTAATTTATTGAAAGAAATAGATCGAGTAAGTGCAAGGATATTGGGTAAAATGATTAAAAAGGTATGCACTTATAATTAATTGACTCAAAGGCCAAACAAAGGCGTAGGTCAGAAAATACAGCATAGACCTGTTCATGCTGCAACCGACATCAATTAAAAGCTAAAAAGTAAAATCACCGTCAAGCTTTGAAGTTAGCCTGAAAATCCGAATGTTACGCAGGGCAGCTGAAGAGGTCGATCCGAAGGAATGCCTTATTTTCTGACGAGCTTTCTTTGTTTCTTTCTTTGGCGGACAAAGAAAGAATGGCAAATTAAAAAAAATTATTATTAACCATCAGACCCCTATTCAGAAGTCATATTACATTAATAGCCAATCATGACCTTAGGTTTTGCAAAAGATGAATTAAATTTTCTACATTTCATTATGGAAATTGAATTCATCTTTTGCCTTACTATACGATTTACTCTTTTTAATGAAATATTACTCGGAAAGCCAACAATAAAAGGTACCCGGCTTTCAGTAGAGCAAATTCTGAGTTTATTTGCTCAAGGCTGGAGGGAAAATCAGATACTTGAAAATTATCCCCGGCTTAGGCAAGACGGATCTACTCATTGAGATGCCTATCTATATCCATTTTCTGATGCAATATTCTGTCTATATAAATAATATCATTTTTTATTTTATAAATGATCATATGTGCCTTAAAATTTATTCTTCTATGCCCATATTTGATATCATCGATTGGTTTACCTATTTCTGAATTCATGCAAATTTCTTTTATTGCCTCGAATACTTCTTTGTAATATTTATTTGCTTGCTGTTTTGACCAATGTTCGGCTGTATACTCCCAAATGTCATCTAAGTCCTGCAGTGCCAGTCGACTTATTTCAAAATTAAACATCATGTATTGTAACTTTGATTAAGTTTTTCTAAGTGTTTTATAGGATCAAAGTTTTTAACATACCCACTTTTTTCTCCTGCTTCAATTGCCTCTCGAAGGATTTTAATTTTTTGTTCTCTTTCATCCACCAGTCTCAGACCTTCTCTTATCACTTCACTGGCAGAAGCATATCTTCCTGATTCAATACTTTTTGCTATTATTTGCTCGAAATGTTCTCCTAATGTAACGGAAGTATTTTTTGACATTTTGCTTTTTAAGTAAAGGTACCAATATTTGGTATTATTTTCAATTGCGGTCGTACCTCTTTTTTCTTTCTAATTCATTGCAAGGGACTTTTTCCTGTGTTATGAAAACTGCATGCATGAGTGCGGTAGCTCTCCCCAAAATTGTAAATAATAGCCCTGTGGGTTAGCCAATTTAGGGGTTGGGGGGCGTGTGGTCGCTGGGATCGCTGACTTTTCCAGCGAAGTTATTGAGGCAATAAGGGGATCCGCAGTATAGCATTCATGTTAACTTTAAAGCATGTACGCCAGAAAATCAGCACGCCTAAATACAAATACATATTTTTAATCATCCGTAAGCTTTGCTTTCTTTTTCGGTTCAGTACTTCTGATACTCTGTTTTCACCTCCAAAATATTTAGAAATATCCTTTTGAAATAAATTGAGTTCCTCTACCCTGTGCTTCAGGGCTTCCGCTTTTTATTCTTATTCTATAATTATTTCAAAGCTTTAGGATCAGGCGTTGGAATGGAATGATGCTTTTTTTCGTATTCTATTGCCAGGATGGTAATTGCTTCTAATATCTTTTCTTCTTCAGATCCTTCTTTACAGTCCAGTAATGATTCTATAATTTCATTGGATATATGATATTCGGCTTCCGTGGTTATTGGAAAAAGTTTTAATGTCATTCTTATAGTTTTATAATTAATTCTGCATGGTACAATAAATGATCTTTTTTTAAATCTATTATCAACTCATTCACAAGCTGTTCATAAAATAACTTTTGGGTTAATATTTAAAGGTAAGTACTTTCCTAATTAATGAAAAAAATCTATATTTGCACCCGCTTTAATAGCAGGAGGTGCCTTAGCTCAGTTGGTAGAGCACAGGACTGAAAATCCTGGTGTCCCTGGTTCAATTCCTGGAGGCACCACTTCCAAGAAAGGGGTTTGTCACAGACAAGCCCCTTTTCTTTTTGACCATTTAATTTTACTTATTTTCACTTTCCAAATCCAATCCATACGATGCAACGGACTATTTACCTGATCGGCTTATTTTTATTTTTACATGCCTGTAAGCATGCGCCTGCAGAAAGTCCTTCTTTTTCCTATGCCACTGGAAAAGATTATCCTGCTTATGGGGGCAATAATCAGAATAACCGATACTCTCCCCTGGCTCAGATCACAGCAGAAAATGTGCAGCAACTGCAACCGGTATGGCAATATATGGCCAACGATATTCCCGATACTTCAGGTGGTAAGCCATTGCGTATTCGCGAAACCCAGTGCCAGCCAATAGTAGTGAATGGTATACTGTATGCTACCTCAGCTGAATTAAATGTGTTTGCCCTCAAAGCCGATACGGGTAAAGAACTGTGGAAATTTAAACCAAACCTGGCCAATCCTAAACAGCCTAATCATGCTAACCGGGGCGTAACCTATTGGGAAAATGGCGATGACAAACGGATATTTTATACTGCGGGTTTTTATATCTATGCCATTGACGCCTTGTCGGGCCAGATCATCCCTACTTTTGGTGATGGTGGCCGGGTGGATTTACACACCGGGCTGCAGGAAGGACTAAATCACGATGTATCCAAATTGCATGTGACGGCTACTTCCCCGGGCATCATCTATAAAGACATATATATTATAGGATCCAGTGTTTCAGAAGGGGGTGATTCAGCTCCCGGTCATATACGCGCCTTTGATGTCTTCACAGGTAAACTAAAATGGGTATTTCATACCATTCCGCAACCGGGAGAATACGGATACGATACCTGGCCCAAAGATGCTTATCAGCGATTTGGCGGTACCAATAGCTGGGGTGGAATGTCAGTGGATGAAAAAAGAGGACTGGTGTATTTTGGCACCGGATCACCGTCATCAGATTATTATGGCGGGGCGAGGGAAGGTGCTAATTTATTTGCCAATTGTATTATTGCCTTAGATGCCAATACCGGTATACGCAAATGGCACCATCAGGCGATTCATCATGATCTTTGGGATCGCGATTTCCCCATTCCTCCTAATCTCACCACCATTACCCAAAATGGTAAAAAAAGGGATGTGGTAGTACAGGTTGGTAAAGATGGATATACCTATGTGCTGGACCGCGATACCGGCGAATCGATTTTTCCTTTAGAAGAAAGAAAAGTGCCCGATACCGGATTGCCCGGCGAACATCCTTATCCTGTACAATCATTACCTGTCAAACCCAAATCGCTTAGCCCACAGGTTTTTACCGAAAATGACATCACCAATATCTCTCCCGAATCACACGCTTTTGTAAAAAAGAGATTAAAAGAGTTTTCTCCACCGACCACGGATCAGTTTACTCCACCGGGCACCAAAGGCACTATCCTCTTTGGATACAGCGGAGGGGCAGAATGGGGTGGAAATGCCATAGATCCGGATGGGATATTGTATCAAAATGTGAATATTGCTCCCTGGGAACTGTGGATGGTGGATAAAGAAACCCGAAATAAAGAGCTGGTTACTCTATCCAAAGGAAATGCACTATTTATAAAAAACTGTGCTGCCTGTCATGGAGCAGATAAAAAAGGAAACGGCAATATCGTACCCTCCTTAATCGATATTCATAAAAAAAGAAATACAGAACAAATAGCTTCATTGGTACAGATGGGCAATGGGCGCATGCCGGCTTTTCCTTATCTCTCTGATGCCGATCGAAAAGCAGTAGCGGAATATGTACTAAACAAAGAACCAAAAACGGCAACTACGGCCAGGGAAGAACATAAATCACCTGATACCATTTCCAACACTGCAAGTGCTTTTCCTTACGATCCTGAATATTCTATTAAAATATGGCAGCGGTTTACTGATCAGAATGGCAAGCCTGCCATCCGACCACCCTGGGGTACATTCAATGCAATAGATTTAAATACCGGTGAGTATAAGTGGACAGTACCTATTGGCGAATTTCCCGAATTGACAAAACAAGGAATACCCATCACCGGCACTGAAACTTATGGTGGTCCGGTAGTCACTGCCAGTGGTTTGATATTTATTGCTTCTACCCGCGATGAGCGTATACGCGCTTTTAATAAGACCAATGGAAAAGTAATCTGGGAATACCAATTGCCTGCCGGAGGATTTGCAACCCCGATCAGCTATGAAGTGAATGGCAAACAGTATATCGCTATTGCCGTTGGAGGAGGAAGGGGAGCTAAACCGGGAGGTTGGTATATGGGTTTTGCTTTGAAATGAATTTCTCATGCGGTATTCGACCCCCTCAGGGTCGTTTGTCCCTTTTATAAACATTATATCCCTTCGGGATAGCCTATTCTATTTTGCTTCCATATATCTAATTTGGTGTGAAATAGAATTGCTGTAAGCGTGTGATCCTTTCATTTGCAGCTTGATCACTATTTTTTGTTATACTTGCATGCACATGTAATCCGGAAATTTTTTTATGAAACTATTATACATTATTATTCAGATTTGTTTGGTTCAGCTATTATCAGCACAGACCAAACTATACTATCCTCCTGCCAATACATGGATGACTAAAACTGCTGCTGAAGTAAAATTCAATCAGGATAAATTACAAGCTGCCATCTCATTTGCGCGGGAAAAAGAATCAAAAAACCCGCGCAACCTGGAGGTCTCACACTATCAGAGTTTTGGCAGGGAGCCGTTCGGTGATGGAATTGGTCCGTTTGCAGAGCGAGGTCCGGCTACCGGCATTATCATTAAGAATGGATATATCATTGCCAGTTGGGGCGAGCCGGATAGAGTAGATATGACTTTCAGTGTAACCAAAAGTTTTTTATCTACCGTAGTGGGATTGGCATACGACCAGGGACTCATACCCAGTATACACGATACCATGTATAAAGTGATCGCTCCGATAGAAATATACCAACCACTGGCAGATCCATTCAAAGCAGATAAATATGGTAAGGCACAACTCATCAGGCTATTTGATACACCGCATAATCGTACCATCACCTGGGATCATTTACTCAGGCAGGTAAGCGATTGGGAAGGTACACTTTGGGGAAAACCGGAATGGGCCGACCGGCCCGGTGATAAACCGAATGAATGGACCACCAGGGCCAGATTAAAACCGGGTACAGCCTATGAATACAATGATGTCCGTGTAAATGTATTGGCTCTGGCCGCATTAAATATCTGGCGCAAACCACTGCCTGAAGTACTTAAAGAAAAAATCATGGACCCTATAGGCGCATCTGCTACCTGGCGATGGATGGGATATCAGAATTCATGGATAGTATTGGATGGCAAGATAGTGCAAGCAGTAGGTGGAGGAGGCCATTGGGGTGGTGGTATGTTTATAAATGCTTACGATATGGCCCGTTTTGGTTACCTCACCCTGCGGCGTGGTAAATGGAACGACAAACAATTGCTATCCGATCAGTGGGTGAGCTGGGCTCTGACACCCACTCCTGTACAAACTACCTATGGATTTATGAATTGGTTTTTGAATACAGATAAAAAATACCTGGCCAACGCTCCGGAAAAAGCTTTCGTACATGTCGGCAATGGAACCAATATCATATATGTAGATCCTGATCACGATATGGTCGTGGTAGCCAGATGGATAGAAAATGGTGCAGTAAATGAATTTATTGGTAAAGTGCTGGATGCTTTGGATAAATGAAATCCGGTGTTCGTACTTTATACTGGATACTAATCGGTGCGCTGATTTCCTGCAAACCGGTCTCACGTAAAGTAGAAAGCCCACCGGGATATGATTTTTCTGCACCGGTTAAATTTGCATTGCCAATCAGACTCGATGAAATATCAGGGATAACATTTTATGCTAATGATATATATGCGATACAGGATGAGTTGGGCAGGTTATATCATTTTAAATTGGACTCGGATAAAATTACATCCGCCAAGTTTGGATCCAAAGCCGACTACGAAGATCTTGCCATTCTGGATAACACAGTATTTATTTTAGAAAGTAATGGCACTATTTTTTCTTTCGACCTTGCATTGGCCGATTCAGAACAGGTATATGATTTAAAAGAATGGCC
>JBGAVW010000093.1:13749-14059 GCA_044227925.1 Saprospiraceae bacterium | reverse complement strand
GAAAACAATACTACCGATTTACATTATACTAATTTAAACATAGCAATCTGATCAAATATCATATGAGCTAAGGCGCAAACAGAGGTACCAAAAAAATTTCCGTAAAATATGTAAACTTTATAAAGAGATATGTAATGATTTTAGAATCACCACACCCTAACTTTGGAATCTAAATAATTCAAGTTTAAAAATTACAATTTTATATGGGAAATCTACTTTACATAATAGCGGTCATTTTAGTCATCATCTGGGCTATTGGCTTCCTCGGTTATCATACCGGTGGCATCATTCATATTTTACTCGTAATCGC
>JBGAVW010000093.1:265-13739 GCA_044227925.1 Saprospiraceae bacterium | reverse complement strand
AATCTAAAAAAAACAAATTGATCACCTTAAAAATGGATGAGCTCCAAAAGGAATTGTGGAAGATTGTTTCATCAAATTATATATAGCGGATGCTGCTGAAGCCTAGGGTGTCCCATTGCGGAAAACGCGTGTAATCCTACGGGTGATCCAGGGTGGAAAAATTTTATAAAACAAATGAACTGACAAGTTTAATCCTGCATTTAGAAATAATATTTTTAAATGAGCAGTATTCATTACATTTTGCGTGATTTCAGGGTTTGACAAAGCCCTGAAATTTTTTATTTTTTATTAAAAACCAACAACATGAAATCAATAGGAAAAGTAGTTTTTGCTGCCGGTATTCTGGTAACAGTATTTGCAGGGTTTAGATTCATTACAAAAGAAAAGGTGGTTGATATCGGAAGTTTAGAAATCACCCAGAATAAATCTCATTTACTCAATTGGTCACCTATGTTAGGCATAGGATTGATGATTGTAGGTTTAATTATATTACTTACTAATAAAAACAAATAAATATAATTATCGGATTCAAATGACTTCAAGGGTTATATTCCTGTAATTATAAAACACATAAGCAAGAGTAATTTTCCCACCCGCCGAATTAATAGTACCTGTCTTCCCCGCCATCAGGCCACTTTGCTTATTCCGGACAATGTTGTGGTTATGATTCAGGTCAAATTTTAAGCAGGTTACACCCATTTTGTCCGTTATTCAACCTTATTGTACACTTAAATGTAGCGCTGCCTTTCTTTTTCTCCGAATGAATTTTACAATTTCAAACCAGATTACCGAAATAAATCCGGTGGCTATACAAATGGCCATATTCATCGTACTCAAAGCTTTAAATTCAAAAAAATCGGTTAATGGTTTAATATAAAGTATAAGGCCCAGAATGGTTACAGTAATAAAAATGATTATCAAAATCATATTGTTCTTGTACCGTAATGTAGTTAAAATAGAATAATAAAACGACCGATTTATCAAGGTAAGAAAAATATTTGCTGCCATCAGGACCAGGAAAGACATCGTTCTTGTACTGGCTTCATCATACTTGTTAATAACGGCATACCGGTATATGAATAATACACCAGCCGTAATGATCAACCCTTGCAAAATACTTATTGACAGCTCTCTCCAATTAAAAAAAGTGGTTGTAAATACTTTGGGCTTTTGATGCATTGTATTTTTCTCCATTGGCTCATTTTCGTAAATTATGGAACAGGTAGGTCCCATTATAATTTCCAGGAAAATAATATGGACAGGTGAAAAAATATTAGGATAAATCCATCCCAATGCCAGTGGTATAAATACGGTTAAAATTATAGGAATATGTATAGAAATGATATATTGAATTGCCTTTTTGAGGTTGGAATAAATTTTCCTTCCCATGGCAATGGCATTTACCATTTTAGACAAATCATCTTCCAATAAGATCAGCGAGGCAGATTGTTTTGCAATTTCCGAACCTTTTTTTCCCATTGCAATACCGATATGTGCTGCTTTTAAGGCAGGTCCGTCATTCACTCCATCCCCGGTCATGGCTACTATTTGTTTGTTTGATTTGAGGGCATTGATTATTTTGAGTTTAGCCTCCGGAAACATGCGTGTAAAAATGGTCATGTTCATTACTTCGACCTTCAATTCTTCTTCAGACAAGAGCATCAATTCATCACCCGTAATACTTTTCTCGTGTCCTTTAAAGCCAATTTGTTTTGCGATAGCTATAGTGGTGGCTGCATTGTCTCCCGTTATTATTTTTACCGCGATACCGGCATCATAAAACTCTTCCAATACTTTCCGGATATTGCTTTTAGGTGGGTCGTAGAACGCAATGATACCTAAAAATTCGAATGATAAATTTTCTTGTTTGACCGGGTAAGTCTCACCTGTAAAATTCGATAGACCTACGCCCAATACCCTATGACCTTCATTTGTTAAAATTCGGATAGCGTCATGGATTCGCACCCTTTCATCTTCATCCAGGTTTGAAACCGCCATCAGTGCCTCAGGGGCCCCTTTTGACGCAATGATTCTATTACCTGAATTATTTTCAAACACATGGGTCATCATGGGTGGCCTGCCACTCAGTGAATATTCGTGTTTAAGTGCATAATCCGGTCGCTTGTCGTATGCAGCCAATTCTTTGTAACTCAGATGCAGTGCCACTTCCATTGGATCAAAAGGAATGGGTTCGCTTGCCCACATCGCCACTTCTATAAGTTGCCTTTCATCATCTTTAAGATTATCGCTTCTTTCAGAAATTTTGTTTGAACGCAAAACGAAGAGTTTATCCAAAGACATTTTATTTTCGGTAATGGTACCTGTCTTGTCTGTACAAATGACTGTGGCACTACCCAATGTTTCCACCGTTTTCATTTGTTTAACCACGATACCCATCTTCATCAGACGCCATGCACCCAGAGCCATGAAAGTAGTAAAAGCAACCGGTATTTCTTCAGGTAATATGCTCATGGCCAACGTAAGGGATTGCAACAGGCTATCTAAAAGAGTGTGTGAATGGTAATAATTTATAACCCATACCACTATAAAAACGATCGTACCAGCAATGGCCATCTTTTTTACAAAATTTGCAATTTGTATTTCCAGTGGAGTTTTTTCTTCCTTAATACTTTCTAAACTTTTACCAATTTTCCCCAATTTTGTGTCATTGCCAACAGCAGTAATGGTAGCGATCGCCATGCCTCCGGATACCGTGGTGCCACTATATATAAAATGATCCTTATTGGATTTATCTTTAAAAACCGGCAATGACTCTCCTGTTAATACAGACTCATTTACTGAAAAATCGTTGGAGTGTATTATGGTTCCATCGGCAACGATTAACGTTCCTTCCTCCACCATAAGGCTATCTCCAACTACCACCTCTTCACTCCTGATTTCAACCACACTTCCATTCCTGATTACTTTGCAATTGGGCTGTGAAAAGATTTTCAATTTTTCAATCGCATTTTTACTTCTGGAGTACTGATACAGGGAAATGGAGGTTTGAAAAACGATAGCAATAGTGAGAAAAATGCCATCTCCTATTTTGCCATTAATAAAATAAATCGCTGAAGCAGTCAATAGCAAAAGCATCATAGGATCTTTTGCCACGCGCTTTACCGTATTAAAAAATCTATTTTCTTTTTTATAGCTTACCACATTACGACCAAATTTTTTCAAAGACAATTCAATTTGATCGTCTGTCAAACCTGTTATATCAAAAATATTTACCGGCATTGTCTATTCATTTAAACAAAACCAAGAATGATGCTGAATCGGAACTCACCTGATGAATCATTTTAATTTTAATAAAAGTAAAAAAAGCTGAGCATATAACAAGTATGACGACATTACCGGACCAATGGTTGCTGACCTGGCTTAGTGGTATCCGGAATTATGTCTCCAGGTAAAAGCATGCAGTCAGCAAATCCCGTAAGGTCGTAAAAAAACAGTCATTATTGTGTTTGCTTCACTTGGTAATTTAGTCATAATAATTGGTTCGGTATCATCATATATTATTCTGTAGAGGAATCCAGAATATACGATATAACAGTACTATTCAATTAAAGTAGATTTTGTACCGGAGCCGCTCTAAACAATGATTTTTTTAAACTAAGTGATTTACCAAATGGAACCTTCAGTTTCTATTAAAAAATAGAATTTAAATTCTTTAATTTTTATATTTTTAGGATTAATTGCCTAATTGAGCATACAGAACATGATATTTATACCGTCCAGACACGAAGTTGCCCTCCGACTGAAAAAATCCGTTCTGTTAACTCTTTTCATTTTCATATACCTCAGGATATTTTCTGCTAAAGATATTCCCTTTATCCTGCCGGATACACTTAATGATTTTGATTTATCTGTGTATCAGGCATACACTCCTGATACCACATTGCCTGGAAATGCCAATATTGGCTATCTCCATGAACTTAACCTTGGCGCAAATACCAAGAATTTGGCTGAAGCACAGGAAATATTAGATAATGCCATTGAATACACTGGAAACTTGCAGACGATAGCCAGTGGCGATTGGGTACGTATACCATTAAAGATTACCAAAACGCTGTCTAATATACAATACACGATGGCTATTGGAAAAGTTGAAATCAATGCAGGATACAGTGAACTATCCGTATATATGTCTATTGAGCTTCCAAATGGAAGAAAATTAATTTTTGGTTCACCTTCGATTAAATTGAATAGCACCGGAGGCCTTTTGGGGGATACTAAATTGGGTTTATTTGCAGATTATGCAATAGACCTGGGTGCTAATAAATCTCTTTTGGTGTTGAAGAGAATGGAGAATGGATCTTTTGGAGGTACTTACGTAAGTATCGATTGTGATGGCTTTAAAGAACTAGGAATTGATGCACAGGTAATTTTTAGTCGGGATGTAATCGTTCCGGTAGATGCTGCAGGTAATCCAGTAGTCAATAAACATGTTCAGGGTAATTTTAAAGTCGTGGTTTCTGATTGGAATGATATAGTGGCGAGTGTGGATTTACCTCGTTTTGCAATTCCTGAATACGCCGACATTGCCTTTGGGCTTAATTCGGCTACGATTGACATCAGCGATTTAAGAAATGCTCCTAATACCAAGTTTCCAGTTCAATATCAAGGTGAAACCAGTCCATTATGGAGAGGAGTATATATTCAAAGCCTTGAGGCAATCTTGCCCAAACAAATTAAAAGAAGGAATTCTACCGGACGGACCAGTGTGGTGGTAAATAATTTAATTATAGACAAAACCGGTGTAAGTGGAAATTTGGGTGCTAAAGACCTTTTGGCATTGCATGAAGGTGCCATGGACAAATGGGCGTATTCTTTGGATACTCTTCAAGTAGGGTTTGTACAAAACCAACTTATTCATTTTGGTATGGCTGGCACCATCATGCCTCCGGTGATGGATAATAAAAGAGATATTGGGATAGAGTATAGTGCCTTTATAGATGCAACCAAGAATTTCACATTAAATGCGAGTATCCCTGAAGCAGTTCAATTCAATTTTGTACAGGCAGCGAAAGTATCGATCAGGAAAGACAGCAAGATAGATGTCACTATTGCGGATGATAATTTTTACCCCAGCGCTACGCTTCATGGAAGTATGGAGATAAAAGCCTCGCTTAAAGGCAAGGCAATACATGACACAATAAATAAAAATGGATTAAATCTCGCCAAAATCGATTTTGAGGGAATGGAAATTAAAACCAACGCTCCCCTATTACAAATTCACCATTTTTCACTTACCACTGGCAGGTTAGCCAATTTCCCGGTCCAAATAAATAAACTTGAATTTAAATCAAGCGAATCTGTAGGGTCATTATTCGTAGGCCTTAGTCTGAACCTTCTAAAAGACGAAGAAGGTGGTAATGGACTTCGTACTATGTTTCATATCAATAGTATGATGTCCAACCCGGAAGTACATCATTGGGTATTCAATAACAGTTTTATGGATGCCCTCAAACTTGATTTTGATATCGGTCCGGTTAAATTAAATGGTGGGCTTAATATATTCGATGATGATCCAATCTACGGGACAGGCTTTTGTGGAAATATAAATGCAATATTTAAAATTTCAAATCATAAAAAAGTGGAGGCGGAAGCGGCAACCATCTTTGGGGCTAACGAAGAATTCAGATATTGGTATGCAGATGCAATGGCATTAGGGTTTACATTACCCCTCGGTGGAATAGTAAATCTTACCGGTTTTGGTGGTGGTGCATATAAACATATGAGAATGAAATCCAATACCAACTCAAGCATTGAATGCAGATCATCCACGGGAGTGATCTATGTTCCTGATGGTTCCGTTGGACTAGGTATCAAAGCTTCTGTTTTTTTAACTGCCACAACCGAATCACTCTTTGCTGCAAATGCCACACTCGAACTCACATGCAACTCCACAGGTGGAATAAACCAGGTCCATATTTTTGGTGAAGGTCAGTTTATGGTAAAAAAAGATTTTGCATTACCCGGCGCAGGTACATTGAATATCCGATTGACTAAGATGTGCAGTAATTCTACATCCGCTTTACAGGCAGAGGATAAGCATACGGCAAGCAAAAGCAATGGTTCTGTCTCATTTCAGTTAAGGCTAAATCTGCAGTTTGATGAAGATATTTACCACGGGGCATTTGCCGTATACGCAAATATTGCAAACGGAAGACTCAAAGGCAATGCCTCACCACCAGGCAATCTTGCCGGAGCGGTTGACTTATACATTTCTCCGAGCTTCTGGCATTTTTATCTCGGTAATTATGATGAAAAGCTTTCATTGAGCACCGAGTTGGCTCAGCTACAAGTAGCTGCAGGTGCCTATTTTATGACGGGCAATGATTTAAAACCACCGCCGGCATTAGATCCCAAAATTGCTCAAGAACTAGGCATTTCGATAAATCAGGTATCCGATGATAGATCAGGTAGAAGTGGAGAAATCGCCACAGGCCAGGGATTTGCTTTGGGTGCCAACCTGCATATCAATTATGATAATCAGGGTAGGAGACTAATCGTAAGAATCCATGCCGGAGCCGGATTTGAATTTTATTGTATGAGCTTTGGATCAGATCGAAGATGTGCAAGTGGATATGGACCACCTATTGGGGCAAATGGCTGGCGGGCATCCGGTTTGATATATTTGTATGCAAATGTCTATGTTAAGTTTTGGGGTGTTTCTGCAAGCCCGGGAGTCGCATTAATGGTAAATGGTCAAATCCCCAATCCAAATTATTTCGAAGCCTATCTGAAAATAATAGGGATCAAAATTAATTTTAAACTAGGAGAGCCATGCCCGTTTTAAAATTGCCATTTATACTTAGTAAAGTTAATGAATGTCGGATTACAACATGGATCATTTGTTTCAACTTTATCCTGCCTTTTTATGGAGATGCACAGTACCTGGACTCGTTGCCGGATGGATTTATTGCCGCCAAATGGATAAATAAAACGCCGGCTATTCGTATTGTACCCTTAAATACAAAAACATGGAGAAATTTGACTTCGTATACCGTCACCTCAAAAATTGGAAATGAATCAAAAGATAAGCCGCTTGCATTGACTGCAGCAGATGCCTGGCCAGAGATATCCGACTCCTTCTCCATTATGGCTACGAGTTTCAAATTAAATTTTGACTCAGATAAAAAAGCAATTGAAGCTTTACCAACGGATGAAAATGGAAATCTGCTTTCTTATACTCATGATGAAATCGAAGACATCCGATATTTTTTTAATTACCTTGCCTGCAATCAGGATTATTCAGTAGCTCAATTAAATGGTTTGGGATTTTTTGACAATCAAAAAGAATCTATACAAGATATAGTGTATTCTATTCCTTCCATTTTTAATATTACTCCATTAATTATTAAAAATGGAAAACGCTCCGAAGGATTGAAGCCACCAATACCTTTGCATTCTATAGCTGATCAACAAATCCTGTTTGAATGGCCCGCGCTTCCATATTTTTATCAATACTATGGTTTTCAATTGGAGCGATCGTTTGATGGTAAAAAATATACACAATTAAATAACGGGCCAATTATTAACTACCACTCGGGTGAAAAAAAAGTTGGTTTTAGGTCTTATTTTTCATACCAGGATACATTACATTATGGCAAGACTATTTATTACCGGTTAAAAGGATTGGATTATTTTGGCGGTCAAAGTGATCCGGGCGATCCAGTGATCATTCGAATACCCAAAATCATCCCTGCTCCATTATTAACCGGATATAATTTAGGAATACATCATCTTCAATTGAATTGGGATTTTGACTCCAGATATGAAAGAGACATCACAGGCTTTAGTATATGGTGTTCCGACTCCGTTAACGGAACAGATAAAAAACGTATAAAAGCTAATGTCGATAAAAAAACCCGGACTCTGGTATTGTCTGATAAAAACGAGGCCACTAAATTTTATTTTATCGAAATAAACAGACCTGATGCTTCGGGAACATTTTCATTCCCGATTATGATAGTAAAACCAGATGCATCACCACCGGCATCGCCTTCCCAATTCTTGGCCACCATGAATGATAAGGGAATAGTCGCACTATCCTGGGCAGCAAATAAGGAAAACGATATCCTGGGATACCGTTTATTCAGATCAGTGGATTCACTATCGGAATTTGCAGTTTTAACGGATACTATCATCGCAAATAATGCCTTTTGGGATACCCTTAGTTTAAACACATTGACTACCCGTATTTTTTACAGGGCCGCAGCAATAGATCAAAATTATAATTTATCCAAATTATCTGAAATCATCAGCATTCAGGTATTCGATACGATCAGGCCTAGCCAGCCTGTATTTTACCAGTATACTCCGCTCATCTCAGCTGTTTTATTAAAATGGTACCCGTCATTCTCGAATGATGTGAGGCATACTATGCTGCAAAAAAGACTTTTTGGTTCTGCTTCAGAATGGGAAATAATTAAAACTACTCCGGCGCTGTATACATCCGATTCCATTTTAGATCAAAATGTAAATCCGGGCTTGTTGTATGAATATAGCCTGACAGCAGTTGATCATGCAGGTAATCAGTCAGTACCATCCAGGCCTTTGGTTGCAAAACCATTGATCTCTCCATTTTTACCGGTGATAGAAATATTCAAAGGAGAATACAATAAAGAAAAAAAACTGGTGCAATTGCAATGGGAATATGCTGAGCCCGGTATACTGGAATATTGGATTTATAAAAACAAGCAGGATGAAGCGCCAAGTTTGTTTAAACAACTATCCGCTGCAGTGAATATATATGAAGATAAAGATGTATTATCTAATAAGGTATACACATACTATATAAGAGCCATACATGAAGATGGGAGGGAATCAACATTATCAAAAGCAATAGTAGTAAAAAACAACGAATAGAATGGGATTTTGCTTTTGCACATTGGCTCTGTCTTAGTTCTATTTACCCCCCTAATATCAAAAACCAGCCTTTACATATGCCCAGCCTTCGTGCTGTTTTTTGATTAGTTCTACCATAGCTGATTTTACAAAAGTCAACTGTGGTAATATCTGTTCTTTTGTAATATTTCTTAGCCGGAGTGTATTTTCGCAGACAGCGAAAGTCACACCTCCATTTTTGTATTTGTATATATTTTCTTTTTGGGTGGTTTGCTCTGTCATTACCAATCCTATAGCGGGTCCATGTACTACCACCTCTATTTCTACACTATCACCCAGGTCTTTTTGAATATTGGCTAGTTGAGTAAACAAACTTTTTTGTTGATCAGGGGATTCGCTGGCGATTTGTATCACTACTTTATATTTACCTTGATTTCCATATTGAGAATACCCCACCACCAGGGATGAGTTAATTAAGAATAAAATAAAAAGAATTTTTTTCATAAAATAAGTTTAAAAGGATCAATTAAATTTTTGATTGGGTAGATGCTTTTTTAGCTTGTAAGATATCCAAATAAGGTCCAAATTTATGTTGTTTCTCATCAAATGGATCAGAAAATGGTCCAAACGGATGATCAATTGGTTTTTTAGAAATATCGGGCCAGTCTTTAGAGATATCCTTTTGAGGTCTTGGCTGAGAATTTACATATGCTGCAATATCCCAGGCTTCTTCATCTGTAAGCTGTGGATTATCATGGCTGGCTCCTAATGGCATATTTGCTTTAATATATCCTGCAAACCGGGACAATCGGTATAATCCTGCTCCAATATTATAGCTGTTTTTGCCCCACAAAGGAGGATAAATATATCCGGATTTGTCGGTATTGGGCAGACCTTCACCTTTCTCCTGGTGACAAACCCTGCATTTGGAAACATAAAGAGCTTTACCTGTGACGGGGTCAGCAGGTCTGCTTAAATATTTAAGTTCCAATAATCCCGTACCTGTCGGAGATTCATTTTTGGGAACATCTTTTCCTACCCAGTTAATATAGGCTATCATAGCCTTCATTTCTTTGTTGTCCTTATCCAATGCCACTCCATTCAGGCTTCGCTCAATGCAATCATTTATTCGCTTAAAAAGATTTTCTTCAGTTCCTGACCGGGCCCTGAACTTGGGATAGGTAGCAGCTACTGCACTATAATTATTTCCATATATTTTAGTTCCTGCTTCAAGGTGACAATTCTGACAATTCATCCCGTTGCTTATTTTCATTACTTTGCCTGAGGGACCCAGGTAGGTTGAAGTATTGGCTATTAGTTCTTTGCCATATTTTATTAGAGGATCTGATTCCAGGCTTATATCAGGTGCTTGCCAACCCTTTTTTGATGCATTTACTTTGATCGATACGGTATCTATACTTTGGGTTTTTAATTTTAACCTGTTCCAGTCAGGTATACCAAAAAATAAAAGACAAGTCAACCCAATGATAATGGCCAATAAAAAAGCAAGAAGGGATACTAATTGCCATATCATTTTATATAGTAATTTTTCCTTTTCTGTCATGATACATTATCTGAATTGATAGGTAGTACCCTGCAATTGGGTCAATAAAGTACTATTAAAATCTGTGGCTGTGGCTCTGCCTTCTAACGTAGGTGACACAACGGGATGAGCTGCCAAATATTCTTCTATAACTTTATGCATATTCAACCCCAGCAATGAAGGAGACTTTACATTCTCTATTCTGCATAGAGTATCATTTGGATCACCTTCCCGCTCGCACGCCACGATAGAATATTCCTTTTCTCTATCCAGCGATTGGTTTCCGATTTTCACCCAATTGACTCTTTTACCCATTTCATTATTTATAGTAAAGTTAACCTGCATACCCGAAAATCGGACAAACCACCCCCCAAATCTTTTGGATGGGTTTTTAGCAAAAGCATTTTCTAATTCCTTTTCCAGCCAATTCCACAATTGACTACCCGTGATAATACCCTTTTTAGCTTCACTATCTACCGGCAGCATATTCCATAAAAATTCTTTTGTAATTTCAGCTTTACCGGATTTGGAATCTATGGCTAAAGGCTGACAAAATCTGAATCCATTGCTCAACGCTATATCCGGGTTAAATTTCCAAAGAATAGCATCAGTAATTAAATTATCCATCGGAGTTTCCAGCACAAAATATCGAACCAACGGACTAGTGGTGGTACCAATAACTTTTTTCAATTCTGAATTAAAAGGTTTCGATATGGTATCGATCATTTTAGCCAATGCCGTATCAGGCTTATATGTAGCCGGATCTGCATCCAGGAGATCGTATTTATAGGATTTTATTTTTTTATTTTCTACCGTTAACTCCAGTTTGCCTAAGAATGAACCAAAAGCTCCGCATTCTATTACTTTGGTGTATTTACATTCGATAGGTATTCGAACCCGTTCGTGAGTATCCGCCCCCAGTATAAAATCAACCCCGGTGCAAACAGGATTATTACCTAAGCCTACCTGCTGAGCCAAACCCATATGGGTGACCAATAATACAATACTGCAATCTTCCACTTCACGCAGGTGGGCTACATAGCGGGCGACATTTTTCTCTGCATGTTCAAATCGTATACCGGCGCTGTATGCCGGCGATTGTCTTTTAGGAATAAGGTGATCGGTATATCCTATAAAACCAATTTTGATACCGTTGATTACTTTTATCCAATAGGGTTGGTAAATCAGTTCGCCGTTGGTTTCATCATTGGTTTGATGCCACATATTGGCACAAATTTTAGCAGCATGGGCATGACCCATATCAAACAACATTTTTTTCTTTTTATACACCACTTCCCAGTTGCCGGGCAGCATCAGATCATAGCCCATGTCATTAAATACGGGTATGAGTGCCTCCCCTTCCGTTTTGGATGCGATGGCATGACCATGAAAATAATCTCCTCCATCCAGTACAATGGTATTGGATGGATTTTTCTTTTTGAGGGTCTTAATCATAGTCTTGAGCACCGCCATTCCACCCCTTCGTTTATATACAGGTTTATTATTCTCCCAAAAAAATTCATCATGTGTGTGTAACTGTGCATGTATGTCTGATGTATAAAGAAGGGTGATCTTAGTCTCTGATTCGGATGATAATAAGGTTGATTGCTCTGTATAAGTAGTTTCAGCATGTGGTGCGGCATGTATAGGCGGTATCGCAGCCCCCACACCCATGGAAGCAGCCTGCTTTAGAAAATTTCTTCGGGAACTGTTGTTTTTTTGATTATCCATTCTTTGAAATTAATATTAATGAGGTAACTTTTCTCTGAAATAACCATAGATCCAGGTACCTGCAATAGCACTTAACAAGGTCACAAGTATAACACTATATCCTGAGCCAATAATGGACCATCCTAACCCAAAGAGCAGGCCCCCGATGACTTGACCTTTATTAAATGTTTTTGGCTGAATTTTTATGGACTCACCATAAATCGTTTTAATATCAAATTTTTTTATAAGCCCTACCGACAGAATCCCCACGAGCACTGCACTACCGATCACTCCATACATATGGAAAGATTGTAATTTGAACATTTCTTGTATTCGAAACCAGCTTATGATTTCGGCTTTTACAAATATTACTCCAAAGACCAGGCCCACAACCAAATATTTCAGATTAAACCACCATTTGTGTTTTAATTCGCTTTCGTTGGTGCAGATCGCATCCTGGTGCCTTATATCTTGTTGAGGTTGATTAATCATAATTAATTAAAGTTTATTTTTCTGGTTTCAGTATTTAATATTACTTGTTTTATTTCCAGTTTATTCGATGCTATTGCATCCCTTAAAATAGCTGGGTGTTCTATTACTGCTTAATATGATGTCCATATGGGCCTCTACCAGGTGATTTATATTTTCATCGTGATGGGAATAGGTAAAAGAAATATAAACTTCATGATGCTTATTATTGATTTAATACTATGGGAAGAATAAACCAGGTGCTGATAAATCCTCCTACCATAAAACAAACCGTGGCAATAAGGGAAGGCCATTGAAGGTTGGAAAGCCCCATAATGGCATGGCCACTGGTGCAGCCCCCTGCATACCGGGTACCAAAACCCACTAATAGACCACCTACCACAATCATGAAAAACCCCCGGATAGTGAATAGGGATTCCCAATTTATCAATTGTGCTGGTATGAGTCCATTTATTTCCGTAATACCGTATTGCTTAAGTTCATTGACTAGACCTGGGTGCAAATTAATCGGAGCAGGATTAGATAACCAAAATAAAGCTACTATACCACCCAATATGATTCCACTTACAAAAAATAAATTCCAAATTTCTTTTTTCCAATCATAATTGAAAAACGGGATTTTAGCAGGGATACAGGATGCGCAAACATGTCTCAAAGACGAACTGATGCCAAACGATTTATTACCCAATATAAGTAATAAAGGAACGATAAGCCCTATGAGTGGTCCGGCAACGTACCAGGGCCAGGGTTTTCTAAGATATTCAATAATCTCCACCATAATTCAATACTCTATTTTAAGTCTTTAAAATTAAATTAGCACTGGATTAATTACTCATTACTTTTGATTGACATATATAGTCAGTCTTCGGTAAGGAA
>JBGAVW010000093.1:0-255 GCA_044227925.1 Saprospiraceae bacterium | reverse complement strand
CTGAAATTTCTAAATCCTCTTGCTTGCAGTATACTGGCTGCCATCATGCTTCTGTATCCACCGGCACAATACAAGTAGAAATGTTCATTCGGATTTATATCTTTTATCCAATCATTGATATAGGCCAGTGGCTTACTATAAGCATCTTCAACATGCTCAGCAGCATATTCGCTTTCTTTGCGCACATCAATAATTTTACTCTTACCTATTTTTACCTCACTGGCAAATTGGTCAGCACTAATTCGATGTACGGTG
>JBGAVW010000092.1:0-15196 GCA_044227925.1 Saprospiraceae bacterium | reverse complement strand
TCATCTGAAAGTACACGATCCATGGTGCGTTGGGCTTTTGACAAATCCACTAAGGTGGGAGATGTATCCAATGAAGTATATACTTATGAGGATGCAGTAAATTTTTATACGAAACAAGTAACCATTGCTGCACTCAAATCCATTCAGCCCAAAGGTTTAGCTACGGTAAGCGCAGTCAGGGATGACATCAGCCTGTTGCTTTCAAATAAAAAGAAAGGTGAAAAGCTGATCAGTCAGATAGCCAATTCAAATGACATCTACTCGATTGCTACTAAATACAATACCAAAATAGACACAGCATCCAGCGTAAATTTCAGCACCAGTTTTTTACCTGCCATGGGTAATGAACCTAAAGTGGTCGCAGCTGCTTTTTCAACTGAGAAAAATGCTACCTCTAAGCCGGTCCTTGGAGGCAGCGGGGTATTTGTTGTAAAAACAATAAACAGAGTACCTTCTATTGGACAAGCTGATGTTCAATTTTTCAGAGAGCAATTGGGGGCAGTAACAAAAAATAATGTACAGTCATTCTTTATGGAGTCTATTAAAAAGAATGCCAAAATCAAAGACAACAGATATACTTTCTTTTAATATATTTTAAGGTATATAAAATAATACAAAACGCCTGATGTTGAGTGATCAAATCAGGCGTTTCTTTTATTTATTATTTTTATTCCTTATCAGATCGTCCAGTGCACCATTGATGTCTGGGTATTTAAAAATGAATCCATGGTCCATTAATTTTTTTGGCAAAACCTCTTGCGACTCTATCAGGGTATTTGCCATTTCGCCCACCAAAATCTTGAGGAAACTAATTGGAATTGGAATCGGAATAGCAAATCCAATGAATTTTTTTGTCATAGACCGGGCAATGGTGGATTGGGAAACCGGATTAGGTGCAGTAAGATTTAGTATTCCTTCTAAGCCCTGGTTGTCGATCAAATATGCAATGGCCTGTTTCAGGTCTGATATATGTATCCAGGAATAGATTTGATTTCCACTGCCAAATAAAGGTGAAAAACCAAACATAGAGGGTAATTTTGTTTTTGCAAGGTACCCCCCTTTCAGATTAAGTACTATTCCGGTCCTCACTACTACAGATCTAACCTCAGGGGATAAGCCTTGTGAGGCTTGTTCCCATTCATGGCATAGTGATGGTATAAACCCTTGTTGGGCAGTAGCACTGTCTTCTGTTAGAATTTCATTCGGGCGGTGTCCGTAGATGCCTATTCCAACATGTTGTATAAATATTTTCGGTTTGGAAATGAGCGAATGAATTGCCTTTACCAAAATTGATGTGGTAGAAACTCTGCTCTTTATTAATTCAAGCTTATACGCATCTGTCCATCGTTTGCCTGCAAGTGATGCGCCGGCCAGGTTGATTACACCGTATACCGCTTCAAAAGCTGCAGGATCTATATAATTTGTGGCTGGATCCCAAATAAACTGTTCGAAATTTAATTTCTTATTAAACGCTCTTGTTAATACTCTGACAGTATAATCTTTTGATTCTAAAAAGTTTCCTATTTCTCTGCCTAAGAATCCGGAGCCACCGGCCAGTAAAATGATTTTTTCCCCCATCAAGAAATTAGTATTTTTTAAATATACCGCTATCTTTCCAACAGATTAATCTGAATATTGTTTTAATGTACATGAAATTACTAAAAGGGATTGTATACCTGTTACTGGTTACCTATTTCCTGTCTTGTAAACAAGAAAAGAAAGATAATTTTACTAATGTACTAAATGTACGTATACCCAGGGAACCAGACCTGCTTAATCCTGTTCTATCTAAAACCGACTTGGCAGCCACAGTAGAAAACCTCTTGTTTTTATCCATTATGGAATTTGATCCATATACCCAGGCTCCTACCGCTGTTTTAGCAGAAAGAAAAGCAACAGTAATAAAAAAGGGTAAAAACACCGGTTATAAATTAAAAATTAAAAAAGATGCAGCATGGGATGATGGCTCGCCAATAACGGCTAATGATGTGGTGTTTACTTTAAAATCCACGATCAACCCATTTGTGGAATCTACCGGAAAAAGATCTGTGCTGTTGCCCATAGATAGTATTGAACGAACCGCTGACCAAAAGGAATTTATTTTCTGGACAGACGACAATTATTTTTTAGATGAGCATTCTTTTACTAATAATTTTATATTGCAAGAATCTGTGTATGACTCACTGCATCTATTATCTACGTTGTCGTGGACTTCTTTAAAGCAATTGCAGGACTCGGATACGGCATCTGAGACAGCCAGGACGGCTATTCAATTTGCTGCTTTATTTAATAATCCAGTACTAAACAAAGAAGGAGCATCCGGTGCAGGACCCTATCGGATTACAGAATGGATTTCCAATCAAACCATCAGACTTAAAAAGAAAAATAACTGGTGGGGTGAGAAATACAGGGATAGTGCCTCCAGTTTTATAGCCATGCCTGATGAAATAATTTATCGCATTATTCCCGAAGAATCCAATGTCTTATTGGGACTGAAAGAAGGGTTATTGGATGTAGCCTCGGACCTAAGCCCTTCCGTATTCAAATCCATGCATGATGATTCAGCTATTTCCGCCAGGATACAGTTTTTGGAGGGACCTTCTAATAGATTTGTATACCTGGCTCTCAATACAAAAAGTCCATTATTAAGCGATGTAAATACCAGAAAAGCATTGGCACATTTGCTTGATCTTGACCAGTTGAAAAGCAGCCTTTACCAGGGGTATGCAGAACGAATCAATGCTCCGTTTCAGCCAGCGAAATCCTATTATGATCAGTCTCTGAAAAATATTCCATTCAATATCAATCAGGCAAAATCCTTGTTGGAATTAGCCGGTTGGAAGGACAGTAATAAAAATGGTATAGTCGATAAAAATATATTAAATAAAATCAGGGATTTAAAACTGCGATTATATACTTCTCCGGGTGGGCTTGGGCAGAAAGTAGCATTGCACTTGCTTGAAAATGCAAAGCAAGCAGGTATTGAAATTGAATTATTAGCCAAACCACTGCCGATTATTCTGGAGCAGGTGCATGCACACGATTTTGAAATAGCCGCCCTGGCTGATGTGCAATATCCCGGACCGGATGATCCATTTCCCAATTGGCACAGCTCCAGTTATTCATCAGATGGACAAAATATTACCGGGTTTACAAATACCGTTGCAGATAGTTTAATACAGGTAATACGAACATCTGAAGCAGGTACAGATAGAACAGCATTATATAAAAAGTTGCAACAGATCATCTACAACGAACAACCGGTAGTTTTTTTATTTTCACCAAAAACATTACTGGCTGTAAATAAAAAGTGGAAAGCACGCATGGCAAGTGTTAGGCCCGGTTATTTTATAAATGAATTTGAATTGCAAGAAAACCGTAAATAGGGTTGGTTTTAAAAGCATTTTATTTTTTGGTTACTCATTATTACTTAGTTTACCACCGCTAAGTTCATTCTTCGTACAACTTATATTTTTTATTGACTCAGAAATATATTATATTATTTTATAATATGATATAAGTAAAATGTAAACAAGTTTCGTAATCTACAACATATTAAAACAAAAATTAATATGTTGGCATAGTTCTTGTATTAACATTTTTGTTCAAAAGAAGATTAAATAAGATGATTCTAAGTGTATCCTTGGCTCAAAAGGTATTTTCATACTTTTTGACACTTGCAGCGTGGTTTGGATTGAATGTTCAAAATCAAAATGTCGTTGTACAACAAAATGTACAAATGGTGGTAACACTCACCTGTCCCCCAACGACCAAGATTGATTGCCCGGAGAACGAGCCGGCACTATTTACAAATTTAGCTGAGTTTATAGCCAATGGTGGATCTGTAACAGCTAACTGTGGAATAGATACTATTTCTTTTGGGATTATGTCTACTAATTCTGTAGATGTTCCATGCAATAAAACGACAAGTACTGTCTATCAGATTATAGACAGCTGTGGTGGGTCTTCCAGTTGTATGCATATTATTGAGGTTCGGGATGAAACTACACCTGTTATTAATTGCCCTGGAACTACGGTACCATGCCCAGCTGACATTCCTCCACCGTTTCTTAATTATACTACATGGTATACTGCTTTAATTGCAGAAGGTGGATCCATATCAGATAATTGCAGTATAGACACCAGTTCTTTTACTTATTTAGGAAGAGATACAGTCCGGGCTGGAAAATGCATAAGCGCCATACGTGATAGATATTCTGTAAAGGACTCATGTGAAAATGAAGCCATTTGTAATAAACGATTCAGCGTAGTAAATAATATTTTTCCAACTTTTACAGCTGCACGTGATACCACATTGTTTACTAATGGACAATGCTTCGCGGACACCTCTACAGGCAGTACGGGTACCATATTAAATCCTTTTCATCCATGCGGGGTAGATACCATTAGCAGAAGGGATATTGCTAAACCCGGATGTACAGGAAGTATTGATACTATTTATAGAATATGGCGGGTTACCGATATTTGTGGTAAAGCTACTATCGACACACAACATATTTATTTAAAAGATACGACCAAACCAAATATATCCGGCCCCGGAGACCAAAAATTCCTTTGCGGAGAATTGGTGCCTCCTCCTAATATCAATTTGATAACAGCTACGGACAATTGTACATCGGTTCCGGTCATTCGTTTTGTAAAGGATAGTACATCCGACAGTACATGTCAAAATCAGAAAATAATTAGAAGGATATATGAAGCAACAGACCAATGCAATAATACTCAACGATTTATTCAAATTATTGAGGTTAAGGATACAGTACCTCCCGGATTAATTTGTCCTGCAAATAGTACACTATTATGTGCATCTGGTTTGCCGGCTCCTAATACTTTAAATACCATACCAAGCGATAATTGTTTGGGAGCAGTAATAGTAATACATGTAAAAGACAGCATCGCTGATTCTACCTGTACAAATAAAAAGAATGTATTCAGGATATATAAGGCTACTGATCTCTGTGATAATATGGGCTTTTGCACACAACGCCTGAGAATCAATGATAGTATTCCACCCACTATTACCTGTCCAGCAAATCAAAATGTAACCTGTGGATCCAATGTATCTCCCGTCAATATAAATTTAGTGACTGCTGCCGATTTATGCAGCACTCCTATCGTGATTCATGCCAAAGATTCGGTGACCGATTCTACATGTGTCAATAAAAAAGTGGTGAGAAGAATTTATCAGGCAAGTGATGCGTGTGGCAATTTGAATAGATGTATTCAACTAATCACAGTTAACGATAATATATCTCCATCGATTACCTGTCCAAGGGATACTACAGTGGAATGTGTAAACTTTACGCCGATACCCAATACCAGTGCCGTACTGACCAGTGATAATTGTACAGGGGCATTGCCCATAATCAATTTTGTAAAAGACTCTATTGGGGATTCAGTATGTGTGAATCAAAAAAATGTATTCAGGACATATAGTGCATCGGATGCTTGCATGAATACAGCATCCTGCATTCAAAAAATTTCTATAAATGATGTCTTTGCGCCAGTTTTAACAGGCATGACCAATACAGATACCTTGATGTGTGGTCAGACTTTTACAATAATTACACCCATAGCCAATGAAGCATGTGGTTTAATTCCTGTAAATTCAGCATTGGATACCTTGCCGGGCACATGCCCTGGAAATTATATAATACTTATTCATTTTACAGCTATAGATGCATGTGGTAATCAGGCTTTGCGGACAGATACAGTCACCTACCTTGATAATAATGCACCGATGATTACATGCCCCGCGGATGTAGAAATCGAATGTGTTGATAACCCATACTCCAGCCTGGATACATTTATTTTGGATGGAGGTTCGATATCAGATGATTGTGGACTGGATTCGAATAGTTTTAAGTTTGTAAGTGAAAGCATCACGGAATCAAACGGCTTTTTAACCATAATAAGGAAATATGCCATTTCCGATTTATGCGGAAATGCAGATACCTGCATGCAAATGCTTAGATCTCCCATTTGTATTACGGATCTTGCATTGAAGGCGGTGATTAATGGTGGTGACCCATTTCTAATAAAAGCCGGTGGCTCAGTACCGGTAAGCGGTGTAATTTATAATCAGGGCTTTGTACCGGTAGATAGTATCAAAGTCGTACAATATTTGTCACCGGGAGTGAAAATCGCAAGTCCGGATTGGATATTTACCAGTGATACTACAAAAGCCTGTTTTTACCTTTCTGTAGCAAATGGTTTATTGCCTGCCGGTGGTTTGTTGCCAGGAGACACAATAAAATTCAACTTTGTACTCACCGTAGGAAAATCATTTGGCAGCAGTAAAGTGATAAGTACTCTTGAAATAAGCCAGGTGAAAGATCTTGAAGGAAATATATTGACAGATATTGACAGTACTCCCGATGAAATACCTACAAATGATCCAGGAGGTATTCCTCTTACTCCGGATGACAATAAAATTGATGGTGATAGCAGGTTGGGAGAGGACGAAGATGATCATGATCCGATATTATTTTATGTTTATCATCCGCTGGTATGTGTAGCTTCTGCAAATGCAACCACCGCTGCAGACCTGAATTGTTCATCTTGTATCACAGCCAAAGATGTATTAAAAGGAATATTATTACCCGATGAATTTTATTCGGTGAAACTATTTGATTCATTCGGCAGGGAATTACAGGATAGTTGCATACCCAGACAATACCTCAATCAAGTGCTTACTTATAAAGTGTCAATACCCCTGGTGGAAAAAGACAATTCGTGCTGGGGTTATATAATAATGGAAGATAAAACACCTCCTCAAATCGATTGCAGTAATGATACCATATTTTGTGTAGACCTGAATGGCTTACCTCCTTTACCTGAAGTACAGGATAATTGCAGTGGTACGACACAGGTAGTGGTAGTCCATGAAAAGTGGGAAGATTATGGATGTGACAGCGGCGAAATAAAAGGTGTTTATATCCGTTCAATTAAAGCAGCCGACACCTGGGGCAATATCAGTCAATGTGATAAAAGATATTATATCCGTAAAATAATTTTGGACAGCATTGAATGTCCAAGGGATACATCCATCGATTGTAATTTTGAGGTGGTAAAAGGTGTTCGATTTAGCCATCCAGACAGATCCGGAACTCCTTCAATAAACGGGGTAAAACTATGGCCAAATAATCCATCGTGCAATAATTTCATTTATTATACAGATGATTCTACCAAAATATGCGGCTACGGATATAAAATCATCAGAAATTGGATCATCGTAGACCATTGTACACGTGAACAAAGGATATGCAAACAACATATCAAACTAGAAGATAAATCGGCTCCTGTGATAGATTCATTGGATAGAGATATAAAGCTCACTGCTGATCCTCATGTATGTAACGCAGTATTGAAACTCGATACCCTTTCCATTACTGACTGCAGTAAAACCATTCAACGTTATGTATTTACCTATTTTTCACCTGATGAGATAAATAAAGTAGAGGTACAAAAGGGTACCCTGCCAGCAGCACTTAGTATACCGATTGGTAAAAATCATAAAATTTACGTAGACATCACTGATGCATGCGGAAACAGGACAGTTGACTCGATTATGGTTACAGTCACGGATGTGACTCCACCCACTCCGGTTTGTGATGAATTTACTCAAATTACTTTGGATCCTACCCATTGTTGGGCTCAAATAGCAGCGGCAGATCTCGATAACGGCAGTCATGATAATTGTTGTGAAGAATTGCATTTTGCAGCCGCCTTTATGTCAGACATAGACTCTGCAAAAGCGCAATTTGAAAGAAAGATCGTATCCGAGTGCGGGTCTAAAGAATACTGGGATAACAAAAAATGGTACGACGATTATATAAATGAATGGATTAATTGTTTTGTATTTAAAGATACACTGGACGCTCAGGAATGTGGTTCCTCGCGGGTAGTGCTTAGAGTATACGAAGCGTGTGAGGTGCCTGGATACGATGCTCATGAATTTCCTTGTAGTCCACACGCATGGTATTGTTACAATACTTCATGGTTATACAGAGTGTTATTTAATTATAATTTTAAATCAGCAGGTGCAACAAAAGAGTGCAGTTTTAAAGCACCCTGGGGATGTAAGTCTGCTGTGGAAACTAAACTGAATGAGTATAATCAATATAATGTAACGTATTACAGGGGAGGAAACCCAATAAGCAAATCATGTTTTCCACTTTTTGCTCAGGGTACATCTTCACTGGCAAATGGGAATTGCCGCCGCCAACCATTGTTTAGCGATTGTATGATAGAAGTCATTGCAGATGATAAGGTATCTCCCATATGTGAGGGCTTGAAAGACATCATTATTTATTGTGATAGTGTTCCATACAGTGAGACAAATGAGGCCTGGAATATCTGTCCTGGTCAGGGAGAGGAGTATCCCGGTACTACCGGCTGGCCACTGGAGATTAAACGGACAGGATACAGCAGTGTATTTGGGTATTACGGTGGGAGCAGGACTACTCCACATGATGATCACAATACTTCAGAAGCCACTTGTTTACCAAATCAGCGTCAAGCCTGGTCACCTATATATTGCAGATCGTGGTTAGAACTGGATAGATATGACTCGGATAAAACATTTGATCCCAGCCTGATGTTTTTCTCACCGGTTAAAGTCGATAAGAAAAATACGAAAAGAGGATTGGCCCGAAATGAATTTTATGTAATAGACAATTGCCTGATTGACTCCATTCTATCTAAAGATCAACGCGTAGTGGATAAATGCGGCACGGGCTGGATCCAACGTACCTGGAGAATAAAAGATAAATGTGGCAATGTTTCTGAGTGTAGTCAGAAAATAATAATCAAACACAGATCAGATTTTGAGGTACTTTTCCCTGAAGATAAAGAAATAAAATGTGAAGCATCTCAAAGTCTGACCACGGATATTACCGGAAAGCCTATCCTATCAGATGATGAATGTGAACAGGTAGGATCTTCATTTCAAGACGATACATTTTATACGGTAGAAGATGCATGTTATAAAATAGTCCGCAAATGGACACTGATAGATGCATGTCAATATGATCCTAACCAGCATGGTCATCAACCTGATGTAATCATCAACGATACTTTCAGAGCCAACAAAACCGATCGGTTCTGCGAATTCAGAAATATTAAAGACAATGGTGATGGTTACATTACCTATACACAAATTATTAAAATTATTGATACAGTTCCTCCTGTCCTTACCTGTAAAGACACTACTCTTTGTATTTCGGGTAACGATTGTTTTAAAGAAATTACCTTACCTATTAAGGTGGCTGACAATTGCAGCAATGATATTTGGTTTACTATTTCCATTGATAATAATGGCGATGGGCAATATGAATCCATGCAGTCTCATGTAAGGGACCTTAAGAGCTCACTTACTGCCGGTACCTATAAAATTAAAGTAGAAGCAATAGACCATTGTAAGAATATTGCTACCTGTATGTTTACGCTGACTGTAAAAGATTGTAAGGCTCCAACTCCTTATTGTCTCAATGGAGTGGCCACAGTAATAATGCCGACATCAGGAAGTCTGGAGGTATGGGCTTCGGATTTGAACAAAGGTAGTTTTGACAATTGTACTGCTGCAGACAAATTGAAATTTACATTTGATGATAAAGCTACTTTGCCCTCCAGGATATTTACCTGCAAAGACATTACCAATGGCAGACTGCAATTGATTGATGTCAATATCTGGGTACATGATGAAGCAGGAAATAAAGATTTTTGTAAAACGTATATTCAATTGGAAGATAATCCTTCAGCTCAATATCCTGAGGGGGTATGCCCTGATTTGGTTGCGAGCCTGGTAAGCATTTCAGGAACAGCTGAAAATGAAAGTAGTGAACCAATAGAAAAGGTAACTGTAAAAACTACAGCAAATGGTTCAGGACTACCGTATTATACTACTTCCACATCGGGCAAATTTGCTTTCAGTAACATTCCATACAAAGGAACGGTAACCGTAGAACCAGAAAGAAAAGACGATCCGATGAATGGCATCAGCACATTGGACCTCGTGTTGATACAAAAGTACCTGCTTGGACAAGGTGGCCTCACCACTCCTTATAAAATGATTGCTGCCGATGTGAATCAAAGTGGATCTATTGATGTAGCAGACTTGCTGGAACTCCGTAAGTTGATATTGGGATTGTATGAAAAATTGCCGGCCAGTGATAGTTGGAGATTTATTCCTAAGTCCTATAAATTTAATGATCCTACAGCCCCGTGGTCATATCCAATGAAAGCAGTGGTGGAAGCTATCGATAAAGATCAAAACATCGAATTTACCGGTGTTAAAATAGGAGATGTAAATAATTCATCATCACCACATAGTTTATTGGGTACTGAAATTCGTGAATCAGCAGGTGGCTTAGTACTAAAAACTGAAAATAAAAAAGTGAACAAAGGGGATAAAGTGCGAATAGAATGGAGATCAGATAATTTTGATCAATTCCTGGGAATGCAGGGCACATTTATACATCCGGGTATGAAATTATTGGATGTAGAGTCGGATAAACTGGATTTGCAAAGGGCAAATATCGGAGTCAAACCAAAAGAATCAAGTTTTACTTTCAGCTGGCATCACGATCAGCCAATGAGCTTGAAAAAATCAGATGTCTTATTTACCCTGACATTTATTGCCGAAACAGACCTCATACTTAGCGAATCACTTTTAATAGGATCACAAACTACCCGTGCAGAAAGCTACCGGGATCTCACTAAAGCATATCCGTTGTCTATTGGATTTGTAGATTCCAAAGGGAAAGCAAAGAATACATCGGAATTGTATCAAAACTATCCTAATCCATTTAAGTCTGCTACTGTAATTTCAATGCAACTTGCACAGGCAGGATATGGTACTCTCACGATCTATGATATACAAGGAAGGGTAGTCAAAAATGTTTCCAAAAACTGGGAAAAAGGTTATAATGAAATAAGAATAGACAAGGCTTTATTATCAAGCCCTGGTATCTGGTACTATAAATTTGATAGCAAATTTTTCAATTCAACGCGTAAAATGGTACTTATAGATTAATAGTAGTGCCATTAGAAACTCCAATGAAAACCACGATACGAAACACATTACGTATTTAATCAACACTTAGTATATTTTTTGAACTTAACCGATGCCTTCGAAGGATGGCATCGGTTTTTCTATTATCTTATTCATTCCCCTACTTTTCAAATAGACGAAAATTCGTATAATCCATAGCCCGGCCATTGTCCATCTCTACTATAATTATAAAATAAACCGCCATAAAGCAGAAATACGATCTATAATTTTTATATTTTCTGGTTCTTTGAGAGCTGCTAAACATACCTTGTATGAACCCTAACCATCAATTCCGGAATTGGGTTATTTCTATTTTAAACCTATGTGATTCTTCATGTTCTCAGTGGTTATAAAATTCCCCTAAAATTTCATACTTTCATGTTTTTATAGAATCTCATGAAAATAAAATCAATCGATTTCAAACTTGAAAATCTGAAGCTTACCAAGCCATACCGTATAGCTTTTAAGACGGTAGATTATGTAGAAAATTTATTTTGTATTATTCACTTTGATAATGATATTTTAGGTTATGGTAGTTGCAACCCGGAGAATGAAGTAGCTTTTATTTCCCGGTCCAAATCATTAAAAACGTTGGAAGAAATGGATCAGGACAGGCTAAGACATATATCTATAGAAGATGATCCGATGCCTTTGATTCATCAACTACATTCATTGGTAGGGGATGTCCCTACCATTCATGCCATGCTTGAGATGGCTATATGGGATGCCTTTGCCAAAAAACATGGAAAACCATTACTCCATATTTGGGGAAAGAAGATAGAGCCATTAAGTACCTCTGTCACCATAGGAATCATGGATACGCAGGAGACTTTGGATGAAACAGAAAAATTCCTAAAATCAGGATTTGACCATATTAAAATCAAAATTGGACTCCATCCCGAAGAAGATGTAGAGCGAATAGTGAAATTATTGGAGAAATACAACAATCAAATTGTATTGCGTGCCGATATCAATCAAGGGTATACATTAGATGACTACAAGAGATTTATCTCCCTCACAAAAGAATTACCCATAGAATTGCATGAACAGCCACTTCGTCGTGATCAATTCTCTCAAATTGATGACCTGCATTTGAATGAGAAAAAAATAATCGCTGCCGACGAATCGCTCTTAAACCTTGAAGATGCTAAAATTATTGCTCATCATCATCGATGTGGTATTTTTAATATCAAAATCATGAAATGCGGTGGTTGGCTGGAAGCCCATCAAATGGGCAAGATCGCAGAAGAAAATAATATAGAACTGATGTGGGGCTGCAACGACGAAAGCCGTATCAGCATCACGGCTGCTATGACTATGGCTTATGCCAGTGCTAATACTCGATATCTCGATCTTGATGGAAGTTTTGATCTTGCCTATGATCCTGCAGTAAGTGGCTTTGAGGTGAAAGGCGGGAAATTGATTCTTGTTGAGGGAAAAGGGTTAGGAGTGGGACTGGATTTTATATGAGCACGGAGTATTAAATTTATTCTCTTATTACTTCAAGTGCCTTATTTCAGTTCCATCTGGCATTCATTATTGCCCATATGGTAATCACAAAAATAATTCCCCAAAATACCGATAACAATACTACTGCCGATCCAGGTTTTTCTTGCTGCTTAAATTGATATGCAAACCAGGCCACTGCGATGAATACCAACGAAAGCACGATATAAAGGATTTTCTCTTTTACTGGGGCAAAATTGTTTTGAAATAAACCATATACAGTAGAACCGGTACTCAGGAAGGCCAGTACACAGGTTAAGTAAAAGAGGGTGGAGTAGACAAAATTCATGATATTGGTAATTCAAATAAAATTTGTATGAAGATAATGAATGGAAATGCCAGCTCAAAAGTGAATATTTTTATGATGCCATTTGATAAGCCCTTGCAGGAGGATTCAATTTAACCCAGCTTACTTTATAATAGTAATCTCAAAAAACTTTCAATTTGACTAATCAACCCTGGAAAGTCTATCGTACATTACAAGAGTTTAATGAATCATTCGATCGTTGACCTTAGCCGATGATCTAATTTGGCTGGTACAACCCCTACTTCAATATCGTCACATTACCCTTTTTCTGAAATTTTTGTCCATTTCCACAATTAACCGTTAAATAGTAGCCAAATGCATCAGGATATAGTTTTTTACCTTTATATGTACCATCCCAGCCATCATTTTGACTTCTCGATTCAAAAACTTTTTGCCCCCATCGATTGTAAATCATCAAAGTCATAGAGGTAATATTATTTGCCCGCAGATACAATACATCATTTTTACCATCCCCATTAGGAGTAAAAGCATTGGGCAGAAATATAAAAGGCTCAGCACATTCGGGTTGGAGTACAGTAATCGTTACAGGTACATTTTGCACACAACCTTCAGGTGAAGTAACCGTTGCAGTATATACAGTGGTATTAGTAGGCTTGGCTATTGGATTTGAAATAGATGAATTGCTTAACAAGTCAGTTGGGGACCATCGGTAAGAATATCCGGGAATATTGGTAGAAGTAATCTGAGAACTTTGACCCCATCGGATAGTCGGGGGGACAGCAGAAGCCGTAGCTGTGGTTACGGGATGCACTTTTACTGTCACGGTATCCATAGAAATACAACCATTGGAATTAGTCACGGTTACAGTAAATAAAGTACTGGTAGTTGGCTTTACCTCCGGATTGGAAGTAGTAGCACCGGATTGTATGGAGGAGGCAGGGCTCCAGGAATATATTAATGATGAAGAAGACCCGGTAGTTTGTACATTTAGTTTAGTGGATTGGCCAGGGCAAATCCCTTGCGGACTGGCAGAAGAAGCATCTGTAACAATTTTTGCAGATGTAAGGGTAACGGTGGTCATGTCCATACAACCCAGCGAATCCGTAGCGACTACTTTATACACTTTCCTCACTGAGGGTATTATCTGTACAGTATCTGTTTTTGCTATCGATTGATTGCCATCAAACCATTCGAATCTAACTTTTGATTTATCTGCCATTGCTGAAAGCCGAACAGGATTATCAGTACAAGTAACGGAATCTCTAAAACCAGCAGAGACATGGACTGAAGATGGGATTATTTTGATTTGTCTTACCGTGTCGCATTGAGGATTAGTTGCATCACTAATTCGGACAGTGACCATCTGTGTATTAGTTACCAGAATTTTTGGATTTGGAGAATTTGGTTGATCAAAAAATTGGGCAGGCGCCCAAACGTATTTCAATCGTTGATTTGCATTGGGATTTATTGAGGTTGAGACACCTGAACAAACTAGTAGACTATCTGGTAATGAAACCGAATCCAGTTCCGGTACCGCTATTACCAAGAGATGGATGGTCTTTGATATTGTACATTCGGCGAACCGTTTGTCTGTAACCTGCATGGTAAATAGGGTGTTGTTATTAACCTTTGCTAAAGGATTATATAATGTAGAATCATTTAAGAGTTTTCCCGGAGACCATTTATAAACCAGGTTAGTATCCCTTAAGCCATTTGGATTAAGCGCAACAGGAGTATTGCGACAAGTACTTAGGCTATCCTGGGTTAATCTATTAATATCTGCCAGGTAAGGCAATACTAAAATGCTATCAGCCACCTGGCATTTGGAAAGCGTATCGGTGATTTTTACAAAATATTTTGTTTGTTTATTCACTGAGGCAATAGGATTGGCTGCAAAGGGATTATTTAAGCCTGTGGATGGCGTCCATTCATAGGTTACTGAAGTGTTTCCTCCCGGGTTTAATTCCTGTTGGGCTTGTCCACAAACAGGGATTGTATCTTTTATAATGGTATTGATAGTTGGAACCATCACGTATACCATCAAAGTACCTACATGAATATTGGTGGCAGAATCATATAATGTAGCGGTGAACAGCCGGCTACTGTCTGCGATAAAAACAGGATTAATTGCAGTTGCTATATTCACTTTATCGGAAGGAGACCATTCATATCTATAGGAAGAATTTGCTCCGGGATTTAGATTTAGTAAGTCATTTTTGCAAACTATCAAGGTGTCTTTTAGGACAAATGGGTCTGGTAATAGCACATTAATAATTTTGGTGATTTCATTGCCGCAGCCATCTGAAGTGGTTAATGTGACCGGATAATTTCCAGCTGCAGGATACATA
>JBGAVW010000091.1:0-15426 GCA_044227925.1 Saprospiraceae bacterium | reverse complement strand
AATAATGGTCTGGCAAACACCAGGCAAAGCACAAATAATATGACCCCTAAACCCGAAAATAAAATGGCATTACTCAAAGCACCTATCACAAAAAGGGTACATCCTACTCCATAAATAAATACCCTGTGAGTGGGCAATGAAATCCTGCCCAGAATGTATAGCAGTACTGCCGACAATGCAGCTGCAATTCCCTGTACCAAACCCAATGACCCTTCTTTACCAATATGTGTCAGTACCAGCATCGTCGGTGCTGTGACAATATATCCTTGAGCAACCCCTTTTAATGCTGCCAATCGGAGCATTTTATTCCACAGCTTGTCAAAATTAAAATACAGAAATGGGGCTTTGATTGGATTTTGAAATTGCCCACGGTGTACCAGAATGGAAGCAAGTATTGATAATATAAATACAAATGAGGTAATGATATAATACGCCACATTTACATTTCCTGAAAACCAACTGTTTTTTTCAGTGGCACCGATAAATCCGCCGGCCATTAACGGTATTCCAATGCCTGTAATAGTATAAAAAAAGGTTTCAATGCCATAATAATAATTACGATTGCCGTCTTTAGTAGTATTTAATGCCAGAAAATCACGATTAGCCCAAAAAAATCCGTAAGACAAACCCATAATTAATCCTGCGACAAAAACTCCAATGGTATTAAGTTCTCCTAAAGACATCATGGCTGTCATGGAAACACCACTTAAAATCATACCCAATGAATACAACCGGGATATGGGTATTTTATTCAGTAAAAACCCATTGATCATAAATGTCAGTGGAATGCCTGTATACACTGCCAGCTGGAATATGACCACCAGGCTCAAATCAGATGAATTGCGCATGATATACGCCCCTATGAATAATTCAATGATCGGATTGACCATGCCATAAATCAAATTGGTCAGCAACAGCATTTTCATACTCAGTCCATGTGACTGAAAAAACTGCAATTCTTTTGTAAATGGTTTGATCATACGTATAGGTGGATTATGATGTTGTAAGCAGAGAGGCCAAAATGGATTTTATGGAAAAAGTGGCCTGGCAAATCACTTCATCGGATGCTCCATAATACATCACGATCTGATCACCGGTGACAATATGACCATTCGTAAAGACTACATTGCCAAAAAAACCTTTTAATTCATATGGCGCTGTTGGTTCGAGGATTGGTTTCACAGACCTTGCAAGCACTATGGAAGGATCTTTTAAGTCTAATAATATTGCTCCTAATGCATACCGGTTATTCTCATCAGCACCATGGTAAATTTCCAACCAGCCTTTTTCCGTTTTAATCGGAGCCGCTCCGGCTCCTACTCTGGCCGAATCCCAGAAACCTTCACGAGTTTTTAGTATACACTGATGATAGCCCCAGTGTATTAAATCATTAGATGATGCAATCCAGATATAGTTGCCTCCCAAGGCAATACCCGATGGTCTGTGAAAACAATAAAATTTACTATCAATCTTTTCTTCGAATAAAGCACAATCTTTATTATGCGGCGGTATGATCATACCACGGCGTATAAAATTTTCCCAGTCAGCCGTTTGCATCAATCCCACACCTACACCATGATCCGAAACCTGAGTGTATGTGAGATAATATAATCCATCGATGAAGCTCACCCTTGCATCTTCGATACCAAATGTTTCTAACGGGCCTTTACCGAATATTTTAGTAATTGAATTGACAGGCTCAGAAAAATGAATACCATCTGTACTGGATACCAATCGCAAATGAGATAATGTAGACAGGTATACTTTTCCCTTATGTTTAACCAACCTGGCATCAGATAAATCCAGGTCGGGATCGTTCATTTTAAATTCTATAATTTTAATTCCTTCTTCAGTGTAAATAGGCAATGAAATCGAGCCTTCTTTCTGCACCGGTCGCTCGGCTACTCTCAACAGTAACCATGTTTTTCCTTCAAACAGGAATACGCCCGGGTTTAATACACATTCAACAATAAAATCAGGTTGGCTTGGGGAAATGTCTTTTGTAGTTAATATAGGGTTGTGAACATACCTATTCATCATTGGTACTTATTGGTTTCAGAAAATGAATGAAAAAAATACAGGGGCAATGAATTACCCCTATATCAAATAAAGAAATTTATTGTTTTATAAACTTGGTAGTACCCAAAGCATTACCATCTTTTACAAAATTTAAATAGTACACACCAGAAGAATACGCATTTACATTAAGCGTAAGATAGCCTCCAGGTAGTTGATTTTTCTTAAAATGAATCGCATCTACCTGTCTTCCTATTTGGTCAAAAACCCGTATAAGTACATCATCTGTATTGGCAAAACCATGTTTTATAGTAAGTGTGCTGGTCGCAGGATTTGGATACAATCCTTTTACTACGGATAATAATGCCTGAGATTGATCTTCTGCCGGAGTAGTACCTGAAGTAAATAATTTTTTTACTTCGACCGCAGTCAGTGCTTTATTGTAAATTTTTACATTATCGAGAGCCCCGTTAAAATATTGTCCACCTTCGATTGGATTATTTCCAAAAACTAAGGGTCGGGCAGTATTATTCAGCGTACCCGTTGCCGGTTTGCGTTTGGTTTCAATTCCATTCACATAAATGATATCATTGGAACCATCGTGGACCATAGTTACATGCCACCAGGTAGCCTTGACCAATTCATTTCCATCGCCGCTATCCATATCTGATATTGCATTGGTAAATTGAGCATTTTTACTATTTGTGGTGAACACGATTTTCAGATGCTGAGGCAGCGAAATTTTCAATCGTTGATTCCAATGTCCAAAATCAATAACATATGCTTCTGCATCGGCTATGTTTTGACTATCTACTCTGATCCAAAAACTTATAGTAGTAAAATCGGAAATTAATTGAACTGCATTTTTTACAACTACCGAATCTCTGTCTCCATCAAATTTAATTGCTTTACCTCCAAAGCCCGTGTGAGCCACAAATGTTGGATTCCCTCCTATTGTACCATGATTGGCATATGGAGTAGCATCGTTGGCATTATCATCAAATGGATATGATGCCACCAATCCTGGCTCACCGGTATTCACTTCTTTTAAGGTAGTTACTGTATTTTCTGCTTTACCGGATTTATTACCTGCCGCATCATATGCATACACTTCAAATGAATAAGCTGTCTCGGCCTTCAAGCCCCCTACAAGTTTAGAAGTAGCAGGAGCAAGTATGGTATCAATTATCAAACCATCCAGCAACATCACGTAGCCTATAACAGCTCTGTTATCTGTGGAAGCATTCCAGGTCAACTGCACAGAATTAGATCCAGCCTGGGCTACCAGATTAGCAGGCGTACTTGGCGCTATCGTGTCTCTTGACTGTTCCTGTCCGGTGGTGGCTTTTATGGTAGTCATCACAGATTCATTTCCGGCTGCATCGAATGCAGTCACTCCAAATTTAATTAATGTAGCCGCAGGCAATCCCGCAATGGCTGACGAAGTACCCGGTACGCTTAAAATCAGCGTATCGTTTTTATATATATTATAGCCAATCACTGCTACATTATCTGTAGAAGGAAACCAGGTCAAGGATACTGTTGTAAATAAAACAGATGCAATAAGATTGAGTGGTGCACCCGGGGCAATGCTATCACCGGTATTGGTTGCAGTATTCTGTGCAATAAACAGAGCTTGAACTTCATTTCCTGATAAGGCAATATTATACACTTGTATTTCGTCTAATGATCCATTGAAATAATTATTCACATCTATCGGATCGTACCCTATACCGAGTGGGCTAGTAGTCTTGTTTAACCTGCCGGGAGAAAGTCTGCTGTTTTTTAAAACGCCGTTGATGTATATTTTATCTGTAATAGAGTCGTGAGTCATCACTACGTGCTTCCACTTGCCCGGCGCCAATGAAACCGAATCCGTGTCCATATCTTTAATACCTCCGGATGAATTGGTAGTGAAAACAGGTTTCCCATGGGAAGGCAGTGAAATTTTCCATCGCTCCTGCCAACCTCCATGTGATAAAAGATAGACTTCACCTTGCGCCGGTAATGAATTGGGTTTTACCCAAAAACTGATGGAGGTGAGGGGAGTGTTTAATGGGGTCGTATTTACAGCAGTTACTTTACTATTATTAAATGTATATGCCTGGTTCGAATTTCCAAATCTATCCGCGGTGGGCCTGGCACCATCAATGATTGCATTATTTGCATACGGTGTGATATCATTGCCATTATTGCTAAAAGGATAATGAGCTACTAAACTTCCGTTGTATACCGGTGCTTGATTTTGCTGGCCATATAATGCCAACACCTCAGCATCAGAGAGTGCCCGGTTAAATATCTGCAGATCATCCAAACTACCATTAAAATTTCCTCCACCATCAATAGGATTGTACCCTATACCGAGAGGATGATTTGTCTTATTTAATGCTCCTGCAGCCGCTATGCTTTTCTTTAAAACACCATTGATAAATATTTTATTACCTGCAGCATCATGCACCATGGCCACATGTCTCCAACTATTTAAGGGAAGGGGTACAGAATCTGAATCCATATCCTTTATGCCACCGGTACTGTTTGTAGTAAACACAGGCTTACCATGTGATGGTAAAGAAATTTTCCATCTCTCCTGCCATCCACCATGAGAAAGTAGATACACCTCACCTTGTGCAGGAAGTTGGTTTACTTTTACCCAAAAGCTGATGGTAGTAAAATTGGATTGGTATGCTACAGAATTGGATGCTATCAATGAATCTGCACCACTGAATTTTAATGCATTAGCACCTGCGCCAAATCGGTTAACATCAGGCATACCATTACCCGTGGCATGATTGGCATAGACAGAGTTATCTATTCCATTTCCCGATAATTTAAAATCTGCTACTAATTCGGGTTTTGTTCCTGGAAATACCGATTGATTTAAATATAATGTGCTGATATCTGATTCGCTCAACGCATAGTTGTATATCTGCACTTCGTCAAATGAACCATTGAAAAAACTACCGTTATCTATGGGATCATAGCCAATGCCAAGTGGGTATGTGGTAGGATTTAAGCTGCCGGCAACTGCTTTGCTTGCCTTCTTTACTCCATCGATAAATATTTTATCGTTAGTCCCATCGTGTGTCATTACTACGTGCTTCCATACCCCTACAGGAAGTACACTGCTGTCACCGGAGTCCATATCGGATATGCCTGAAGAGTTGTTTGTAGTAAATACCGGCTTGCCATGAGAGGGTAATGAAATCTTCCATCGCTGTTGCCAACCCCCGTTTGACAATAAAAACGATTCTCCATTTCCCGGCAACGCATTTACTTTTACCCAAAAGCTAATCGTAGCGAAGGGAGAATTTAATACCGATGAATTGGGGGCATGGATTTTCGATGTACTGCCATTCAGTGAATATGCTTTGGCACCAAAACCAAATCTGTCCGTTACTGATTTTGCATTAGTAATTGTAGCGTGATTTTTATTAACGGAAGAATCCAAACCAGAACCACTAAATGAATAGGAAGCTACTATCCCATTTACTATAGCCGGTGCAGAATTTTGAGTAGAAAATAGTGTAGCTACCTGGGCATCCGACATCGCAATACTAAAGATCATGACTTCGTCGAGTGATCCATTGAAGTATCCTCCATTATCAATAGGGTCATATCCAATACCCAGTGGCTTAGTGGTGTTGTTTAAGGCACCTGTAGCAGGGATACTGTTTTTCAAGCTACCATTTATAAATATCTTATTACTGGTACCATCGTGCGTCATTACTACATGTTTCCATATACCGATGGGTAATGCAGAAGAATCACTGTCCATATCTTTGATGCCACCGGTTGCATTCGTGGTAAATACAGGTTTGCCGTGTGAGGGCAATGAAATTTTCCACCGTTCCTGCCAACCGCCATTAGAGAGCAGGAATACTTCTCCCTGTCCGGGGAGCTGATTGACTTTCACCCAAAAACTGATGGTAATATTAGGTGTATTGAGTGCCGGTATATTTTTAGCAGTGATGGCACTTTGCAATCCATCGAATGACATAGCTTTATTAGCTGCACCAAATCGATCTTGTGTAAGTAAAGCACCATTTACCACAGCATGGTTTGCATTGGCTGATTGGTCATTGGCATTACTTGTAAATGAATATTGTGCTACCGGAGTCTGTGCGCCGAGACTTAGTATGCACATCATACTCATGAGCATAAAATAGAATTTTATATATGGTTTCATATTCGACTGATTTACGTTTTTGTTTAAGAAAAATTTATATTATGTTTTACTAAATATTGTAGTTGAAAATTGCTGATGATTTGAAAGTTGAATAAAATAAATACCGGTGTCAAAAGAGCTGATAGTAATACTGGAGGAATACGAATTCAGTACCGATTGCCATACAAGTTGACCGTTGATATTATATATTGAGACCCTGGCCGGCAATACAAACCCAACAGGGAGTTGCAGGGACAACCGGTCTTTGGCAGGATTTGGATAAATTTTAAAATCCGACAAGTGATCTCCGATGTGCCGTTTGTAGGCGGTGATGCCCGATTGATACATAGCGCTGGCCTTTGCCGGAGACACTGCATTTTCAAATAATTTTACTTCATCAATAATGCCTTTAAAATTGTATTCTGCATTATCTGGCAGCATTTGGCCAATGAGCAACGGCAGTGAAGTAGACCTGATTTTCCCTGTCAGGGCTTTGTATGCTATCAATTCACCGTTGATATACAAAGTCATAATACTTCCATCATAAGAAGCTGTGAGATGATAAATACTATCTACTTGCAACCCAATAGGTGAATCCAGATCTGAAATTGAACTAAGTGAATTAATGGTCCACCGAATTTTCTTATCCGGGGTGATGGACAGTTTCCACCTGTTTTGCCAGCTTCCATGTGATAAAATAAATGTTTCTTTCTCCGGCAGGCGCACCGCATTCAGCCAACACGATACCGATATGGCATCCTGTACATTTAGCTTCGGATCATTCTTGACCAGGATATGTTGAGCTCCTCCATTGAAGTAAGCCGCACTTAATTCTTTGCCATTCCGATCGGGAACATAGACGACTCCACTGGCTTCACCATGCAATTGATTTACTGTTTTATCATATGAATTGTTTTCAAAAGGGTACCAGGCAATGAGCTTCTCAGGTGAATCGGTAAAATTCCTGACCAATATGGATGTAGTAATGGCATCCGATAGATTTCCATTATCATTTACTTTCACAGCAATCGTGTAAATACCTTCATTATCCGGTGCAGTCCAGACTACCGATTTGGTATTTGCACTTGAAAATGTCCCTCCATTAGCTGTCCAGGTATAAGACAATGAATCACCGTTTGGATCAGTGGCAATACAGTCTAATAAAATTGGTTTGCCAGTAGATTGATATGTAGCTGATTTATTAATTTTAGAGATTTGGGGTGCAAGGTTGATTTTACTTACTACAAGAATTTCTATCCACGCGCTATCACGATGACCCTGATCGTCAATAGCTACTACTTGTATAGTTGATGTGGACAACGAGTCAGCAGCATACCATCGGACTGTATTTCCATTTCCAAGTATAACTCCGCTGCTCGCTTTCCATTCATAATATATTTTTCCACCGGGTACCAAAATGTCCGGATCTTCAGCGGTGGCATAAACAGATATGGTATCCTGTAGTTGTACTGTCTTTGAATTTACAGCTAAGGATTTTATCCTTACCGGTTTGGTATAATTAATCTTTGATTGGTTATAATCCACCACAATATCATTCAGCATAAATTTGTTTGACTGATAAATAGGGGCAGCATTTACAGGAGTGAGAACGATCATCACAGCCTGGTTGGCTGGGATGAGAATAGAGGTCAAATCAGACACATTTGTTGCAATAAATCTTTCACTGATTGACTCATAGATATCTACCTTAGTAGTACCTACATTGATTTCTACAGTTTGCGAAGAATTAAATGGATTAAATAATAAATACGAAGGATAGGCTTTATCGTGAAAGAAGTCTGTTTTTAATAAATCCAGTTTTAGAATTTTTTCTACATTGGTAGTTTCCACTATTGCACCCAGATAGCCTATAGATGATGTACTGTATAAGGAAAGATTGGTAGCAGCCCATCCTCCACCAAGCGCATCGCCGGTAGAAACCGGCGATAATCCATTTAGCTTTTGCCGAAGTGCTTCATAGCCTATGACATGACCCGGATCATATTTTGCAGACCAGGCTGATGCATCTTGTAACTGTTCAGGCAAGTAGCCCGGATAAAATAGTCGGGTCGCATTAGCCAGATTTAATATCCATTTACCAATAGCCCTGGCAAATCGTTTATCGTATCGCACCATTGGCAATAATGCTGCCGCCTGATGTAGACCATTTAATTGAAATGCATAGTCGTTTCCCTTATCATTGGCTTCGCCGACCAGGCCGGATACATCAAACGAACCCCATCGCCCTACTATAGTGCCCCAATTGCGCAAGGGTCCTTTATCGAAAGACCAATTCACCATTTTTTCGATATTGTATCTAGTACCTATTTCGGCATTCATCTTAGCTGCAGTCAAAGTACCATAGGGTAATTGCAATTCGTACGATGGATTGCCCTGATAGTTAGAAAGGAATTCCAAAGCCCATTCAGCACCTTTGAGGTAATCTTTCTTGCCTGTTTGTCTGTATGCATTGTATAAAATCCAGGCATAGCCACCGGCAGCCTCAGGCTCTTTAACTCCGTTGGCATTTCCTTTCATGGTTTTAAAATTCCATGCCCTGTAATTCATATTAGGTATTGTCCAGGGAGCATCATTGGCTTCCATCGCTTTTACCGAAGAGAAAAATTGATTTGCAACAGTATTAAATTGATAAATGGTTTCCGTACTGTGATTTTTATACAGATCAAATAATTGATAGAAAAAAACATTGGGCATTACATCATACCACCAATCGCTACCGCTTCCGGAGCCTGCATTATTCAAATAGATATTTTCGCCATTGGCTTTGTTGAAAAAATCCTGTGACATAGTTAGCCAATCCTGTCCAAACTGATTGGATTTATCTATTCCATTCAGACTGGCACTTACCAGGGATGGCAATACATTTATTCCTTCACTTCCATTGGGGCTATTGGTCCCGACATAGGTATGCATCCGAATGGTTTTATTCTCCGGATAATTAATTCCATCCTTACCGACACTCACTAAAGGAAGATAAAGGCCGGATAGATTCACATTATATACAAATGAATCATACTGTTGGGCAACCCTCTTCCAGTTTAGCAGGTTATAAGGGCTTGGTTCATTGGGCATGGCTTCTATACGTGGTATATTTATTTGACTGGTTTGCGCTATGGTCCCTATACCGGTAATAGTCAGAAAAAAACAAAAACCTATTTTCCAGATATTGATCATGTTTAATATCCGGGGTTTTGTTTAAGAAAGGGATTCAGATCAAGTTCGGTCTGTGGTATGGGAAATACCTCATGTTTACCAGGAACAAATCCGGTAATGAATTCCGCGGCTATTCCCCACCGTACCAAATCAAAATACCGGTGCATTTCAAAGCCCAACTCTACTTGTCTTTCATGTCTGATGGCATTGATCATGCTCGTTTTATCGGTATTGTTCATTTTAGGCAATGCAGTACCGGGATTGTTAGCCTTGGCCCTCGCTCTCGCACGCACCATTTCCAGAGGAAGTATTGCTTCATTCACCCGGTTTAATTCTGCCAGAGCTTCTGCTTCCCAGAGTAATACTTCTGCATATCGTATTGGAGTATAATTGATATCACCATCGGCTTTCTGAGTGACTGAACCAATGGCTTGCAAATACTTTCTGATGCTGTACCTGGTGGAAGAAAATGAATTTTTATATTCCAGGCCAAAGTATTCCTCATTATTCATAGCCACTGTTGCTGCCCTTCGTGGATCATCATTTTCAAAAGCAGACACAAATGAAGCGGTCATTTCTGCAAAGCCATAACCACCCACTGCTTTTTTTGAAAACCACCATTGATTCAATGAATTTCCAACACCCAATTCCAAATTGGTATGTTGTATTTCCCATATGGACTCGCTGTTGTTTTGGGTATTCTTTTTAAAATTATCACCATAGTCAGGCACCAGTGCATATACATTTAATGCTTTGAGCTTTGCTGTATATTCGAGTGCTTTAAGCCAGTTTTTTTGGTAAATGGATACTTTATTTGCCAATGCTATAGCTGCACCCTGGCTGGCTCTTCCCAGATCATCCGTATTGTATTTTAGAGGCAATAGGGTGGCCGCTTTATCGAGATCTTCAATTAATACTGAATATATCTCTGCTTTTGGAGTTTTGGCTATCCTGAGTAAATCGGGTGGTACCAGGGTGGTATATACCGGCACATCTCCAAATACCTGGGTCAATTGGAAATAATAAAATGATCTTAGAAAAAGAGCTTCACCGATGATTCTGTTTTTAGCAACCTGGTTGAAGGATATTTTATTTATTTTGTCCAATACCAGGTTGCATTGTGTTATACCTGCATATTCCAATATCCAAAAATCATTTAATTCCTGGGTACGGGGGGTGAATGTCATACCGTCTATTTCAGTCAAACCCGGCCTGGAACCATCGCCACCAGTAATGGCTTCATCGCTTGCTATTACACCAAACGCCCAATAAAAATTAGCATTGGCACTGCTAAATGTCAATGGTCTGTATGCTGCATTGATAGCTTGTATTGCATCTGCTTCGGTTTGAAAAAATGACCCTGAATCAAGAATGCCTATTGGTTCTTTGTCCAATATACTTTCACAGGATGTAATGCAAATCAGCATTAAAAAGATATTGATAGATTTTGAATATGTATTTTTCATAGCTATCAGAAGTTTATTTTAAATCCAATGATTTGGGTGCGCGGTGCAGGTACAGTGCCCCAGTCGACACCTACAGCTAAGTCTGATGATAATCCGAGGCCACGGGTATCATTTGCGTTGGCTTGAATTTCCGGATCAAGACCCGGATAGTGGGTCCAGGTAAATGCATTTTGTACTGTAATATAAATTCGTGCTGATGTAATTTGTTTTATTTTCAACAGGTCTTTTAATTCATAGCCCAGTGTAATGTTTCGTATGCGGAAATAGGAACCATCTTCTAAAAACCGGGTAGATGATCTTCGGTTTCCGTTACGATCATCGAGACTCACTTTAGGTATGTCTGTATTGGTGTTTGAAGGTGTCCACCTGTTTAATATTTCGTTGTATGAATTAAACCCTCTGGATTGGGTTTCGTAAGCAAAATTGCCATATAAAAAGTATACATCATTTCCTTGAATGCCCTGACCGAAAGCCGAAAAGTCTATTCTTTTGTAATTAAAGCCCAGATTAATACCATAGGTGAAATCGGGAAAAGGATTTCCAACGTGTGCTCTGTCTTTATCATCTATTTTATTATCCCCATTGAGGTCGGCAAATTTTACATCGCCGGGTCTGGTATCAATAGTTTGAAACGGGCTCTGATCAATCTCTGCTTGGGATTGAAATAGTTTATCCATCTTCCACAAATAAAATGAGCCTATGCTATAACCTGCTTCCGTTCGGGTCAATGGACCATCTGATAATCCAAATCCGCCAAGGATGGGCTCACTGCCTGCAATAGATACTACTTTATTTTTGATGCCCGATATATTAGTACCTAAGGTATAATTAAAATCTTTGGATTTGTTTTTATAGATCAATCCCAGTTCGAATCCTTTATTGTCAATGGTGCCAGCATTTACATAAGGTGGTCGTTGTGAACCACCGCTCTGAGGAATGGGTACACGCACCAATATATCTTCCGTTTTTTTATCAAACAGATCAGCTATGACAGAAAAACGATCTTTCCATATGCTCACATCGAGGCCAATATTTTTTTGTGTAGTAGTTTCCCATTTTACATTGTCATTACCGGTCTCGACTATGCTCGCACCCGTTGCCAGTTTATCACCAAATGAATAGGATCTTTCACCAGTTTGTACGAGTGAACTATATGGATATACCCCTATTTCCTGGTTGCCGAGTTTTCCCCAGCTCGCTCTCAGCTTGAGACTGGAGATCATTTTTATTTCTTTAAAAAAAGGTTCATTAGCAATATTCCATGCCGCTGATACAGATGGAAACAGGCCCCATCGGTTATTCACTCCAAATCGGGATGAGCCATCCCGACGGATAGACGCACTTACTATGTATTTACTATTGTATGAATATCCTGCCTGGGTAAAATAAGACAATAAAGACCATTCTGTTGCAATCCCAGATGCACCCACATTATTGATTTCTGCAGGTAAATTATCATTGAGATACCTAAACAGCTGATCGGTCCTCCTGAAATTATTGCCTGAAGCTCCCAGGTAATCGGTATGGTTTTTTATGGCTTCCATGCCCAATAATGCAGAAACTTTATGTTTGTCAAATTGCAATGAATAATCTGCAGTAGTGTTCCAGATCAGGGTTTGATTAAATACTCTGTTTTCATTTAGGGATGTAGGATTGTATACCGCATCCGATAACCTGATTTTAAATCTTTTTTCATTTTCGAATAAAAAATCACCACCAAGGCTGGTTCTTACTCTTAATGATTTTATGGGGAATATTTCTGCAAATACATTTCCAAATATTCTATAGCGCTTAATAGTCCAGTCCGTATTATCTATAAATACCAGCGGATTGGCATTGCCATCTCCGTATAAAGTAGGATCACCCAGCTCAGATGACACATTTACAGGGGATCCGTCACGAAAAGTGGGAGAAAATACCGGAGCAGCTATCAATGCATACCGTATACCACTTAATTCATTTCCGGCCCCAAATCCATCACCGGATGATCCAATGACTTTTCTATTGGTTTGGGAAAACGAAAAATTATTACCCAGCTTTATTATTTTATTTCCGATGTTTCCATTGAACCGCAATTGATACTTATCGAATTTCTGACCTTTGAATATTCCATCTTGTGTCTGATATTCACCCGATAAATAAAAACTATTGTTTTCTCCTCCTCCTGATCCTGACAAAGAATAATGCCTGATCGGTGCGGTCCTGAATACTTTGCTGAGCCAATCTGTATCAGGTAAAGTATCCAGTATATTGGTATCATAAGTTTTTAACTGCCTGATGGGATCACGTAATGCATTGGCATTGGTGATGGCTTCATTACGAATGGTAAGATAGTCCCTTGAGTTTAATAGGTCCGGTAGGCGAATAGCCTGTTGCAAACCGATATAGGTATCAAAACTGAATGATGCCTTACCTGCTGCGCCTCTTTTGGTCGTAATCAGTACCACGCCGTTAGCGGCCCTTGATCCGTAGATAGCTGCAGCCGCACCATCTTTTAATATTTCTATTGATTCGATATCACCTATAGAAAACATATTGATATTGCCGGTGGTGGGTACACCATCTATTACATACAATGGATTATTATTACCCAATGTCCCGGCACCTCTGATCCGTACAGCTATATCATCGCCCGGTGCCCCGGTAGATTGGGTGACGCTGACACCCGGAGCCTGTCCTTGAAGGGCCTGCTCTACACTTTGGATCACCAGTTTGTTGATATCTTTTGATTTTATAGATGCTATGGATGTAGATACTTCTGACCTGATTTCGCTTTTATATCCGGTGATCAATATTTCATTGAGTATCGATATGCTCGGCTGCATTAGTATTTCTAAGCTGGAACGGCCATTTACATTAACCATTACGGTATCCATGCCAATAAACCTGAATAGAAGTATTGCCTGGGGAGATGTAATACTTAATTCAAAATTTCCATCTATATCTGTGACGGTACCGGTAGTGGTACCTATTTCAGTCACAGTAGCACCTATAACGGAGAGTTGATCTTCGGATGAGACCACTTTTCCTTTCACTATCGATTGCTGACCGGAAAGCGGGTTAAAAATCAGTATTACTATAGCAGACAGAATCCACTTTATCCTGCAGTTTATTTTAAAAAAATTGGGACGGCCGATCATCATAGCATGAAAAATCAAATAGAGCGTTAGAAATAGTACCCATAAAGATGGCTGCTAGCCAAAATCATTTCTGATACAATCCAGCAAAACTTCGGTACTTTTAAGAATTATCTGGAGTATCCCATGTTTTATTTCAGTGATACAACTATGAAATCATGAATATATACCAGGAAACCACTCCACTTAATACCGAAGATATTTTCGTCGTATTGGACTCTGTCAACAATGGCTTTGACTATCCTATTCACAATCATCCTGAGTTTGAGCTCAACCTGGTGATGGGTATGTCGGGCAGTCGTATTGTTGGTGATTCTATTGAACGATATACAGATACCGATTTGGTGTTGATAGGTCCATACCTCTACCATAAATGGGACGGAGATCAATCATTGCAACAAGATGGGCATCCTTACCGGGTGATTACGATACAATTTGGAATAAACCTGATCGGTGGCCAATTTTTTCAGAAAAAACAATTTGCCCGAATCAAAAAAAGAATTACCGATGCCAGCGAAGGTATATTGTTTCATGGCCACGCCCGCGATGAAGCAATCGAAATAATGAAATCGCTCACAAAGGAAAATGGTTTTAGCAATGTACTCGGTTTTATGAGATTACTTCATGTCTTGTCTGAAAGCCAGGAATTCAGGTTTCTATCAAATGAAGGATTTTCATCCAAGGTGCTGAGTACACATAGCAACCGGCTTCAAATTGCGTATGGGTATATACTTAAAAATTTTCAAGATCTAAAATTGAAATTAGTGGATGTAGCGGCCCAGGTCAATATGAGCGAATCCAGTTTTAGCCATTTTTTTCGCAAATATGCTTTTCGGAGTTTTACTCAATTTCTCGTGGATATTCGTATTGGTCATTCGTGCAAACTTTTGCTGGATACCGATGAGACTATAGGGCAGATCAGTTTTGATTCCGGTTTTAATAACCTGGCTAATTTTAACCGTTTATTTAAAAAATACAAACTATGTACCCCTGTACAGTTTAGAAAAAATTATCTCTCCAAAACCAGTTTTGACTGGGCACATCAGATTACACCTATGCAATTTGTTTCGGCCAAGGCAGGTGTGGCGAGTATAAAGCCGGAGGTGTATGCTACGAAGTTGGTACATGTGTGATGGGAGTTAGGGAATCGGCAACCATCTTTGTTGACAAACTTTCAGAAAAATAGAATTGTTGTCAACTATTATACCACCAGCTTTTTCCTTGCCTCTACCAACCCATCGACCACAGTGAGTAATGTCACCAACATCGGTATCTGTCCTATTTTAGTGACCGGGTGTTCCGGATCTTCTTCGTCCAGCATCAGGGCATCTTCGAGATGATAAAGCAGCTCTGGCTCTTCATAGTCCGGTATCCATCGGTCGATAATATTCTTTAGGCTATTGGGTCTTAGTGATTCTATCCTGTTCCAGTTTTGCTCTTCTTTTTGTGATAAAAAATCTTCATCTAC
>JBGAVW010000090.1:0-15520 GCA_044227925.1 Saprospiraceae bacterium | reverse complement strand
TGATAATGGAAATGTGGTAGTTCTGTTTAATGCATTTCAAAAGAAAACACAGAAAACACCATCGACTGAGATAGAAAAAGCAGTGAAAATCATGAATGATTATTTTGATGAAAAATTAAAAACAAAACAAAATGAAGACAAAAATTCAAAAAAATAAAACCATTACCACTTTTGAAGAACATCTTGATAGCAGGTATGGTAAAGTAGGTACAATAAAACGAACTAATTTTGAAATTAAAGCTAAAGCCTTTGCTATAGGAGAAGTAATAAAAGAAGAAAGACGATTAGCAGCTATGACTCAAGAACAATTGGCAGAAAAGACAGGAACCAAAAAAAGTTTTATTTCAAGAATTGAAAATGGACATAGCGACATTCAACTTTCGACTCTCTACAAACTTTTAGAGTATGGACTTGGCCGCAAAATTTCATTGACGATAAAATAAACCTGGGTAGATATCTACAATTTCAATGGCGGAATAGAGCGGGTGGCGCGAAAGTTTATAGTCATTCCATATTCCATTCCTGAGAAATGTACGGCCACCTATTTCCCGGAAACCAATGTGCTTGTTCCTATAAGCAGCACAGCTGATAAGAGCAATACACCTACATCGAAGACGGTGAAGGTGGAGCTTAGGAAGAGAAAAAGTGAATAGTAAGTAGAAGTGTTCTCAAAGAGGTGACTCCCATAGATCAATGATTCAGTAAGGGATGTTTTCTACCCATATTGAAATGCTGATATTGGATTTGGCTGCATACCCAAGAACAAGCAAACAGGTGTAAAAATGGGCACAAGTGATTTCGGTGTATAAACCAGTATTATTTTTTACCAGGTATTTATTTTGTTTTATTCACCACATCCAAATCATTTATCTGTTTCCTGTATTGTACAGGCAACATCAGGTCTTTTACATATTTAATAAAAGAAAATCGTTTACCTAGTTTATATAGAGTAAAGGCAGGCTTGATCCAAAGTATGCCTTTGAGGTGTAAATGATCTTTTACGATTTCGGGTAAAACCATCGATTGTGATTGCAATAAGATAAAATATCTCCATCGGCCAAGATGTAATTTATATTGTTTAAATAAATCCAAAGTATGCTCACTCAATACAAGATCTTCATGTAAATGACGCTCACGCGATACCAGCCAGTCAACATACGTTGCGGGCAGATCTTCGATTTTCATGCGATTACCCATTCGATAAAACACATCATATACTTCCAGTTTTTCCTCATTTGTGAGTTTTCTTTCAATGATTTCGTAGGCCCTGATGGAATAGTCGATCAGCATATATAATACATCGCGATAGGCCCACATTGGAATCCTGGAACCACGATTATTTTCCACTACTTTATGTATAGAGGTGATTTGATCGATTGCTTTCAAAGCATCATCTGTTTTTGAAAAAACGATTCGTCTTGAATAGTCTACCGTAGAAAACAATCTGCCTAATGGATCAGAAGGTAACCTGCCCGTGAAGTAAAGCCAGTCCACTGCTTTATTCAGCGCAAACTCTGCAGCAGCACCGGCGAAAATAAAAAGTATGGTATCTCCCGAACCCCATATTTTACGCACAATTGAAGATGGATGAACAAAATACATGAACGAATAAAATTATACGCTTTTTAGGGATTGATTTTAATTTAGTCTGATTAATTGAAATAAAAAATGAGATACCAGTAATATATAGATTTTTGCGAACTTTATAAAAATATCTATCCAAATGAAAGCCATGATTTTAGTTTTAGCTCTATTCTTTGTAATGATTGAATGCCAACATCCTTATTCTATTGAAACCAATGGCAATGGTTTGGAAAGTCGAAATATATGTGATTATGATATCACGGAGTCAACCCTGGTGGCTGCCGGTTGGACAAAACGATTTGATGAAACTTTTTCAGGAAACCTGAATCAATGGAATATATGGACAGGAGGCGCATATAATAATGAATTGCAATATTACCAGGCACCAAACCTGGTAGTTCAAAACGGAGCACTTACTATTAGCGCAGTCCGTCAAAATATCACAGGAAATACCCTGCCTTCTGATCCGACGCTCAAAAATTTTGAGTTCACCTCAGGAAGGATCGAATCAAAAACACATTTTTCAGCTTCCACATCCACCCCACAGGTAAGAATGATGGCTCGCATAAAATTACCTTCCGGATTTGGAATGTGGCCTGCATTCTGGAGCTATGGTGATCCCTGGCCTACTCAGGGTGAAATAGATATAGTAGAAGCCCGTGGTCATGAACCATTTAAATATCAGACGGCTTACTGGTATGGACGGAGAGCTGGTGTAAATACTACTACCAATTCCGAAGGCTTTGTTACCTCTGCTGTGAGTCTTACAGATTGTTGGCATGTGTATGAAGTAATCTGGTCAAAAAACAGTTTGACTTATTTATTGGATGGTCAGGTAGTGGTAACTAAATCAGGGGGCACCATTCCTAATTTTTATAGAAAATCTGAGCGGGTGGTTCTAAACCTGGCAGTTGGTGGAGGTTTTGTTGGAAATCCACCAGCATCATCTATAGTTACAGGAAATATGCAAGTGGATTGGGTAAAAGTTTTTACTTCTAACTAAAAAAGGTTAGTGCTATACTACAGCTTCTACATACCTTATTTAATATTTTTCAATACTCCTTATTCTTACTATCTATCCATATGGTCACTGGTCCGTCATTGATCAGGTGCACCTGCATCATAGCTCCAAATACTCCTGTTTCTACCTTAAGTAGTGATGTTTTTATCTGACCAATAAAGGATTCATACAAGGGTATGGCCACTTCAGGTCTTGCAGCCCTTATATACGATGGGCGGTTTCCTTTTTTAGTAGAAGCATGTAATGTAAATTGACTTACTATTAATATTTCCCCCCTGATGTCAGATATATTCAGATTCATCACACCTTTTTCATCATCAAATACGCGGAGTTGAAGGATCTTATGTGCCAGGTATTCAATATCCTCTTGCCCGTCTTCAGGTTCTATTCCAAGCAATACTAACAGACCCTTATTTATTTGGCCTGAAATACTGTGATTATCCAATTCGACTTTGGCTGACTGAACTCGTTGTATAAGTACTCGCATGACACAAAGGTACGATGGCTTAAAATAAATTTCCCTGCTGGACCCATTGAGCGGGATTTTCCAGTTTTAATAGTTTGTATTTCATTTCCATTCCTCCGGCGTATCCGGTAAGAGAACCATCGCTTCCGATCACCCGGTGACAGGGTACAATGATGGCAATGGGATTGCGGCCATTGGCCAGACCTACCGCTCGGGATTTTTTGATATCACCCAATGCACGGGCTATCTCTCCATAGGATTTTGTTTTACCATAAGGAATAGAAATCAAAATGTTCCATACTAATCTATAAAATTCCGTTGCCCCTGACCAATCGAGAGGTATATCAAATACTTTTCTTTTTAAATCAAAATATTCCATTACTTGCTTACGTGTATCTATTAAAATCGGATGGCGGGTAGAAGTATGTTCCCTTGTAGCGGGCTTTGTCTTCATGATGTGCAATGCAGTTAACCCGTTTTCACTTGCTTCTGCCATCAGGTAGCTAAAGGGAGTTGAAAATACATATCTATCCATTGATATTTATTAAATATAGGGATAACGTTTATCAGGAGATGGGGAAATGAATAAAAATATTTCGCTATAGTTTAAAAAATATTTTCCGTTTATACAAAAAGTAACAAAGTCCCCATTCCAGCAGCAATACGGCCATTGAATTGAGGATGGCTCCGGCATGATCAGCTATACCTATTGCATTTGTAATCCCATGGATTAATATATCTACGGTTTTATTTACCCATTGTGCCCCCACGGTTTCAAAAAACAAGTAAATAAAAATGGAATTCATACCTACTACCGTCAATATCCAGGCATATTTATTCCATGCTTTGATTTCTACTATCCAGTAAGCCAAAGCAAAAAACAATAGTACCCATCCTGAGGATACAATTACAAATGAAACGGTGCATATTCGTTTGATGATGGGTATTCCACTTACAAAATCCAAAACATATCCTACGATCAGCATTACCATGGCGGTATATATTATCCATTTTAGTTTTTGCTCCTTTGATTTTTCTTCTATTATCCACTTTCCAAGTAGTGCCCCCCAGATCGTGTGTGCCGCAGTTGGTATACAATTGATTGCTACCCACCCACCCCGGTTTATTTTACCCATTAATATCATATCCGTCATGGATCCCAGGTTTTTTCCGATCACATACGATTCATTAAATTCAGCATTTTTAATAAAAGTATAGGCCAGAAAAGACAATACCAGCAATGCAATGGATATCACCATTTGATAGGAATAAGACCTTTTGATTATAAGGTATGCTATCAGGGTAGTAACAGAAAGCTGTGACAATACATTCCAGAGCTCCCATACCAACTTACCGCTGTATATACAATGCAATCCTACACCACAAGCCAATAGTTTTACACAGCGCCAGGCTACCTTGGGCAGATTTTCACTCCATCCTATACCTTTTGATTCTTGTTTTATATAAGACAGATACAAGGCAGTACCAGCCATGGTCATAAAAGAAGGTTGTATCAAATCCCAAAACCGGAGTCCATGCCATTCATGATGAAAAAACTGATTGATAAGTATTTTAGGAAATGAAGTCTCATTTATATGTTCATATAAACCTGCTGCTTCGCTTGCCAATAATATCATGATCATGCCACGCATGACATCCAGAGAAAGTAATCTTTGATTCATATTCGTAAAGAAAAGATAATATTTTTAAATATATTTTCGATTACCTCTTGACAAATCAAAATATCTATCGTAATATTGCGATTAAATTACCAATTAAAGTGGGTGCTACTAAATCAGAAGAATTTACAGTGAAAGACAATACCCTTGCAAAATATGCCAAGGCGTTATCTCATCCTGCGCGAGTAGCCATATTAAATTTATTAATCAAAAAACAAGCCTGTATCTGTGGTGATATAGTAGACGAATTACCACTATCTCAGAGTACAGTGTCGCAGCATTTAAAAGAATTAAAGGAAGCCGGGCTGATCAAAGGCGATATAGAAGGAGTGAAGACCTGCTATTGTATAGACGATAAAGAATGGACAAAAGCCAAAACATATATTACTGATCTGTTTAAGAGTTATGAGTTAGCGACCAAAAATTGCTGCTGATTTTTTTTACCTAAATGTATCGTGATATTACGATTGAATAAAATTTTATAACCATAAAAAGAAAACAAATGCAAACAGAATCTCAAATCAAAGAAATGGTAATGCAGAAATACAGTGAAATAGCATTACAAGACAAAGAAACCAATCAATCATCCTGCTGTGGAGCCAGCTGTTGTACTACGGATGTATACAATATCATGGCCGATGATTACAGTGATCTGAAAGGGTATAATCCGGATGCGGATCTGGGGCTCGGCTGCGGACTGCCTACTCAATTTGCTAAAATCAAAAAAGGAGATACCGTGGTAGACCTGGGCAGCGGTGCCGGCAATGATTGTTTCATAGCCCGATCCGAAACCGGTGAATCCGGTAAAGTCATAGGTATAGATTTTACGCCGGCTATGATAGAAAAAGCCCGGGCCAATGCTGAAAAATTAAATTATAATAATGTGGAGTTCAGACAGGGCGATATAGAGCACATGCCCTTAAATAATGATGTAGCAGATGTGGTAGTGAGTAATTGCGTATTGAATTTAGTACCCAACAAAGATGGAGTGATTAAAGAAATTTATCGGGTATTAAAACCTGGCGGGCATTTTAGCATTTCAGATATAGTATTAAAAGGCGCTTTGCCGGAATCCCTGCAAAAAGATGCAGAGATGTATGCAGGCTGTGTAGCCGGTGCTATTCAAAAAGAGGACTATCTGAATTCTATCCAAAAAACTGGATTTAGTAATATTGTAGTTCAAAAGGAAAAGCCAATTGTATTGCCTGACGATATTTTATCCAAGTATCTTACCCAAGAAGAATTAGTAAAATTTAAATCAGGTGAAACCGGTATCATGAGTATCACGGTATATGCAGAAAAGCCACAGGCAAAGGCACCGTGTTGCGCCCCGGGCTGTTGCAATTAAGATTTTGATTTACGTTTAAATAAAGTTGAAAAAATGACTGAAATTTACAGAGGATTGAACCGCAGTGAGCGTGCAGAAGCAATGGATTTATTGGCATCTCACAAACTGCCTACTTCGGACTTGCCGCTTTCATTAGATGATTTTTTCTATGTAAAAGACGGAGACCAGTTGGTAGCCCTTATCGGGTTAGAAAAATACAATGGTCATGGTTTGTTGCGATCTATGGTAGTACATCCGGCATATAGAAATAAAAATATTGCATCTCTTTTGGTGCAAAAAATAGAAGAGACTGCAATACAGGAAAATCTTAAGTCGGTATTTTTACTCACAGAAACAGCTTCGGCCTATTTTGAAAAAAAGGGGTATATAAAAGTGGAAAGAGAGAAAGTACCGGTTGAAATAAAATCCTCTTCCGAATTTAGCAATGTTTGCCCGGTGACCGCTGCTGTATTGATGAAAAAATTAGAAGTACATGATGTATAGCAAACTTAAAGAAAAAATTGAAGCGCTTTCAAAAATATCCATTTCTATGGAGCGCAAAGCAATACTGAGACCATTAATAGAATACATCAAATTAAAGAAAAGCTCAGGTGCCTCCATCCGGTTGAACTTTATTTGTACACATAATTCAAGAAGGAGTCATCTCGCACAGGTATGGGCCCAGACCCTGGCCTATCATTTTCATTACAAAGATATAGCTTGCTATTCCGGTGGTACTGAAGGCACTGCAATATATCCTGCGATCCTTGATACCTTGTCAAATCAAGGGTTTAGTATACTGCAATTAAGCGAAGGTACTAATCCTGTGATAGGTATAAAATACGACGAAAATGAAGCTCCTGTAATTGGTTTTTCAAAAGCATATCATCACGAATATAATCCCAGGTCAGAGTACTGTGCTGTGATGGTATGCGACGATGCTGATGAAAATTGTCCGGTTGTCTTTGGTGCTGAAGCAAGAGCGGCCATCACCTATCTTGATCCTAAAAAGTTCGACCATACAGATATAAAAGATCAAAAATACCTTGAAAAAAGTTTGGAAATCGCAGGTGAAATGTATTATGTCTTTTCGAATGTATAGGAATGGAAGCACGATCCAATTTAAAACATAAATCAGGAATCTGCCTGGTGTATCGGATCCCTCTAAATAGACGCACACTGCGATAATCTGGGAAAAATTTCAAAAACTCATATTACCCCGTATAGTTCAGATTTTAGGGAATGCATGAAATGCAATATTAACTTCGCTGAAGTCACCGTATATATAAAATAATCCGTGTAACTAATCTATACGGATTTGCCTGAATTTTATCAATTTTTACCTGGCATATCTGAATATTATTACACTTATAACTATCTTTCGATGTGAGCTTGATTACGAAAATCAACAAACGAGTCGTATTATATACCGGTATTTATATCATTTCATGCTTTGTCCTGATTGGTCAGCCACTTAGATTTCAATCCTATACCACTTCACAGGGCCTCTCCCAAAACAGCGTTTACAGTATAGCACAAACCAGTGATAAATTCATTTGGTTTGGTACCCAGGATGGCCTCAATCGATTTGATGGTATGAAATTTACCAAAGTTATACCCCAGTCCGGTACTGGAACTTCATTGGAATATTCTAAATTTTTCAGCGCATTAGCTGTAGATCAATACGATCGACTGTGGACTGGTACCAGTGAGGGCATTGCCATTTACGATAGATATACCAATACATTTTGGGCTCCGGAAAAAATATATTCAGGCTTTGTCTCACCGGGCCGGGAATACATTAGTTTGATCATGATCGATGACAAAAACAGGATCTGGATTTTGATCCAGGATGGAAAACTATATGGATTTGATCTGGTTTTAAATAAAATGATCCCATTGGAAAATAGTCCCAGGATCAATTCCATCACCCAGGATATAAATGGAAATGTTTTTTTAGCATCAGCTCATGAAATTTATACTTTCGATAATGGGAAATTAATAGCCCAGCAAATAAAAGCAAAGATTACACAAAAAAAAACAGAGATCATCCATATCCAGGGGATTGGTGATAGATTATGGGCCGTTATTAATGGATCGGAAATTTACACGTTTGATATTGATGATGGTCGCCTGGATAAAGGCCAATCATTAAATCAGAAGTATCCGCAAGAAAAATGGCCGGGCGATATGCGGCTCATCCATCAGAGTGATCGCAATACCATATGGATAGGGACACGTAGCAATGGGATCATTAAATTAAATGAATCAAAAAAATCCCTTTCAAAATCATCTGGATCCAATATTTCTCATTCGCTTAAAAGCCAATTTATACTGACCCTGTTTACAGATGGCCAGGGCATTACCTGGATAGGTGAAAGTGTAGGTGGTATTGCTAAATACGATAATTCCAATACATTTTTTGATTTATATCGTATAGACCGAAATAGGGATGGTTCTATTGCAGACAATTCCCTCTTCTGTATTTATACACCAGATGATATTGATTTTTATTGTGGTACCTTAGTAGGTGGACTCTTACACCAAAACATACTGACCGGGGAGTCCAACCGATATTTTCCGGATGAAAAAAATACCGAATCTAAAAATATCTATAGCATCCTACCCGCTCATAAAAGCCATCTATGGTTGGCTACCTGGGCAGGACTTTATTTATTTAATTTGGACACTAAAAAATCATCTTTTCATTCTGTACCGGATGATCCCAAAACACAGGAATTATACAGCCTCATTCCATTGGATGAAAATACAGTATTGACGGGCGGCAATCAAGGTGGATTACGCCGATATGATACCAGGTCACATAGCTGGTCTGCACCAAAATACATTTCAGATTCGTTGGATCGGTTAGATTTTACCGTACGGTATATGCAACGCCTGGATGGTAAAATTTATATAGCCAGTGAAAAGAAAAACTTTATTGAATATGATCCTGCCAGTGGTGAATTACATGAATTTCCTGAGTTTCAACGCATTTCGAGCAATGCCCGGCATTTTATTAAACTCAATAGTACCCTTTGGATCGCTACAGATAATGGCCTGATTCAGGCGGACTGGAATACCAAAGCGGTAATCAAACTTTGGAATTCGAGCCTGGGCCTGACCAACGATGTGATCTACAGTGTAATGAACGACGAATACGATTATATATGGATTAGTTCTAATGATGGCATCAGTAAAATATATCCTCTTACGGGGGTCGTAGAAAACTATAATGAAAACGCCGGACTACAGGGAAAAGAGTTTAATACAGCTTCCTGCTATAAAGACAGAAATGGAAATATATGGATGGGTGGAGTGAATGGGCTCAACAAAATAAAGCCCGTAATGGAAACACCGGTTGCGCATACTTCGCAGCCGATCATCACTTCTTTCAAAGTAATGAATCACGAACTGGTTTCAGATACCCAAGCCAGTTATTTATCTAAAATCCGGTTGCCATTTAATCAGAATATGATTGATATTGAATTTCAGTCACCTGATTTTTCACAAACTGAAAACATAGAGTATTACCTTAAAATGGACGGTGTAGATACAGGTTGGGTAAAATTGGGCAAAAGAAACTATATGAGCTTTGCCCGTCTCTTGCCCGGAAGTTATACACTGCGCATTATAGCCAATAATATCAATCAACGGCAGAGTAAAGAAAAGGCATTGCAGATCATCATCGACCCACCGTGGTTTCAAACCTGGTGGTTTAATACTCTTTCGGTTTTGATCATAGGTACTGCCGGTTATTTTATATATAATTTCAGAATCCATCAACTGATGAAACTGGAGCGCATGAGACAGCGCATTTCGGCCGACTTACACGATGATATTGGTGCCTCACTCACTACCATCAATGTATTGTCTAAAATGGTAAGCAGCCACGATATGGAAAAATCAGTATTAAATAAATACCTGGGACAAATTTCCGATCAGGCAGGCCATGTCACGGAATCTCTGCGAGATATTGTGTGGAGTATACAACCCCAAAACGATAAACTACAAAATCTACTGGACCGGATGAAGAAATTTGCCGGTCAGATACTGGAATCAAAAAACATAAACTATAATTTTAATATCAGTGGTATACATAGTAAAGAGCAGGTCCTGGATATAGAAACAAGGCAGAATGTATACCTGATATTCAAAGAAATACTAAATAATATAGTAAAACATTCTCAGGCCACTGAAACCAGTATCGTCATGTCCTCCACCCCTAAATCTCTTCAAATTGAAATAAAAGATAATGGTATCGGCCTGGATGATTCTACCATTACTAAAGGAAATGGATTAAATAATATGAAGCAACGGGCCGAAAAACTAAAAGGCACTTTTAAAATCGGACCTTTTGATTCAAAAGGCACAGCTATACTCTGCACAATACCAATAAATATCACATAAACATGTGATGGGGGAGTGCCCGGCATTGGCTATATTTGATGGGTTTAATGCCCCATAGCCACATTTTCTAAAAACCTTCAGATGAGATTGATAATATATGAAGATAATACCTTATTAAGAGATTCTTTATTATTGATGTTATCTACCCTGCCCGATATCGATATAGTGGGCACTTATACTAATTGTGACTCTGTACAGGAAGATGTAACCAGGCAAAAGCCCGATGTAGTGCTCATGGATATAGATATGCCTGGCAAAAACGGCATCTATGGCGTGGAACAAATAAAAATTATAGATTCAAATATTAATGTGATTATGCATACCGTATTTGATGATGATGATAAAATTTTTAAATCATTGGCAGCCGGGGCGGATGGATATTTGCTAAAAAGTACCTCTCCTGCCAAACTGTACGAAGCCATTAAAGATGTTGTTTTGGGCAGTGCCCCTATGTCTCCGGGTATAGCAAGGAAAGTGCTCAAATCTTTTCATCAAAAACCCGCTCCACCACAATACGATCTTTCAAAAAGAGAAGTAGAAATCCTGCATTATTTGGTAGAAGGGTATTCCTACAAAAAAATTGGGGCAGAATGTTTTATTTCACTCGATACCGTACGAAGTCATCTAAAGAATATTTACGGTAAGTTACATGTAAACAGTGGAAAAGAAGCCGTAGCCAAAGCGATCCGGGATAGAATTGTGTTGGAAAAATAATAGAACTATTTTTACCTAAACGTAATTAATTGTATTACATGTACAAACTTCTTAAAATACCTTTTTTCGGTCGATTTATGGTAAAATGGCAAAATCCATTGACTGAAGCACAGCAAAAAGAATGGCAAAAAATTCATACTAAGAGTAAATCAGGTGGCATCATACATGGACTCTTTGCTAAAGCACATACTGAAATACCAAAGGCAACTATTGTATTGGGCCATCCTATGGGCAAAGAAGCCAAAGCTTATTTTATTAAAAATGGATACACGGAATTGTTGCGGAAAAATGGATACAATGCATTGGTTTTTGACCTTAATGGTTTTGGAGAGAGCACGCATGGCAATTTTTCATACTATGAAGACATCCTCGCTATAGGTAGAGAAGCAATTAAAGCCTCTCCCAATATACCCGTTGGCTATTTGGGCATATCTATGGGTGCACAGTGGGCTACTATTGCATTTACTGCAGAAGCTCACACCTATGATTTTGCCGTTATTGAAAGTGCTGCTACGAGCCTGGACGACTATTGGATAAAATTTCCCTTACCTTACAAAACATTGCAGGTGATGAATTTCTTATTCCCCAAATATAAAAAGAAAATCAGGCCGGTCGATCGTGTACAGGATATCAAAAGACTAAAATCAATGCTGCTTATTTACTCTGAGATAGACGATTGGACCCCCCTCGAAATGGGAATGAAACTAAAAGAAAATAGCCGTATACCGGTAGAGCTTTGGACCGTACGAAATGCAAAACATGCTTCCATCATGAAATCAGAACATAAGGCCGAATATGAAAGAAAAATTATCGAATATTTCGATAAACAGACCGGGTAGAAAAATCAGGGACGGTTTCTCATTACGGAGAATAATAATAATACATACTAAGCCTAATTATTTTATAATTGATGGTAACACCGTCTCTTTTTGAAACACCGAATAAAAAAATGGAAAACGATTACGACAAATTAAAAGGCGGAGATCTGCGATCGATAGGCAGAGTAGACGAAGTCGTACGTAAAATAAAAAATCAGCAGGATTTTGATATTTTATTCCAGGGCCTTTTTCATAGCGATCGTACAGTCGTGATGCGCACAGCGGATGCAATAGAAAAAATCACTATAAGGTATCCGGCCTATTTGGCTAGTCACAAAAAAGACCTGATACAGGCAGCCGTGAAAGAATGCCCGATAGAACTCAAATGGCATCTGGCTTTACTGGTTACGCGCATTCCACTTACCGCTCTGGAATTGAAAAAAATATGGCAGCGATTAACGGATTGGGTCCAGGATAAAAGAGAAAGTAAAATAGTGAGAGTTAATTCACTACAAAGTTTATTCGACTTATCCGGGAAGAATTCTATTTTGAAAAAGGACTTCGACCGGATTTTAACCGGCATAATGGAAGAAAACATTCCATCATTGAAGGCAAGGATAAAGCGGTTTAATTTAAAAAAAGCAGAAGAGTAGAAATCTAATTTTGAGGTGCCATAATAATAATTTTTCCAACCCTATAACTTCCAATACGAGCTTCATCAGGTCAATTTTTTTTGATAAAAACGAAAATTATAGCAAAACATACGATCCCAATGGGGTCGAGATGATTATTGATGATGATGTTAGAACCATTTGAATCCTTCGGATTCTAAAGACTATTCAGGGCTATAAATCCCGAAGGGATCAACTATTTATAAATTCAAATACATATTAAATCCGACCCAGTCCGGGTCGTACATCTTTATTAATGAAGTTTTTTCAAACAGATGTTCATTCTGAGCTAGTTCAAATTTTCGATCAAAAAAATAAGCCTGAACATTTATTTTATATTCGGCACATCAAAATAGATTTAGCAGAAGAGTAAACTAAACAATTTAATAATCGTATAAATTCTATCTTCAAGATGAAACAGAAATAAATAAAAATCACCTGGTTTGCTTCAAAATTAAAATATAACCTATTTTTACTAAAATTAAGATGAATCGCTCAGATAATACCAGGATTGGTAAGATGGATAATATTTTATTCGATCTTGATGGAACATTGACTGATCCAAAAGAAGGGATTATCAATTCAATTTTATATTCTCTAAAAAAACTGGATATCTCAGAGCATTCAATAAAAGAGCTGGATAGTTTTATAGGTCCTCCTCTCCGGGATTCTTTTATAGCAAGGTATGCCCTTTCAAACGATCTTGCAGATAAGGCAGTGGAGTACTATAGAGAGTACTTTTCTACTAAAGGGCTTTTTGAAAACGAACTTTACGAGGGAATTCATGAATTGCTGGAGAGATTGGGTGCTCAGGGATATCAATTATTTGTTGCATTAAGTATCAATTTAGCTTCTGTTTTGGGCCGCCAGTTGGTCAATTTCCAATTGCAGCAATACTCATTCGCTCTTAGTCATTCTAATTCCATTGATTTATATGACAACAGAGACAGACCGTATAGCAATGTGGGAAATAGCTTCGTTCTCCATTATCCATCGGGATTGGAAAGATGAGCACAGCCCAAATTAATGAAATGAAGAAAAAAAAATACAGCTATCAACATAAAACACTATGTAGATAACAAGAATTACTGAATGCAAAAAATCAGAAAGACTTAATAATAATAATGAAGTACTATTTTAAGCCAAAGGAATTTGAATTTTATCGTAACAAAACAATATATGAATTTGTAGGAATCAAATTATTCAAAAAGTATTTGCCATTTACAGGTGATATTGCCAGAAAATGGAGAGGTCTCATTCAAATTAAATTTAACAAATCCGAACGGACAAACGAATTGTATCAATACGAATTAGAAACAAGAAAAAACGAATTAAGACATATCTTTGGAACAATACTTTGTGTTGGATTGATTTTTATTACAGACAAAAAACTTAGTTGTTTTGACATTTGTTTTTTAACCTTGTTAAATCTTTATGTAAACCTTTATCCTATTTTTCTTCAACGATACAATAGGATTCGAATTATTAAAGTTTTATTAAACAATGGACAAAAAAGCCCCTATGACAATTAAAGAGATTGCCAACAACATTACCCATATTGAATTTTAGAAATCATGTCCAACACTTTCGTTTTATAGAGTCAAATGCAGCTTTGGATAAGTATCAATGCAGAAATACAGCCTTTATGCGTCATACAAAACAAACCTTATTTCAATTAAAGTTCTTATGGTAAAATTCCTGCCACTTTACTTATTAATTTCTCTAATTCTCCCGAAATCTTCATGCGAACAGAGTTTGGTTACAAGAAGTAAACCAGTTAATGGAGGAACGGAAACACTTTTGTGGTCTGCAGACTGGAGTGCCGACGATAAAAGAATTGCTGTGGGAGGCGATGACAGTTTATTAAAAATTTACGACGGTGAAAATTCAAAACTACTCAAAACCTATCAACTTAAAAGTATGATAAGGCAGGTACGTTGGCACCCCACAAATAATTTGTTAGCCGTAGCAACCAATGACGATGAAGTAAGTATTTTAAATACGGTGACAGAAAAATTCATTAAACTAAACGGAATACCTAATGGAGCAAGAGGAATTGATTGGAATTTTAATGGTCAGCTTCTGGCAACTGCTGATAATGACGGGCTGGTTAAAATTTGGGACTCTACAGGTAATTTATTGCGGACAATCAAAAAAGAAGACAACAATAGCTATTTTTCTATTGGCTGGCATCCAAGTAAAAATATCATTGCTGTTAGTGGAGACGATATAAGAATTTTGGATACTTTGGGCATAACATTAAAAGTAATCAAGCATCGAAAGGAAAATACCGGCATTTTAACTATCTGTTGGCACCCGTCTGGAGATTTTTTTGCAATTGGCGATTATGGGCACGACAAAGAAGGCATAAAATCCATTATTCAGTTTTGGAAGCCTGATGGGACACTGACTAAAACTTTATACGGAAGCAAAGCAGAATACAGGAACATTCGATGGAATAAATCAGGAACTCTTTTAGCTTCTGCCAGCGATGCTCTTCGAATATGGAATGCAAAAGGAAAATTATTATATACTGGAAAATCCAAAGACTTGTTATGGGGGGTGGATTGGAATAGCAAGTCTGAAAAAATCATCACTTCAAGTATCACGGGAAAAATTAAGCTTTGGAATGCAAATGCCAAATTAATAGCTGACACTACTGAATAGAAACAATAACATAAGTGGACAATTATTGACAAACAAGTATGATTAGTATATTGTAGTTATCATTCTCTTTGGGATCTACCTCTTTATAATTTGAACAGTAGTCGCATCTCTCGATTATAATTTGTAATAAAATGAGGAGAGTAAAGCTTTGCTGTTATTACAT
>JBGAVW010000008.1:0-122854 GCA_044227925.1 Saprospiraceae bacterium | reverse complement strand
CAATCCGTATGATTATAAAATCAATGTAAGCCTGGATATGTTTGAACAGCTGACCCTAAGTCCCAATATCCGGGCAGTAAAAGAAAGTAGCAGGGATAATACTAATATTACCCGAATGCGAAATGCTTTCGGAGACCGATTTAAAATCATGGGTGGTGTCGATACGCTTACCCTGGAAAGTATTGCAGCCGGGGCAGATGGACTGGTGGCAGGACTGGTTAATGCATTTCCAGAAGAAACTGTTGTGTTGTTTAATTTAGTAAGAGAAGGCAGGATTCAGGATGCCTGGTCGATCTATAGATGGTTTATGCCACTATTAGAATTGGATATTCACCCCAAGTTAGTGCAGTATATTAAGTTAGCTGAAGCAGCAGCCGGAGTAGGAACAGAAAATGTCCGCGAACCTAGATTGCCCATTACCGGCCAGGAAAGGGTGGATGTATTAAAGACTATAAATGATGCATTGGCCAGCAGACCCAATCTCTCGATTTATAGTATAAATAAATAATAAATTTTATCAGATTAAAAGATTAAAATGATTACAGGGAATATTATCGGGACTGAAATAAAGGATAATACAGAAGTTATGCAGGCGGTAAATCCTGCCACTGGTGAATATTTGCCGGAAAAATTTTCTGTTGCCAACGATTTGATTATAAATATGGCTTTAGACAAAGCTGTTGCTGCCTTTCCCATTTACAAGAAATGGACTGATGAACAAAGAGCCATATTACTGGATACGATTGCGGATGAAATAAATTCATTAGGAGATGTGCTCATCCATAGGGCAATGGCAGAAACAGGATTGCCCGAAGCGAGGTTGATCGGAGAAAGAGCACGTACCACCAATCAATTAAAGTTATTTTCCGCAATGTTGCGCTCCGGCACCTGGGCTATGCCTACAGTAGATATTGCATTACCAGACAGGCTACCTTTGCCAAGACCTGATTTACGAAAATTATTCAGACCTATTGGACCTGTGGTGGTGTTTAGTGCAAGCAATTTTCCGTTAGCTTTTTCAACTGCTGGTGGTGATACAGCAAGCGCGTTGGCTGCCGGATGCCCTGTGATTGTAAAGGCCCACTCCTCTCATCCCGGCACGAATGCATTGGTAGGCGAGGCTATTTTAAATGCTGTAAAAAAATGTGGTGGGCCGGAAGGGGTGTTTTCTACTGTTTATGGAGCCGGGTCCAGTTTGGGCCAAATTCTTGTTGCTGACAAACGAGTTAAGGCGGTGGGATTCACCGGATCTCTGCATGCAGGAAGGGCTATTATGGATACGGCAGCAGCAAGGACTGAACCTATTCCAGTTTACACTGAAATGGGCAGTTTAAATCCGGCTTTGATTTTGTCTTCTGCTTTAAAAGAAAATGCTGTAAAAGTAGCTGAGACATTTGCAGGGTCAATCACCCTTGGGGTAGGGCAGTTTTGCACCAAACCTGGATTTATTTTAGTAGAATCAGGGGCCGAGGCGGATGTCTTTATCGAGGCATTAGATAAAAAATTATCAGAAGTAAATGGATCACCAATGTTAAATGCGCGCATGAAATCCTCTTTCATTAAATCGATTAATGCAATTGCTCAGGATACCGCAGTTAAAAATTACAACGATAATGATGCATTTAAAGTTCGACCTTCCCTGGCTGTGGTTAGCTATGATGCATTCAAAGCTAACCCCTCATGGCATCAGGAAGTGTTTGGTCCATTTGCCATGGTGATAAAATGTAAAGATCACCTGGATATGCTCTCCATTTTACCTTCTTTATCAGGTCAATTGACCATTACTATTTGGAGTTTGCCGACTGACAAACGCAACCAGGAAATAATAGATGTCGTCGAAGATTATGCAGGAAGAATAGTCTTTAATGGTGTGCCAACAGGTGTAGAAGTGGCATCGGCCATGGTGCATGGGGGGCCGTATCCTGCCACTAGTAATTCCATTTTTACGGCTGTGGGGAATAGTGCAATTTACAGATGGCTGCGCCCGGTATGTTATCAGAATTTTCCAACGCATTTGCTCCCGGAAGCATTGAAGTAATTCCGCTAAATCATGAATCAGGTTATTTGACAGTATAGATTAATGGACTGTCATTATTTCTAGCCATAAGAATTGCTTTGGCATTTTGAATTTTAATTGATTTTATGTCCCGGATCGCACCTTGTGTAAATATACCTGACTGATAGGGTGGTAAATATTTGAAATTCATCTTTCCATCATTTATCAATATAGGTGAACTACTGGCATCCAAGCGGCCAAACGAAGGATGCACTTCGAAAAGATTTCCTCCGCATAAGATGTCCGGGAATTGATCATTGGAGTAATCTTCTGCCAGGAAAGTAAAAAGCATGGACTGCTGCGCTTCAAATGGTAGGGCTCTCATTTGGAAACCATTTTTGCCTTCGTTGATCAGAATGCTGCTTTGGGTAGTTGAGATTTTTTTTCGATCTTTCTTTAAATTAAAATCCTTAAATAGTTCATCAAATGTTTTGGAGGAGAATGATTTGTAGTCAGTATATTTCTTTTTAAATAATATCAGTTGGCTGGCCAATTCATCTTTGCTAAAAAAAGAATACGCGGTGGCATTCACCCAATAGGAAACAATGGATTCAGGAGTTGTATTTCTATCGAAATCAGCGGAAAAAATTTCAATGGCTTGCTGGCTTGTAGCCCTGAACGGTGTATTGTTGCCCACGTTTCCAACTACAAAATCAATGTCCTGATCTTGATCCAAATCAGATGATTCAATGCATTGCCAAAGTCCTTCACTATTATCAATGATTTCTTTTTTCCAACCTGGCCCATCTCGTTTGATTATAGTTATGGGCATCCATTCACCGACTACGATCAACTCTTTTCCTTTTGCACCGTTATCTATTTCAGCCCATGTGGCATCCGTAATCATGCCCAATCCATTAAGGATAGGAATGTTGGTATGTCTAAAATGACCAGTACCATCATTTATTAACAAATACGAATCGGTATTAAATCCATAGTAAGGTGCAACCCGGCCACCGATAAATACATCTATATCCCCGTCATCATCGATATCGTTTGCAGCAATGCAGCTACTTACATGGGTGACAGAGGGTAACGCACTTTCATTTTTGATAAAATTTAATTTGCCATCATTAACATAAATACGATCTAATAGCAACGATGGGTTATCAAGCTGGTATCCCCCTGAAGCAACCATTAAATCGAGATCTCCATCCAGGTCGGAATCAAAAAACAATCCATCAGTATCTTCAAACATTGCATCATTTGATAAAGCAACCTGATCCAGCAAGGTGAAAGAGCCTGCACTGCCTTGTAGAAATATTGCCCCGGATTGGCCCCTTGCGCCGCCAATCCAAAAATCCTCTAACCCATCATTATTTATATCTCCTACTGTCATCGCTGGTCCCTGGGTAGATAGTTTAAACAATAAAAGTTTTTCCCGTTCAAAATCATTATACTCGTTTTCATGGTGAAGGAATGCATTGAATGGCACAGGAGAAAAAACGGGAGATGCATTTGACATAGGATTCAGTTTAATGCTATCTGGGGTAAATTTAAAACTGAGTATGGTATTTATTTTTAAATCATATTCTGTCTGTATAAGTCCATTTGGCCAATTTAATTGTATGCTATCGATTTTGTCGTCCGAATTCAAGCCAAAGTGAAGGATATAATCAGAAGCGGATTGAAATCCTTTTACAGTATACATTTCTTTTGTCTGCGTACCTGATTTTGTATACATTTTAACTTTGGTACCAATGCCAAATTTATTAGACGCTATATAATCCAGGCGAATACTACAGAAGTTGGATTTTGAGGAGTTATTTTTCAGGAGAGTGGCAGTAGCATTGATTCTGTTAATTATAAGATCGAGATCCCCATCATTGTCAAAATCAGCATACGCTGCAGCAGTAGACAGGTCGTCACCTTCCGGATTCCATAATTCAGATTTATTGTCAAAATTTAATAATTGTGATTGTGAGTAGAATTGATTTTTAGCTTTCCCTTGTGGCATCAGCGAAATCAAATTTCCGGATTGGGCAGTATCGATATTGGCAATGGAAGAATGATATTTAAGATAATCGAGATCATTTGGTCTATGGGCTATGCCATTTGTAATAAATATATCGGGCAGGCCATTATTGTCAAAGTCTGCGATGAGTGGGGTCCAACTCCAATCGGTTCGGTCAATGCCCAATTGTTGAGCTACTTCGGCATAAAGGGGAGTACCTATACTATCGATAAACTGACAGAGTTGAAGTGCATTGCGAGGATATTGAAAATGATATCCAAATTTATTTTTATATTGAAATATATCAAATGGGTCGGCACCTACAGAATTTTTGAATATTTTTTCATCATATGGTTTCATATCCAGGCTGATGATATCGGTAAGCCCGTCCCGGTTTATATCGGATGCATCCACCCCCATACTAAAGGCAGAGGTATGACCAAATGATTGAAATTGGGTCTGCCTAAAAGATTTTTCTCCGGTATTAATGTATAGATAATCATTTTCATGAAAATCATTTGCAATATATATGTCTGGTAATAAATCATTATTAAAATCTGAAATTACTATACCCAATCCATACCCTATGGGACTGCTTTGTATACCTGCTTCTTTACTTACTTCTTTAAAATATCCATTTTGATTTTCAAATAATTTATCTCCCTTTAATAAGTCTGTAGTATGCCGTATGGAGGTATCCTTATACGTGTCTGTAGAATGAACCGAGTGACACAAAAGATACATATCCAAATCCCCATCCATATCATAATCCAACCAGGCTGCCTGAGTCGAAAATGCCACAATGTCTAAGCCATATTCCTTCGCTTTCTCGGAAAAACTATTATTGCGATTATTGATATATAATTTATTTCTGCCCTTTATATTTTTATATTCTCCTACTTCACATACATAAATATCAAGCCAGCCGTCCTGATTTACATCTGCCATACTGACACCTGTCTTCCAATCAGCAGGGTTTGCCGTACCGGATGAAGAAGTAATATCTTCAAAAATAAAATTTCCTTTGTTGAGGTACAGTTTGCTGGCTTGCTGGTTAGCAGAAAGGTATATGTCTGCAAGACCATCGTTGTTGATGTCACCTGTTGCAACCCCACCTCCATTGTAAAAATAAAGATATTCTATAATGTTTAGGCTGTCGGTTTCGACAAGTGAATTTGAAAATGAAATGCCGGATTTTACAGGGTTTTGAGATTCAAAAACGGTTTTGTTGGTTTTGCAAGTAATAAACAGGAGAGGAATAAAAATCAGAAAGAGAATGGTCCACTGTTTCATTGCATAGTATAAAATAGTGGATAATCATTGTTTCTGGCAAAAATCAGATGCAGCTTTTTATTTATAGTAATGGGTTTAATATCCCGTATTTCTCCTTTTATTTTTATTCCGGACAATTCAGATGATACTATTTTGAATTGATGATTTGGTAATTGTTTTATTACCAAACCGTAAGATGCATCATATCTTCCAGTTTCAGGTTTGGTTCTATACTGATTGCCCCCCAGTATTATTTCTTTTAGATGATCCTGGTCGAGATCAATTGAAAAAGTGGCATACACTATTGAAAATTGTGCTTCGATCGGTAATTCAACTATTTTAAAACTACCTTTTTCTTGTATAAAGACTGCTGAAGATAAAAAATTTGCGCTATCAATTATTGATCTTGAAAGTACTGAACTGGGGAAAAAATCCTGTATGGTTTGACCAGCAAACGAGGCATACTTTAAATATTTCTTTTTTAAAGAAGGTATTTGTGTGATTACATCGTGTTTTAAAGAAAAAGGATATTCTTTACCTTCTCTGTAACTGGTAAGGAATTGTTCCACGGTTCCATTTTGATCAAAATCATTTATATATAATCTTATCGGATGTTCTGCAGTTGCTTTAAAACGACTGTTTAATCCATGATTGCCTCCTATAATGTCTAAGTCTGCATCATTGTCCAGGTCTGTAACCTGGATGGAATTCCACCAGCCATTAGGGCTGATGGATTTGAAATCTGAAAATTGTCCCTTATTATTATAAAAAATTTTTATAGGCATGTATTCACCACATATTACTAAATCAGGTTGACCATCCTTATTCATGTCCGCCCATTGGGCGTCAGTGATCATGCCGATAGTAAGGAGATGAGGTGCCCGATTTTTGGTTTGGTCTGTATAAATACCTTTTCCATCATTGATTAAAATATAACCATTGACAGGCACTCCGTGATAGACAGGTTTGTTTCGAATGCCAACAAAAAGGTCTTGATCTCCATCGTTGTCCAGATCGGCGTGCCGAACACAAGATCCGGATTCAAATTTAAAAGTAGGTAATATTTGATTGGATAATGTAAAATTGCCTTTCCCATCGTTTACATACAATCTATCCATAAGATTACTTGAAGCTTCAGTATACTCATTTCCCCCTGAACAAACATATAGATCCAAATCCCCATCATTATCGATATCTACCAACGTATGCCCGGTGTCTTCAAAATCCGTTTGTGAGCTAAACGCCTTATCCTGTCTTGTTAAAAAACTGCCATTTGCAGTTTGTAAGTAATATTTTTTTACTGTTCCGGAAGATTGTCCGATATATATATCTTCTAATTTGTCCCCATTTATATCACCAATGGACACTTTAGGACCTTCATTCGAAATCATATTATACAATAACCGGTCTCTATCGAAATCGGAATATTTATTTTCCGAATGGGGTAAGATGCCTTTAATCTGAACCTCCTTTAAAAGGGGCCGGGTGGGTTTGATTAAGTTCATAGATGCTTGTGTTCCATTAGCGTTATCAATATATAGAGTTTGATTACTGGAAATATTTTTCATTACCTGCACGGTTTGATCCGGAAATCGTATATGAATCGAGTCGATTTTACTTTTACTCCCCAACCCAAAAATCAATGTAGGTTCCATACTGGATTGAAATCCGCGAATCGGCATATGTTCAAGGTATTGCATTTGACTATCTACAAATACTTTGACCTGGCTTCCATAAGCAAGTGTGTTTTTGGCAGTACCATTAAAATATAATTTTATAAAGTTTTGTTTATTCTCCGTCGAATTGTTTTTGTAAACAAAACAAGGCATATTGACATTATTCACTATCAGATCCATGTCACCATCTCTGTCCAGGTCGCCATAAGCAGAGCCATTACTGAAAGATGGAGTGTTTAATCCCCAATCACTGGCTTTATCGATAAAGACCAAATTGGATTGATTGTGAAATGCAGCGTTTGGGATGGCTTCGCTCGGAATAGAATCTATCAACTGTTTATAATCCACGCTATCGTCTTTAACAATATTTTGAATGGTTGATCGCTCACTGATAAAGTTCAGGTAATCCTGGTCGGTGAGATCTTTAAAGATTCCATTAGCTACAAAAATATCTTTGTGGCCATCCAGATCCATATCAAAAAGGAGGGCACCCCAACTCCAATCGGTAGCATGGACACCCGAGAGCCGACCTATTTCTGAGAAACTACCATCACCGAGATTGAGTTGTAACATATTTCGGATAAATTGGTGATAATAGCCATTGTTTACATTATATTGATACTTGTTCCAATCTTCAAATGTGGTTTTTGTTTTCAGTCTTCGTTCGATGGAGGGCAACATATCCGTGACAAAAATATCAGGATGCCCATCATTATTGATATCAGCCATATCCGCTCCCATAGAGGCAGCACTTAAACACTGCATTTGATCTGTAATTACTTCATTAAAGCTCCCATTTTTTTGATTAATGTATAAATAATCACGCTCAAAAAAATCATTGCTTACAAATATATCCTGCCATCCATCGTTATTTACATCTCCTACCGTTACCCCTAGTCCAAATCCGATCAGGCTACCGTAGATCCCGGCCTCTGTACTTACATCTGTAAAATGGATTTGGCCTTCTGATGTGATATCGTGCCTTAATAACTTATCACCTCCCAAGGTATCGCGATCCGCTCTGATATTGTTTCTTAAATTAAAACTACCAATGGCTTTGTATGAATTATTGAGTAAATACAAATCCAGGTCTCCGTCTTTATCATAGTCAAAAAAGGCGGCATGTGTTGAATATCCTTTATCATTCAAACCATACGAAGCTGCCATTTCTTTGAATGTACCATTTTGTTGGTTTATAAACAATTCATTTTCTTTATTGTCTCCTTTTATATCGCCGGAGTTGCAGACATAGATATCCAACCAACCATCCCCATTTACATCCGCCATCGCAACTCCGGTGCTCCAGGCTTTTGTGCCTTCCACCCCTGCCGCACTACTGATGTCTTCAAACTTAAAATTGCCTTTATTCAGATATAATTTATTCTTACTCATGTTAGAGCTAAAATATACATCAGGAAGACTATCGTTATTAATGTCCCCAATAGCTACTCCGCCACCATTGTAAAAATTTCTGTATCGATAGATATTAAAATTTCTGTTATAGGTAAGTTCATTACTGAATGATATTCCTGTTTGATTTGATGGCAATAATTGAAAAAGAGTGTTTTGATTTATAGGATCTACTCCAATTGATTTCCTGCAAGCAACAAAAACCAGGATAAGGAATAAGCTAAGTATTCGAACGGATTTCCACATGACCGGTTAATTAACTGATTTTGGAGGATTCTTTAAATCGGTAATGATCATCTGGACTTTGTTAGGTACTTGTTTAGAAATTTTTATTCTCCTGTTCCCATCCACTTTTACCCAGATATCCCCTTTGTCTTTGTTTTTGATTTCAAAAAAGCCATTTCCGTACCATTTGCCGGTAAGTTGCAATACATCCACCAATAAGGAATCATTGGACAGTGAAGTGTTCCAGGGAGCCCAATCTTTGTAGACAAAAATACATGGCATCTCACTGATGGTATCATTATTAAAAGTCGGGTAAAAATCAAGATAAGCTGGTGCCTTAAGACCTTCAAATAAAAAATATCGGGCACTCAAATTGTTAGAGCCTTGGGACATCTTACCTGCTTTATTTAGTTCCCAGCACACAGAATAAAATGATTTTCTATCCATACCCAGAGACAATCCAAAAAACAAACTGTCATGCCTTTCACCAGAGGCCAGCTCCTGTGCTACCATCCGTTCGTATTTTGACTTACAACTGCCTGAAAGTATTAAAACAACGATAATGCCAGCAGCAAAAAAACAATATGAAAATTTCATTTATTTAAGGAATGCAAATTTACAAATTTTGAATGTCAATTGAGTTTATTTAATCCGGAAAACTCGTAAAGTATCATCATTGTAGGCAGCTACAAGACATTCATTACCAAGAATTTTTAGTTTCCCTACTGATCTGATCTCTCCGGAGGGGACATAAGGATACTGTGGAATGAATTCTAATGTTTTTTTTGATTGAAGTAAAATAGTCATAGGCATAGCCATGTATGAGCCTAATTCTGGTTTTGAAGCTTCAAAATTTCCAACTGTGATAATATCCGATTTTCCATCTTTATTGAGATCGGTAATTAATAAATCGAATAGGGGAGCCAATTGAGCCAGGGAGGGTAATGCAGTAGCCACCAATTTACCTCCTTCATTATTATATATTCTGCTTTCATGGGTAGTGGTATTCAATGTAATGGCGGTACTGAGTTGTTCCTCAGAAAAGATGTTCTGTATAGTTTGATTTTTGTATTTATTGTATTCAAGATATTTTTTCTTTAAATAGGGAATCTGGCTTATAAGATCTTGCCTTAACGTAAGCGGGTATGATTGATCGCCGTTATAGGTAGTTAGTATCTGATCAGCACTGCCATTTTGATCAAAATCGTTAATATACAAACGAGTTGGCTTTTGAGTGCCCGGCTTGATACGGGAGTTAAGTCCCCAATTGCCAATGATCAGATCCTGGTCACCATCATTGTCCAGATCATTTGCTTTTACTGACTGCCATAAACCTTTCTCATTTTCTATTCCAAATTCTTGGCTTCTGTCTGTCCACAAATTCTTTTGGTAAGAAACTATTTTGGGAGACATCCATTCTCCGACAATAATCAGTTCAATTTGGAGATCTCCGTCAAGATCCGCCCAAACAGCGTCAGTGATGAGACCAAGGTTTAATAATTCACTTACCTGGAGATTTTTAAAATTGCCTTTACCATCATTTTGAAGAATATATCCATTGCAGGGTACTCCGTAATTGAATGGGACCATCCTTACACCCACAAAAAGATCAGTATCACCATCACCGTCAAAATCATTCGGTCGCACACAGGAAGTACTTTCGAAATTAAATGTTGGCAATACCTGTGGAGATTTGATGAATTCATTGTTTTTATTGAGATAGAACCGATCCGCTAACAGACTCGAACTTGTCGGTACTTCATTGCCACCACTGCAAATATATAAATCCAGATCACCGTCATTATCCGCATCAAAGAATTGCGCATCCGTATCATCTGCTTTTTGCAAATCTTCAAATGACCGGATATGTTGTTTTGTAAATTTCCCTGTTTTATTCTGTATAAAAACAACAGGGGATTGCGCCATACCATTGCCAACAAAAATATCATCTAAACCATCTCCATTTATATCTTTTATGCACAGGGGAGGGCCTTCCTGTGAACACATATGAAACAATAATCTGTCTCTTTCAAAATCGTTGAATACATTTTCTTGATGCTTAAATTCCAACCCGGGCACAACTATTTCTTCCAACAGAGATTCTGATTTCGATTCTTTAAAAAGGGTCAGGTTATCAGATTGATTCAGTTTTATAGTAGTATTGGCGTTGATATTACGTAAGTTGGATACTTTACCATCCGGCCAAACCACGGTTACTGAATCAATGACTTGAATGGAACCAAGGCCAAATAAAGGCCGGGGATCCACGCACGATTCAAAACCGCGCATGGGATGTACCTCCTGATAAAATTTTTGACCATCTTTAAATAAAGTGATTTGCGTTCCAATGGCAAGGGTATTTTGGTTGCTGCCTTTTAATTCAAATTTTAAATAATTCTGTTTTCCATCTGTATGGTTTTGGTATACAAAACACGGCATGGATGTATTGTTGATTACCAAATCCGGATCTCCATCGTTGTCCAAATCGCCGTAGGCCGAACCATGTGAAAAGGAAGGAGTAGAAAGCCCCCATTCCGAAGATTTGTTGGTAAAACGAAGGTTACCATTATTCTGAAAGGCATAATTTGATAATTTTTCGGATGGAATAGCATCGATCAATTTTTTAATTACATCTTTTTCTTTTTTCATCAAACCCAATATAGCTTCAGGATTGTTATACAGGCTGAGATAATCCTGATCAGTTAGATCCTTATAAATACCGTTGGCTACAAATATGTCTTTGTAACCATCCATATCCAAATCTGTAATCAAGGCTCCCCAGCTCCAATCGGTGGAGGATACCCCGGCAAATCGGCTTATCTCACTAAAATGCATCGCTCCATGATTTAACTGCAGGGCGTTACGGATATATTGGTGGTGGTAACCATTTTGTACATTTCGCTGATATTTTTCCCAGTTTTCGAAAGTGGTTTTTGTTTTGTAACGCGCATCTGATTCAGGAAGCATATCGGTTACAAATATTTCTGGCATTGCATCGTTATTGATATCGGCCATATCAGCCCCCATGCTGTTTAGACTGATTTCTGGCATAGCAGAAGTCAGGGATTCTATGAAAGTGCCGTTTTGCTGATTGATATAAACATAATCCCGTTCAAAAAAATCATTGCTGATATACAAATCGGGCCAGGTGTCCTGATTGAGGTCTCCCACACTTACTCCAAGACCAAAACCTATTGCGCTGGAATATATTCCGGATTCTTCGCTTACATCTATAAAATGCATATTTGCGTTTTTATACAATTTATTACCACCTAATGTGTCGCGGGTTAATCTCAGATCTTTTCTGAGATCATATGCCCCTACTGTACGAATGGAGTTGTTTAAGAGATAACAATCTAAATCCCCATCCCGATCATAATCAAAAAAAGCAGCATGGCTGGAAAGACCGGTATTATCCAGGCCATAGCTTTTAGATTCTTCTTTGAAAGTCAGATCGTGTTGATTAATAAAAAGTTCATTGTGCCTGTTTGCTCCACCTGGTTTACCGGATTTACATACATAGATATCCTGCCAGCCATCCCCATTAATGTCAACAAAAGCCACTCCGCTTGCCCATACCCCTTTACAGGCTACTCCTGCTTTTTGGGTAATATCTTCAAATCTGAATTCACCCTTGTTTAAATACAATCTGCTTTCCACCTGGTTACCACAAAAAAACAAATCCAACAGTCCGTCGTTATTTATATCCCCAAGCCCGACCCCACCGCCATTATAGAAGTTGCGATAGGTGTACGGATTAAATTCTTCAGTATAAGTAAGCTTGTTTGAAAAGTCAATGTTAGTATGCGATGGAGGCATGAGTTCAAAAAGTGCATTTTTATCGGAAATGGGATCAGCTGTTTTACAAGAAAAATGAAGCATTTCCAGAATGATTACCAATAATAAGATACGCATATTTAATACACAGAAAATAAAATTGTTAGTTGAAGAAAAGAAAATAGTGTACTCCCCATCAGGGTGTAAATATATCCCTTACTATATGACTTTTTTCAATAAATTTACAGTCATGAAATGGATTAGTATCTTATTTTTTGGAGTTTTGATTACTACCTCACTCGCTCAGCCCAACATGGATGAAGCAAAGATTACCACTGTCAAAATTAATGACCATATACACATGCTTCAATGGTCCGGAGCCGGTAATATGTTATTGCTTTCAGGCAATGATGGTAATGTACTTATTGATGATCAGTTTGGGCCATTATCTGAAAAAATTAATGCTGCGATACAGACCGTAAATAAGGGAAACGTTAAATTCTTGTTTAATACCCATTATCACGGGGATCACGCCGGGGGTAATGAAAATTTTGCCAAAATGGGTGCTACAATATTGGCCCATGATAATGTAAGAGCACGATTGTCCGCAGATCAAAGAATCATAAATTTTACCCAGCCTCAGAAAGCTGCCCCCGAAGTTGCCTGGCCGGTAATTACGTTTGCCAATGGATTAAACGTACATCTTAATGGTGAAGATGTTATCATATTCCACGTGGATAATGCTCACACCGATGGTGACGCATTGTATTACTTGCCAAAAAGTAATGTATTGCATACCGGTGATTGTTTTATGAAAGACCGATTTCCTTTTATAGATAGAAATAGCGGTGGATCAGTAGATGGATGGATCAATGGAGTGTCAAGGGCAATAAATATGATAGATGACGAGACTGTAATTATTCCCGGACATGGAGATCTCGCAAAAAAGGCTGATTATAGAGCAGTGCGGGATGCAGTAATGATGCTTAGAGACAAGGTAAAGTCACAGATAAAAAGCGGCAAAGACCTGGATCAGATAAAAGCCATGAACATTTCAGGAGATTTTGACTCTACTTTTGGATCCGGATTTATTAAAAGTGAAGCAATGGTCACCACGATTTATAAAGATATTAAAGGTGAAAAATAATTTATAATGGAGCTGGAGTACTTGTCTACACTTTCATCCTATCCGGATACATTAGAAAGTCAATTGCGTATTCGTTTTCAGGACTGCGATCCTTTTTTGCACCTGAATCAGGCATGTTATCTCAATTATTTTGTAAATGCCAGGGAAGATCATTTACGTACACATTATGGATTGGATATTTATAAGTATGCCAAAGAAAATGGGCTGGGATGGATGGTAACAAAAAATCAAATTGCCTATTTGAGACAAGTAATGGTAAATGAAATAGTGACGATAGAATCTCATATCACTTCTTATGACGATACCAGTATTAATGTAGAATTTATAATGTGGGATGAGACTAAAACCAAACCCAAAGCCCTGCTTTGGGCTACTTATACATTTGTAAATTTAGCTGAAGGCAAACGAGCTAAGCATCCTGAGGGAATAAACGATTTCTTTGCCAAAATTAAGTGGCAGGGTTTACGTACCGGGATCAGTTTTGATGATCGAATAAAAGAATTATATAATATCGGGCGGTAGCTTATCAGGATCAGGTCAAAAGATATAAGGTATCATTTTCTTTATGTTTTGATCAGGGTTAAAATTCCCGGTTACTATTTTTTCTCTGTTTCTGATGGCATCGTGGTCCAGTGGAATAGACGCCAACATCGATATCCATTTTTTCCATTCGTTGGGGCCATCAGCCAAATTGAGAATGGGGGAGACCTCAGTATATTCTGCACAATTCACGCTGGCTATTATATGTCTCCCCAGGCGAATGGATTCCAAAAGTTTCATTTTATATCCTGTAGTTTGAGAAAAAGGAGCAAGTATGATTTGTGCATTTTTAATCAAGCTTTTCATCATTTCTATCTCAGGGGATGGAATGAGTTTTATATTGATATTATTTCTGATTTTTGATATTAATGGTTTACTCGGATTTTTTCCGGCGATATACAATGGATAATCCATGTTATCGAATACTTTTTCTATTAAAAAAACAGCGGCTTTTTCATTTTCCAATATACTCAGATCCCCATGATAAAGCGCATAATCCCCGACTCCAGGCATTGGTTCGATTGTGTTTTCAATAAAGGGCAACAGGCAGATTGATTTTGCACCAATGGATTTTAAATAGGTATCTTCCTTTTCTGAAATGGCAAAAACTATATTTGCTTTAGGTAATAATGATTTTTCCACTTTATCAGACCTGGCAGATTCGAAAGTATAATACAGCTTTTTGAATGGGTTGTCATGTATGTCAGCCAAATGGGCATAATACTTTGACTCTATATTATGCATCCGGACCATTTTCTTCCTGTGTGCTAACCGAGGGTCGTTAAAATGAAATAAGGTATGCAGTCCTTCAAATAAAATAGGGTAATCATCTTTTAGCAAGTTGGCTATCAATCCATCTGATCTGCGTGATTGGATATACAATGGCCAGCTAGTATCCACTACTTGCCAGATTTTTTCTCTGGGAATCAAGTAAATCGATTTGCAACAATCAACCAACTCACCGGGCAATGAAAATTTTTTATAAAACGCATGCAAAATGACATCAACCCCGGCGTTATGGAATGCTTTTATTCTGTTGTATATACCTATTACACTACCCCTATCTGGGGGATATGGAATGTCCAGGCTGACGATATGTAGCGTTTTTTTGCTCAAATATTAGCTGCACAATGATACCAAATTATAGATTTGTACGATTAAAAATAATTACACGTATGAATAAACTCATTATTAGCACTGTATTCTCAGTTGTTTTTTTTCAGCTGTCTGCTCAATCCAGATTTACTTCATTTCAGGATGCGATTATAAAGTCTGGTAGAATCAATGGGCAGGGCGGACCGGTGAATGTGAATTGGATAAAGGATGGAAATCAGTTTTCTTATATTAAATCAGCTGGCACAATAAACTCTTACAACCCTTCTACGCTGCAGGATGAGATTGTGTTTGATGGATCGGATTTAAAGTTTCCAGGCACCGACCGTCCATTTAATTATATTGCATTTGAGTGGACATCGGATTTTAATTATTTATTGTTCAAAACCAATTTTAAACCGGTTTGGCGCAACAGTGGTAATGCTGATTATTACCTCTATTCTATGAAAAATAAATCAATTACTTTGGTGGCACAAAACGCATATACTGCCCAGGTTTCTCCAGATGGTAAGTCAGTAGGTTTCGAAAGCAATGGAAATCTTTTTGTGCTGGACCTCAGATCAATGAAAACCAAACAACTTACCAAAGATGGTACCCATACTGTTTATAATGGCAGATTTGGCTGGGTGTATGAAGAAGAATTTGGGCTGGTAAGAGCATGGGAATGGAGCCCGGATAGCAAACATATTGCATTTTGGCATGTAGATGAGTCAGCAATACCGCTGTACCAATATTCTGATTTAAACGGCATGCATCCGGAGTATACAAAAATACCCTATCCCAGAGTAGGAGATCCTGTTCCTATGGTTAAAATCGGAATTGTGGATATTTTAAAAGCAAAAACTACCTGGGCTCAAATACCACTACAAGGAGGGTATTTTCCTAGAATATATTGGACCTCAGATCCCTCTACATTGGCAATCGTAAGATTGGATAGAAAACAAAGGATATTGGATCTTTTTATGACCGACATCAAAACCGGGTTTTCTAATTCAGTAATGAAAGAAGAGTCAAAAGGATGGATGGATGTGTATAATTTTTTTGCCGGCATACTCCACCATTTTTTATTTCCAAAAGGAGTGAAAGAATTTTATTGGATATCTGATCGGGATGGGCATCAGCATCTGTACAGATATGACTACAAAGGGAAATGGCTTGGGCAGGTCACTCAAGGGAATTGGGATGTAATGACAGTGGAGTCGTTGGATCCTGCTGCAGATGTATTGTATTATACAAGTACGGAAGCTTCAGGATTAGAGCGGCATTTATATAGCATTAGCTTAAATGGCTCAAATAAAAGAAAAATTACAGAAGCAACCGGATTACACCAAATACAATTTGCCCCTGGTGGTAAATATTTTATAGATACCTGGTCTAATTTGAATACCCCCCGACAAACTGAGATCCGATCTGCAGAAGGCACATTAATCAAATCTTGGCAAACCAATGAAAATGTAAGGGCTTTTATAAAGTCACATGTATACGCTCCTAAGGTATTGGATCAAATCAGTACTACTACCGGCTTAAAATTGGATCTATACCTTGTCAAACCAATAGACTTTGACCCTTCAAAAAAATATCCAATGATACTCAATATCTATGGTGGCCCTGGTGCACAAAGCGTTTATAATAGTTGGGGTGGAAATCCCTTCGAGCAGTACCTTGCCCAACGTGGATATGTGATTGCTTCTGTAAATAACAGGGGCAGCACCGGCTACGGACGCGATTTTATGGAAGGTGTATATGAACAACTTGGCAAACAAGAAACAGAAGATTTTATAGCAACGGCAGATGCTTTAGCTGCAAAATATTCCTGGCTTGATCGATCCAGGATGGCAATATATGGCCACAGTTATGGAGGGTTCGCTACAGCTTACACAATGACTAAGCACCCGGGAGCTTTTAAAGTCGGCATAGCTGGAGCCCCTGTCACTGATTATAGATTGTATGATAACATATGGACCGAACGATATATGGGTATATTACCGGAAAATAATGCTAAATACGAAGAGCATGCTCCGTTGAAATTTGTTTCTAACATCAATGATCATTTAATGATAGCTCACTCATTGCAAGATGATAATGTGCATGTATTGAATACATTTCAATTCGTAAAAGCAGCGACCGATGCAAACAAAGAAGTGGACCTTCGTATTTATCCGCCGGGACATCACGGTGTAGCCTATAGCCTGGTGAGCCAGGCCAGATTATGGCAGACTTACCTGGATTATTTTGACCGGTGGTTAAATTGAAATGCTTTTTTAACTTGTCCATCACCTGCTTCTGCTAACAGGAATTTTAAACCCCTGGTTAAGGATTGCGTGGTTTTTTGAACACGGCTTAACATTTATTCGATTTTAAATGCATAAGTATGCAAGACAAACGAAGAAATTCATACTAAATTACCGGTTGATAAATTATTCCTATCTGCATTAGACTGGCAAAATTGAAGATTGGTCGAAATCCCCCACGTTTGATTAATTAATACTGGATTGTAATTCTATATTTAACTCTCAAAATTCCCTTTTATGAAAAAAATGAGCCTTCTGATTTTTGTATTCATTATTGCAAAAAGTCAGGCACAAATCAATGCTAAGCTTATGAGGTACCTGGATGTATCAGAGTCTCATATCACATTTGTATATGGAGGCGATATATGGTTGGTAGCCAAACATGGCGGCCAGGCGGTTCAGATTACGCATTCACCTGGTGAAGAATCGTGGCCCAAATTTTCACCCGATGGAAAAAGTATTGGATATACTGCCAGCTACAATGGTAATCAGGATATATATGTAATTTCAATAAGTGGAGGTGTTCCTACCCGAGTCACCTATCAATCCCATGCAGATCGTATGCTTGACTGGCATCCTGATGGAAATCATATCCTGTTTGCTTCGCGCCGGGAATTGGGCCAACGTTCATCAATGCAATTTTTTACTGTCTCCAAAAGCGGAGGGCTGGCTACCAAGCTCAATGTCCCCTATGGCGAATTGGCTACGTACTCAGATGACGGAAATAAGCTAGCTTACGTAACCAAGATTTCTGAAAACTACCCGTTTAAAAGATATCGCGGCGGACTGTCTTCAGATGTGTACATTTTTGATTTGAAAAACAATTCGGCTGAAAATATCAGTAATACAGAAGCTATAGACGGGAAGCCCTCCTGGTCGGGCGATCAAATTTATTTTATCTCTGACAGAGATGAAAATATGCGTTTGAATGTGTGGTCTTTCAATACAAAAAATAAGAAAACAGAACAGCTCACCAAGTTTAAAGATTTTGATATTATGTATATGTCGGCAGGTCCAAAAGATCTTGTATTTGAAGCCGGTGGTACATTGTACATCATGGATTTAAGATCTGAAAAATATAAAGAAGTGGAGGTCACTATTTTGAGTGATCTTTCCCTTGAATTACCACAGACCAAGGATGTATCGCGATCTATTGCCAATATGACTGCTTCGCCTGAGGGCAAACGAATTGTTTTTGAAGCCAGAGGTGAATTATATAATGTGCCGGTTACAGAAGGATTTACCATCAATCTTACTAACAGCAGTGGTAGTTTTGATCGTAATCCCTCCTGGTCTCCAAATGGTAAGCATATTGCTTATTGGTCTGACAGATCTGGTGAATATGAAATATACCTTCAATCTCCCGATCAGACCACTAATGCACGTAAACTTACCAACAGAGGTAAGGGATTTGGGTATAACTTGTCATGGTCTCCTGACTCGAAAAAATTGGCATTTATAGATGAGCAAAATACAATCAATATAGTGGATTCTGGCGGCTCCATTACTGCAGTTGATCATACGGTAAATAATGTTCCTCATGGTGCTAAATTTAATTATACATTGGCCTGGTCACCGGATTCAAAATGGTTGGCATATACTAAAGCGAAAGCAAATAATCACTTTTGTATTATGGTGTACGACACCGAGGGAAAAACCAAACAGCAGATTACCAGTGGTTATTTTAATGATGATACACCTGAATTTAGTACGGATGGCAAGTATTTGTTTTATACCACCAATAGAGAAATGTCACCAATATATTCAGATATGAATGATGGTACCTGGGTATATCCTAATTCGACTCAGGTGGTAGCTTTAAGTCTCAGCAAAGATATTCCTTCATTATTATCTGCAAAAAATGATGCCTTCGATGAGAAAAAAACTTCTAAAGACACTGGCAAATTAGCAGTCAAAATTGATTTTGAAAATATTGAATCCCGGATTACCGTATTGCCAATCAAAGCAGGCAATATCGGAGGCCTCGCTTCATTCGATGGAAAATTGGTCTATTTGAGAATTCCTAATGCAGGATCAGGTGAAAATTCCAATTCATTAAATGTGTATGATCTGGTAAAGCGCGAAGATAAACTCATCATAGCAGATATAAATCGCGTAGTGCTCACAGCAGATAGAAAATCAATTTTGGTTGGAAGCAAAGGCACGTACGGAATTATCAAACCTGAGCCTGCTCAGAAAATGGAGAAACCCATACCGACTGCCGGTCTGCAAATGAATTGGATAGCTAAAGAAGAATGGAAACAAATATTTTACGATACCTGGCGAAGGCACAGGGATTTTTTCTATGATCCGGCTATGCACAAAGTAGATTGGAATGAAATGAAAAACAGGTACGGTGCATTAATCCAAGACGCCAGGACCCGATGGGATGTATTGACCATTCAATCACATTTGGTATCGGAGCTGTCTGCGGGCCATACATATTCAAACGGAGGTGATCTTGAAAATGTCCCTCAGCGCATAACCGGTTTTTTAGGCATCGACTGGGAAGCAGTAAATAATAAATATAGAATAAAAAGAATCGTTTATCCGGCGACCTGGGATACAGAAGTAAGATCTCCTTTTGACAGACCGGGAGTGGATGTCAAGACAGGAGATTATATATTATCAGTAAATGGTCAATCACTTGAAATAGATAAAGATCCATATGCTTCATTTGAGGGTTTGTCAGGAATGACGGCATCGCTCATGATCAGCAGATCAGGAAAGCCTGAAGATGCAAAACAAGTAATTATTAAATGCCTTACCCAAAATGAAGAAGCTAATTTAAGATACCTTGAATGGTTGGAACAAAACAGAAAAATGGTGGACAAATTATCCGATGGCCAGCTTGGGTATGTATACATGTCTAATACTTCCGGTCAGGGGCAGATGGAACTTGTAAAAATGTATTATGGGCAGCTTGACAAAAAAGGATTTATCATTGATGAGCGCTTTAATGGTGGAGGTCAACTAGCAGATCGTTTCCTGGAACTGCTTACTAAACCTGTAGTATATAATTTGCATTGGAGACATGGTAAAGACCAGACCCAGCCTGCCCAGGTAAATCCTGGTCCAAAGGGAATGCTGATTAATGGTTGGGCAGGTTCTGGAGGCGATGGCTTGCCCTGGGCTTTTAAGGTATTAAAAACCGGTCCAATAGTGGGTGAGCGTACACTTGGAATATTGGTGGGTCCGGCAACTGGGCATCAATTGATCGATGGGGGAAGTATTACTGTGCCTGATGCAAGGTTGTACGATAATGCAGGACATTGGTTTTGGGAAGGGGAGGGTGTTGCACCTGATATCAAAGTGTTGGATGATCCCAATATTTTGGTCAAAGGCAGGGATCCTCAAATTGAAAGGGTTGTGGAGGAAGTCATGAAACTGGTACAATCTAAACCATTTAAAATGACTCCGGCTCCTAAACCCGACGACCGTACTGCGAAGGGATTACGTAAGAATTAATACATGTTAATATGAAAGCAATTTTTTAAATCAAATTGGTGGTATTTAAACCAAATGGTTTTTTATTCTATCAAAATCGCTTCGTATTCTTTGATTTCATTTACATTAAATTGAACCATCCCGGCGCGATACTTAAATGGAATTAGTTTGTTTTCTTTCATAGTCTTTACTGAGTTTGGTTTAAAATCTGTTTTTACTGAAAAAGTGTTGGTCTTTACAGGTATTGGTTTAAAATAGGTATTGCCACTAAATCCTGTCAAATTGATTGCATGCAGAATGAGCCCATTTCTTTTGAAAGGTTGAGTAAATGTTTTATCTGTATTATACATAAATTCTTGAACTATGATTTCTACCCTCGGATGCGAGTTAGTAATTACCTGGTCGGAACTACTTTCAGATAAGTAGTTTATCAAATCCAGGATAATATTCTTGTGGTTTTCATATCCATGTATAAAATAATGGCGGCCAAGGTTTAAGGGCACAAATGCAAATGCAGCCTGGCCATATCGTTTAATGCCTATTCCATAACTTCCTAAGGGTTCATGTCCGCCAATCATCTCAGGAGGGCCAGGAATGCCACTGGATAGAATAGGCGCTATTTTTTCATCCGTATCACTCATATCATATTCGGCCATATTGAATTTGAGGTGAATCATGGATTGACCTTTTAATGTGGAAAATATTTTATGCTCTGTAATAGAAAGATAATGTCCATCGCATTCATCAATAGATTTTTTATGTTTTACACCAAATACATTAGATAATATATCCGGGTGCCCTGAAAATGATTTATTCGTGGCTATTATCTTCTTGCCCTTGTTTTTTAAAAGTTGAATTGTTTGTAAAGTAGCGTTGTCTACTTCAATTACATCAGGAAAAATAAAAAGATCATATTTCAGCAATGATGAATCTAAAGCCCCGATTTGACTGTCCTCTATTACATCAAATGGAATATGTGCTTCTTTGAGCATTTGGAATATTCCTCTGAATTCTTGATTTCGGGTCCACCAACCGGGTGCGATAAGCGCTACTTTTGCTATAGATCTGTACCTGCCATAATATTTTTCGAACTTCTTATGATGAGCATATATCTTTCTCCAGACTTCAAAGCTTCGTTCGTCTTCGTAATTTCTGAAGTCTCCCATCATACTCATATCCAGACCCGAGCCATTCGCAATATTTTCCCACAATCTTATTTCTGTTTCCTCCGGCTCTACAGCATTGTATCTGCTTCGAAACGAAATTTGTTGTATGCTGGCATTACTCACCATATGATGTGGATAAGAACTTAAAATGGTACTTACATTATCTGAAGCATTGTAAATGAAATAAGGCAGACTATTCGTTTGGGATTCATGCCGGATGATATCTACATATTCTGCAGCATAGGTACATATGGCGATATTTTTGTTCTTAGATTTAACCAGGTCGTAGAGTTTTTTTTGCCATGCAGTGGTAGTGTATTTTTTAAATTCCACGTATTTCCTAAACACAGGATCTGTATTATCTTCTTTTTTAGGCAAAGGGAGTCCTAAGCTCCAATCATAGAATCTTTTTCGATCATGATCATTTTGATCAATGCCATGATATTTACCTATGTAGCTATTATTGGTCTGATAGCCTGGCATATTGAGAAAAATTCCATCCACCGGATAGTGATCCAATACTTCTGCAATGATTTCAAACGCCTTTTCCTGTACATAAGGGCCATTGATGCAAGTAACATACTTATCTGAATTTATCATTCGGTCGCCGTTACTATCCATATAAGCCCAGTCTGGATGTAAATCAAATATACTTTTATCTATTCTGCTGAAATCAAATCGCGTAATTACTTTTATCTTTTGTTCATGACATTTTTTTATAACTTGTTCGAGCATTTTTTCTTTCATATATGGGTTGATGTAGTGATAAGGCAAGCGTGTAGGGTAAAAAGCCATGATTCCGCCGGCATTGATAATTAAGGTATTTGCGGAAAATTTTCTTAAATCTGAAATTAAAGAATCAGGGTCAATTGTGGAGGCTTCGTAAGCGGGTAGGTTTACCTGCATTACCCGGAGATTATTTTGTTGCCACCAATATTGTGCTGGAAGTGAATAAAAACAAATCAGGAATAAACCGAACAGGAATTTTGGCTTGCATTTCATCTAAATATGATTTTAAAAAATAAAATTAATGCCAAATAGTGTAGTATAGACAATGAATCTATCCTTACATTTATTCATTCTAAAATCAAATTTTAATGAGAAGAAGGGATTTTATTAGGCAGGTATCTTTAGGGGCCATGGCAATTCCAGTAATGTACTCCGAAATTCCAAAGCGAAGAAAAAATATAGGAGTGCAATTATACTCGGTACGGGTAGAAATGAATCAGGATCCAAAAGGCACATTGGCCCGTCTTGCGAAAATGGGTTATAATCAAATAGAGTCATACAGGAGTAATAAAGGATTATTTTCCGGTTTAAAACCTAAGGAAATGGCTCAGACTTGTAACGATTTGGGCATGACGCTGCGTAGCGGGCATGTGCATGTTGATAAAGATTGGCTCAAGACATTGGATCTGGTGGCTGAATCTGGCCAAGAGTATGTGATTTGCTCTTCTATGCCTACCAGTGGTCAAACAGTCAGTAACTATCGCGAGGTGGCTGAAACTTTTAATAAATGTGGCGAGCAGTGTGTGAGCAGGGGATTAAAATTTGGGTATCACAATCACGAGTATGAATTTGAAACAGCAGATGGGCAAATATTATACGATATCCTTTTAAAAAATACCGATCCAAAATTGGTGAATATGGAGCTGGATTTAGGCTGGGTTATCGTGGCCGGCAAAAAGCCGGAAGATTATTTTAATAACTATCCCGGTCGATTTCCGCTTTGGCATTTAAAGGATATGAATTTGGCAGAGAAGCAAAGCACTGAGTTTGGCAAAGGACAACTGGATATCCTGGGTATGCTTCACTCGTACAAAAGATCAGGCATGAAATACTTTTTCATTGAGCAGGAAGAGTATGGAAAAGATGCGTATGACAGTCTTGAATATGATATTAATTTTTACAAAAAATTAAAATGGTAGGCCTGTTGTACCAAAATTCAGAATGAATGTGCAATATTTTCTGTCAGGCTCGCTCCAGTTTACATTTTTATACTATTGATTTCCTTAAAATTGTGTGCATTATGGACATGCTTTTTTAATAGGTCTAATGGATTTGGTGAAAATACTTGCCGTATAATTTTGAAGGCTATCAATACCAGCTCCAAAGAGGCATAAGTTAAGTTATATTCTAACCATTTCGGATGTGACGGTAGAATTTGTGATTAATATCATCCCCTCATCCCTTTCAAAATGGTACATTTGCGTCCTAAAATTGTCACTTAGTTAAAATGTACCGACTATTAATTTTAATTGGGATTGTATCCCTCCTCTCCTGTAAAAAATCCAACCCCAATTATCTTGCAGAAGTGAATAACGCTTCATTTTACCACGAGACCATCAAGAAAATTACGGATATCATGGTGTACGATATTTTTTCACCCCCGGTAGCTAGTCGTATCTACAGTAGAGTTGCCATAGCCGGGTATGAGGCAGCTATAGCCGGGGATCCCGGATTTCAGTCCCTGGGCGGTCAAATCAACGCATTACCAGCTTTGCCCAAGCCTATGGAAGGCAAGGAGTATGCATATCCCATAGCAAGTGTAAAAGCGATGGTCAATATTGGCCGAACCCTTTTGTTTTCTGAAGACAAAATGAATGCCTATGAGGCTGAATTGATGGCAAAATATAATTCTATTGGGGTACCCGGTGATGTATTAAATAGATCCCTTGCCTTTGGAGATAGCATCAGTGCAGCAATCCTCAAATGGACTGGTACAGATAATTATAAACAATCGCGTACTTTTCCCAAATTTTCTGTGACACAGGAAGTGGAAAGATGGAAACCGACTCCTCCCGCTTATATGGATGCAGTAGAACCACATTGGAATAAACAGCGACCACTTACTTTGGACAGTGCCGCACAATTCAAGCCAGCTCCGCCAACCCCTTTTTCTATTGATAAAAAAAGTCAGTTCTACAAAGAAGCATCCGATGTAATGGAAGAAGGTGATAAAAAGGACTCAAATCATATCAGCATTGCTTCATTCTGGGATTGCAATCCATTTATTGTACACCAGCAGGGTCATGTAATGTTTGCAACCAAAAAAATATCTCCCGGCGGGCATTGGATAGGTATCACTCAAACAATTTGTAAGAAATTAAATAAATCGTTTAATGAATGTGCTGAGGCCTATGCTTTGGTATCTATTGGTTTGTATGATGGTTTTATTTCTTGCTGGGACGAAAAGTACCGATCTAATTTAGTAAGACCGGAAACATACATAAATGAAAATATCAACCCGGATTGGGTACCCTTATTACAAACACCACCATTTCCCGAACACACCAGTGGACATAGTGTGGTATCCAGCGTCTCTGCCGAAATTTTATCAAAGCTAATGGGTGACACCATTGCCTTCACTGACAGTGTGGAGGTAGAATATGGTTTATTTCCCAGGTCATTCACCAGTTTAAGGCAAGCCGCAGAAGAAGCCTGTATCAGTAGATTTTATGGAGGTATACATTATATGCCGGCTATAAAGGTGGGAGCTGAACAGGGCAAGAAAGTAGGGCAACATGTGCTTGCCAGATTAAAGACTAGAAAGTGAGACCTATTTAGAAAATAAAGGTATCCATCTTGGGACTTTCTTTTTATACGTTAGATATTCTTCACCAAATTTTTTGTGCAAAAAAGGTTCTTCTAATATAATGAGGAAGGCTGAACAAATAAGAAAAAATACTCCACACCATATCATGATAGGCGAGGATCTAAACCATAAACATTCACCTATCAACATGAACAATACACCGGTAAGCATTGGATTGCGATTGTATTTATATGGACCATGACTTACTAATTTTTGTTTTGAACTCCAGGGAGCGAGGGTGCCTCCTGCGATAGAGTTAAACAGATAGTTTGTCCAGGTAAACAACCCTAGTCCGCCCAAAAAAACTGCAATACTCAACAGTCTTATGGACCAATATCCCGGAATGATGTGAGGAGTGTATTCATGGATCACCATTGGAATAATCACAAGTACAGTGCCGGGCAGTAAAAGGACATCGCGAAAATGAAAAATCATCGGAACAGGTTTCATCTTACTTGTTTTTATCTTCTGTTTTCTTTGGTTGTCTGCCGGCTTTCTTTAATGCTTCAGTGAGTAGGTATTCGATCTGACCATTAAGGCTCCGAAATTCATCTGCAGCCCATTTTTCCAAAGCTTTCATACTCTGTTCGTCTATGCGAAGTACAAATTTCTTCTTCTCCATTATTGATGAAGTGTCCCTGTATTGACTATTGGGGTTGCATCTTTATCACTGCACAATACCACCATGAGATTACTTACCATTGCTGCTTTTTTATCATCATCTAGCTCAATGATGTTTTTGGCAGAAAGATGTTTCAATGCCAGATCCACCATTCCCACTGCACCTTCTACTATTTTTGTTCTGGCAGCAACTACAGCTTCTGCCTGTTGTCTTCGTAACATGGCAGAAGCTATCTCAGGTGCATATGCCAGATATCCGATGCGGGCTTCTATTACCTCCAGGCCGGCCATCTGTAATCGCTCACGCAACTGTTCTTCTAAAGCTTCATTTACTTCTGTGTGTGCAGACCTGAGGGTGATTTCGTGATGACTATCATTAAAATTATCATATGGATAGGTTCCGGCTAACTGCCTTAAAGCAGATTCTGACTGTACTTTTACAAAACTCTCATAATCAGTCACTTCAAAAGCTGCCTTGAAAGTATCACTTACTCGCCATACCACAATGCCACTGATCAATATTGGGTTGCCTAACTTGTCATTGACTTTTATCCTTTCACTATCAAAGTTTTTAGCTCGCAAGGAAATTTTCTTTTTTACCATAAATGGGTTAGTCCAAAAAAAGCCGTTTTCTTTCACCGTGCCTTTGTATTCTCCAAATAGCAATAAGGCTTTTGATTCATTCGGATTTACCAGTACCAATCCAGGCAAAATAAATGCTGCAGATACTATAGCCACAGCTGCCAACCAATGGATATTGTAGCCTATTACCCCTGTCATACTACCAGCAAATAATACTAAAAACAAGGTTAACATTCCATATCCGTTCATCGGCTTTAAAATTTTTTCAATTTTCATTTTAATATCAATTTGATATCAAAATTAAATCATTTTTAAAATTTGTCAAGTATTATTTTAATTTTTGTATGAGTAGATCGACTAAAAACAGCGTTTAATAGATCAGCAATTTGTATTTTGGATACTAATTACAATTTCGATGATTGATCTTAGCGATGGAGATTGGACTGCTTTCCTGATTATGATCATAGCCTTGACTTTGGCTATTTTTTTACGATATGCCCTCTTGGCTTCAGTTTTTTATTATGTTTTTAATATTAAAAACCATTTTCCAAAACGACGATTAAGTCAGAGGCCGGTACATAAGAATCAGATAAAGCTTGAAATCGGCTATTCACTTATAAGCTCTTTTATTTTTGCATTGTTCGGAACAGCAATATATTGGAAGCTGCAATCAGGAGATATAAGGTATTATACTGGTTTCGGACCAATGGATTTCATTTGGATAATAGCGGGGTTAATACTTATCATGATGATTCATGAAACATATTATTATTGGCTGCACAGATGGATGCACCTGCCGGGTATCTATAAATATGTACACAAAGCTCATCACGAAAGCCTGACTACTACTGCATGGACATCATTTTCATTTCATCCGATTGAAAGTTTTTTACAGGGGCTCCCGCTTTTTATATTATTTTATTTAATCCCTTTTCATGCAGTAAGCCTGATTGCATCATTAATTATTATGGCTATCACGAGTGTCATCAATCACTTGAATACAGAAGTGTATAACCACCGGATGGGTAACCATTGGTTGGGTAAATGGTGGATCGGGGCTACTCATCATCATTTGCACCACAGCCAGTTTCGGTTTAATTATGGCCTGTATTTTACCTTTTGGGATCATTGGATGAAAACGGAAAGCCCTGACTTTGAAAAATTGTTGGCAGAGAAATTAAACTCGTAATACATGTTTTTGATTAAAAAAATGGGATGGTTGATATTGGAGCTGGTGCTCTTTACGGTCATTTTTATTGCATTGATAGGAATTCAACATTATTTGATGAAAGCCTTTGGTATTTCTAATGGAATTTGGAATACTGAAAATATAAATGAATCTTCCAGCCCATTTTTGCTTATACCCTCATTCTTACCTGTTTTAATTGCTTTTTCCGGAGCAAGTGTGCTTGCCTACTATATCATAATGAAGCATCCATTTTCTGATCTTGGGCTTATAAAGTATGATGCATTAAAACTATTTGGTAAAGGTCTGATATTTAGTGTGATCCTAATCGTTCCTGGATTTTTAATTATGTGGGTGACCGGACAGATACAACTCACACAGCCTGATTTAAATATCCCCTTTTTTATGGGTTTTTTTCTCTTTTTTTTCATTCAGTCCACAGCTGAAGAAGTGTTTACAAGATCTTATTTAATACCCACTTTCGAAGATAAGTTGGGAAGCGGGGTTGCAATTATCATATCTGCTTCACTTTTTGGCATATTGCATGCAGGCAATGACAATTTTACCTGGATAGGCTTTATAAATATCCTGTTGGGTGGTTTGGTGATGGCATTACTATTTATTTATTATCGTAACATTTGGATTTGTGCAGGGTTTCATACGGGTTGGAATTTTGTCCAGGCCAGTTTTTTTGATTTTAATGTAAGTGGTGTGGATGTGTATAGCCTTATCCAATTTAAGGATGTCGGATATGCAAATATTACAGGCTCTGGTTTTGGCTATGAGGGGTCTTTGATCTCCATTCTGGCACTAGTTATTGCTTTAATATTTATGTTTAAAAAAATGAATTTTGAATTTAAACCCATGGTATGGAAGCAGCCGGTGATGTATGAGCAGAGTGAAAATAATTATACAGGCGATTCAAATTATCTCTCAGAAAATGAGGCAAATAGTAAGCCTGATTTAAATTCAATTTAATTGTACCGGCCCTTTGCCGCAAATATCCTGAATTATTTTTCCGTTTTCGGCAAATTCCCTGATTTCAGCATTAATAAAGCCCTCTACTTCTTCCTTTATTTCATGCGGATAAAAAATATGTGGGTTCGGACCGGCATCCAAAGTGAAGTAAACAGGGTTGCCCGTGCTCTTACGGTAGGCTTTTATTCTATTTATGACTTCGAGTGTATTGGGCTGGATCAAAAGGTAGCCAGGTACGGATGCCATCATGAGTGCATGCAGTGTCATAGCTTCTTGTTCAGCTATTTCCCCAAATCTATGCAGGTTTCCTGAGCGCAGTACGAGGGCTAATTCATCCGCATTTTCACGAGCTTGTTTGTATCGGATGTCAGCATATGGATTGTCAACCATCAATGCATGTCCTGCCGAACTGCTTACTTCCTTTTCCCTGCTATTTATTATTACAATATCATCATGCAGAGTCGCAAATACAGGATGAAATCGTTCATATGGAATGGCATAGGCATCATTGCTTTGTGGTATATGATCTGATCTGCCCCATATGGAGTAACAAGGATAGACCGATCTGCAGGCACTGCCTGAAGCCAATCGGGATGCAAAAGAAGCTTTAAAGAAAAATTCCTTATCCGTAAATCGTTGATATAGCTGTTGTTCAAGGCTGACAATGCAGAGGGCCAAAGCACTCATGCTGGATGCAGAGGAAGCTATACCGGCTGAGTGAGGAAAGGAATTTTTGGATACGATCTCTATGCTGATTTTTTCGAGGAAAGGAAAATATTCCTTCCATTTTGCAAACACAGATTTTATTTTAGTCTCAAATTTAGTATTTGGTTTTCCATCCAGGCTGAAACGAACCCCATCGTCTGCAAATACATTACCTGCCTTATAAAAGATATGAGTCTCCGTAAATGCATGTTCTAATGTCATGCTTATCGACGGATTCGCAGGCAACTGATTGCCAAATTTCCCCCAATATTTTATTATAGCGATATTAGATGGTGATCTCCATGCTATATGGCCGGATTTTAATGTTCCAATGGGGTTGGATGAAGGGATAAGAAATTCGTTCATCAGCTGTAAATATAGTTTATGTTTTGAGAATACCTTAGTTTGGAACCAATATTTTAGCAATTTACATTTAGTAGTCCGGAGATGAATAAATATACCTTATCCATTTTATTATATGTATAGGCTTTTCCATATCTATAATCAATTCGTGTCTTGCTTTTGATTTCCAAAAAGAAAATGGATCTGGTGGCAGGGAGGGGTAAGAAATGGCCAGGTGATCCAACGCTACAATGGTGCGGGCATTGACCAGGTTTAATGAAATTAACAAATGGCTCGTTTTTTTTGAGGAGATGCCCAATCTTCTTAATGCTGTATTTTGCAATGAAATTCCGGCTAGAAATTTTTTCTTTAGAATGGCATAATCTGCGCATGTATTAGGCAATGTGCGAATTCCGTCACGTACATCTTTGTAGATGTCGAATACATCGTTGCTTAGCTGATACGCACTTCCAATAGCATACAAAAAGGATTCCACTTCCGGGCTCAGGGTATGATTGAGTAAATGATGATACAAAATCAGCGAATGACCACCTTTGTCATATGTAATTCTTTCCATGTCTCGAATATCCAGGTTGGGATCTGATTGTTTTTTGGACTCTATCTGAGATTGCAGCACTCTTTTACAGGCATTTAAGTAGGCTTCACGGTCGAATGCGTTGAGTATTAATTCGGATTGCAGTTGTCTTATTACTTTGGTCTGAAAAGTGGTGGCCTGGTAATCCTCTGGTTGTACGGTGATTTGTTTGTATTCCTCATCAGATAAAGATTCCAAATCAAAAATATCATCATAAAGCGGGGTAAGTATTCCAAAGAGGGTGGCTCGCATTCTTTCTGTATTACTTAGCTCTTCTGAATAAATATATTTTAATTGACTGCATATCAAGGTGGGAATAAATAGAGAATAATATTTTTTTATTTTAAATAATTGTTCCGCACTGAAATGACCATCGCACTCTGCTTCAAGTGATTTGATTTTTGAGGTCAGGTACTTTTGATTAAATTTTCGCTGAGTCCGAAACTCTCTTAAAAGGATATAAATTACCTTAGGGAAGGTGGTTGCTTTCAACTGAATAAATTAGTTTTCATTACTTTGATCTTCTTCCTGTTTGGGCTCAATTCGAATAGCTCTGATTTCAACAGACTGGCCTAAAATGCGTTTAAAATAATCCTCTACATCTTCATTTTCCTTGATTGGAAAATCATCCAGTGTATCTTTTAACATATTTATCAGGCGGCTCATTTTACCAAATAATTGGTTTAATTTTTCTTCGTCTCCGGTGTTCCAATAGTCTGTCTCGTCATTCATCTCTATTTCATCAAAGTATTTTTTATGTAAATATTTAAGAAGCAATATTACCTGTTTGTGTATTGAAGGTCCTCCAAACTGAGTCTTGCAACTTGCGGTATAAATCCACGATGGATCCTTTTTCCATTCACCTGGCTCAATTACCTGAAGGCAAGTGATATTGATTAATCGTCGGTCTCCGTGAAAACACAAGTCCAGAGTCTCACATTCCGGTGGGGTAAGTAATAAGCCAAATAGATCGCAATCTTTTTCCAAAGGACCTGGTGTGTCGGGAAATTCCCGATCTTCCAGGACAGTATATTTCCAATTAAGGGTCTTCGCTATATCTGTGGTTTCTTCAATGAATTCTTTCATCGAATGACGGGTACCAAACCTGGCGCTGTAATGAATAGTAATACCCATTATGTATAGTTTTTTTCAAAACTAAGTTTAATTCGCAGATAATTCAAATTTTTATTTTTCAGTTTTTACCTTCGCTACTCATGAATAAAATTTTTATAGTTATGGGTGTGTCCGGTACCGGTAAAACCACGGTAGCCGAGCTGTTAGCAGAAAAAGTTGGCTTACCTTGCTTTGATGCTGATGATTTTCACTCTGAGGCTAATAAATTGAAAATGAAGAATGGGATACCGCTTACCGATGAAGATCGCGCAGGGTGGCTAGAAAATTTAAACAGGATGCTTATAGCAGAATCTAAAAACAAAGGAGCAGTGCTTGCCTGTTCAGCCCTGAAAGAGCGTTATAGACAAAAGCTAATACAAAACCTGGTTGCTGAAATTGTATGGGTGGTACTAAGGGGAGACTTTGATTTGATCTATGAACGTATGCAAAAGCGCAAAAACCACTATATGCCTGTATCATTACTTAAGTCTCAATTTGAATCCATGGAGTATCCCCAATATGGAATGCATATCTCCATTGATCAGTCTCCTCAAGATATAGTATCCCATATTCTAGAAGAAAATCATTAATTTTATTTCTATGAGAGTTACTTTTTGTGCACTCTAAATTTGGAACAAATTTTTCGAATTAAGATCTTGGTTTTAACATCGATACCACTTTACCCAATTCATCTGAATATGTTTTCAATGTATTTGCTACTTTGTAAATATTAGACTGGGCTTCCTCATAACTCCTTTGTTCTATACCTTCTCGGATTCCAGGCATGGTTTTTACACCATAGCCAGTATAAAGGCCAGGAGCATAGATTTGGTGTTTGTACCATGGCCTTCTAGGCAATCCATCTTCTGACAATAAGGATCGTTCGATTTGATAAAGCACTTTATTAATTGCTTTTTGCTGTTCCTGGCTTTTGAGGATGGCCTCTTTACTTAAGCCATTGAATTCATCGGCCTGCTTCCTGAGTAGGATCATAGCATTTTCCAGCTGACTAAAATCGAGATAGGGGACGGTGACTTTTTCAGTAGGGACATTTAATTTTAATTTTGGATCATTGGCCAGCGTATACACTTTATCTTGTAGCATTTTGTTTTCGACTTCAGTCTGCGTACGTAAATTATCCATCAATGATTTTAATTCACCTACATATTCATTTAGAGTCCGTTGAAATTGATTAAATTCAAATGGCAATACATCCGCATTAGCTAGTCTCATCATTATTCTTCCACAGGTTTTGGACAATGCTACTCCATAGGCAAAGCCCGGATCTTTAAATCGGGTAAAATGATCGTATGAGTCATATATGGTATGGTATTCTCCTCCTCCATCTTCACCATCAAAACTAATATTCATTGATGCAATACCTAAAAATTGTAAGAAACCGGACCAGTCAGACCCTGCTCCCAATGCTGACAATTTAATATGTCTGTTACCCGCCATTTTTATTCTTTCTGCCTGATTGGCATCCAACATGCTTTTGGCATATTTTCTTTCTTTGATACTTACATTGGTCTGGGGATCTATTACCGTCTCTGCAATTTCATTGAAAAAAGATTCTAATGTATGGGATCCACCGGCATGAATAAATCCTCTTCCATTACCATCCGTATTTATATAAGCAACTGCTTTCTGTTTTAATTCATCTGCATGATACTCTGCCCATTCGGTAGATCCCAGCAGACTCGGCTCTTCTGCATCCCACGCACAATACACTACGGTACGTTTAAGTTTATATCCTCTTTTTATCAGATCAGCTAAGGCTTTGGCTTCATCTAATTCAGCCACCATACCGCTCAATGGGTCAGCAGCTCCATTTACCCAGCCATCATGGTGATTTCCTCTTATGATCCATTCGTCAGGATATACAGTTCCGGGCCATTTGGCAATGACATTATAGCAAGGTTTTATATCCCAGTTAAATTGAAGATTCATATGCACTTTTTCTAAACTTGGCCCCACATGATAGGTAATGGGTAAAGTGCCTCTCCAGGATGCCGGAGCTACTGGTCCTTTTAATGCTTGCAACAGAGGCAGTGCATCTTCATAAGAAATAGGCAATACCGGGATTTTCATTATTGTTTTTGCATCAGCACGATCCAATCTTTTAGCATCTTTTGTAGCGCCGATACCAGGAGTAAGAGGATCGCCTGGATAAACCGGCATATCCATGACTGAGCCACGTTGAACTCCTTCTTTAGGTTTGTAAGCTCCTGTTGGATAGACATCTCCCTGAGTATATCCATCATCTGCCGGATCTGAATAGATTAAGCATCCTATGGCCCCATGCTCATAAGCAACTTTGGGTTTTATTCCCCGCCAGGAGCCACCATATCGGGCAATTACAATTTTCCCTTTTACACTGATACCCATTTTTTCTAATTCTTCATAGTCAGCTGGTACACCCCGATTTACAAAGACAAGCTCTGCCGTTACATCACCATCCGCAGAGAATGCATTATAGGGAGGTAGCTGCTCACTTTTCTGATTGGAGGTTTTATCCTCAATAAAAGCAACTTCTTCCAACTTTAGTTTATAAGGCTTGGTGCCCAACAATTCTACTAATCTAAATTTAGGAGTTGGAAATAATACATGGAACTCTTCTATCTGAGCCTGGTATCCCCATGACTTAAATAAATTTACCATATAATCTGCATTTGCTTTTCCGTGCGGAGAACCTACATGATGTGGACGGGAACTCATAAATTTCATCCAGGTATCCTGGCTTATCGGATTGAGGTAGCTGTCGAATTGTTTCTCATATTCCAATTGCGATTTAGCATTGGATTCACTGAAGCCTTGAATTTTCTGAGCCTGGGAAAGAGACGCTGTTATTAATAGTAGGAAAATCGTTTTTTTCATGGACATAATGTAGATTATATCCATCTAACATACTAAATTTTTAAAAATCTTTCTTTAAAAATGCCTTTTTAGCTAAAAGAAGGGGAATGGAAATCCATGCTAAATTGATGATGAGTATGGATAATATACCGGTTTGTTTTCCTAAAAAATCTTTAAATACAGCCCCGCTATAACCCATCATGGCCCCTATTTCCATTTTTAATAATACCGATATCCTGTTGAGATCAATAGGATTAAAAGAGGTAAGCAAGAGTGTGAATTTTTCAAGTGGATAATCATTAAAGAAAAATAAAAGCCACAATAATACACCGTCATACAAGACCGCAAAATAAAACCATATCATCAATGCCCAACCTATTCCTTTTGATTTGTCGTTTGTTTTGACAGATATCAGATAAGAAATACTGGATGAAATCAGGGTAAGTACGATGCCTACCAGTAATAGATATAATCCCATTACGCCTGTATTAAAGATCATCAACGGAATCCCAATACCGATGATCAATGCCAGTGTCAATGCAGCAGCAATTCCGATAAATTCGTTATAAAATATTTCGATTCGGCTCACCGGTTGGCACAATAACAACTCTCTGAATTCATATGAATTATAATAATGTATTGTGGTAAATACTAGACTAATCAGGGGTGTAATTAGTAATATAATATTAAATATTGAAAGCATGGCTTTCTGGTCGTTTGGCTCAAGCCAAAATAAACACATCGTAATTAAAAAAAGTACCAATGCGTAAGCAATAATTATTTTTTTGCGTATTAAATCAGAGATCAGATAACCGGATATTTTTAACTGGCTCATGAAGTGATTATTGATTTGGATGTATTATTTTTTATCAGTTGGGTAATCATTTTGGTGAGCTTGATTTCATTAGTCTCAGATTGCAATTTGTAGAATGGTTTGTTGATTAATACCTGGCCCTCCTGCATATAAATTACATGAGAGCATAATTCATCCAGGTCACTCAGTATATGTGATGTGATGATTACCAACTTTCCTTCTTCGTTTACTTTTTTTATTTTTGATTTCAGTGTTTCAGCAGATATCGGATCCAGCCCGGATGTGGGTTCATCCAGAATCAGGATGGAAGGTGAATACATAAATGCAAGAACTGCGCTTATTTTTTGCCGGGTGCCTCCACTAAGTGTATGCATGTATTGATTTGCAATTGCTGAGATAGTATAAGACTCATATAATTCAAAATCCTGATGTTTATTTGAATGGCGGATTTTCCCAATCAGGTCAAATACCTGGTGCACTTTCATGTGATCCGGATATCTCCCGGTTTGAGGCATATATCCGATATCCTCCCGGTAATTCGAATTGGTGTTGATGTTGATTCCATTGACGACTATATTTCCTTGATCAGGGATCACCAGGCCTAGTATACTTTTAATCAACGTACTTTTCCCACATCCATTAGGTCCTATCAATGCAATACATTGATCATCATATAACTGAGTATGGACATCGTTCAGAGCCTGAATATTTCCAAAGCGTTTGCTGATATGGTCGATATTAATGGATTGGGTATGCATGCATGGATGGGTTGAGATCTATGAAGTCCTCTGGTGTCAGGGTAGGAAGTATTCGTTCCAGCTTATCAAATAAATGAATTATAAAACTATTCATCAGGATTAAAATTCCCTGGTGCTGTTCCATTAGAGTTGACATGAGGCTGAGCGGACGATGTGGCACATCCCCAATGCCATCTTTTTTAAGATCATAACCTGAATACCGGTCCCAGTAATTTTTATCAAATTTGTTTAATATTACCTTGCCATTGGTGGATACATCAAAACCATTATTTATAAAATTATTATTTGTAATGGTATTGTCCATGCAGCTGGCTTGTATAGCAATACCCCATCCATTGTCTTCAAATATATTTTGTTCTATTTTGATTCTGTTGGAGCCTTCCATGTCTATGCCTTTGGTGTTTTGTAAAAAAGAATTGTGATTGATTTCACTGTCTGTAATATCTTTTAATAAAAGGCCATAAGCAGAAGCTCCTATATTTTGTAAGAATGTGTTTTTTGCCATTTTAACGTTTTTACTGTACATCACAGCAACTCCGGCCCCATTATTGCTGAATTGATTGTTTTCATACAAGTCGTCATTGGAAAACATGAAGTGTAATCCATATCTCATTTGCATAAAACTGGAATTTTCACGAATGATGGAATGCGATACGAATTCCAAATAGATACCATCCCGGTGCCTGCTCAGTATATTTTTTTCAATCAGCAAATGATGGCACTTCCATGCATGTATTGCATTTCCATTCAACTGCTCACTATTTGCATTGCCTTCTATTGTGTTTTGTTGTATTTGGATTTGGGTGCTATTGGAAATATGGATTGCAAAAAATGCATTTTTTATTCGGTTATTTGAAATGATTACTTCGGAGGCGTCTATTAATTTGATGGCTGCAAAATCATTCAGTGAAGAATAACCTGAATTAATAAAAGCAATATTGGAAATATGGACATTTTTTGCACTTATTACTATAATTTCATATTTGCTTTCTCCATCAACTAATACATTTCCTTTGCCCAATATAGTCAAGGGCTTATCAATAATGATATCGTGTATGAAATAATGACCTTCAATGAACAGAAGGGTGTCAAATGGATCGGCTGACTGAATTATTTCTTTTATTTGAGTACTGTCCAGTGTCGGTAGAATTTGTTTTACGCCTGCAAAAGCCATGTAATTATAACAAACAACCATTGACATGGCCAACCACTTCATTCTATTATATCGTGCCATGAAAGTTTTTTTATCTGCTCTTGCGAAATAAAAGTAGGTAATGCTGATGCTTTCAATACTGAAATTATTTTGCCTCCCATAGGCGTCTGGAATTGATCAGATTTATAAAAATCGGCAGTTTCAGCAGGTATCAATGGGTTGGGGTTGTTGTAATCGGATACTAAATATTGGGCGTCTTTTTTTATATGATCAGTATTAATTTGGATGTAATTTTTCATGCAGATGATATCATCAAACTTTAAGATTTTACCTTTGCTTGTAATTATTTCTGCCGCATATTTTATATCCATTATGGCCATTTTACACTGTGCACATTGGTCCTTCCCAATTACAATGGGCTCGGGGTTTGTGTGACATGAAGTCAATAAAAGAATTAGTGAAGTGACGGTGCTTGCTTTCAATGCTTTTGATTTTTTTATTTTGTAATATTCAAAAATATAGACAAATGCGGCTAATGCAACCGAAATCACTACCAACCATCCCCCAATGTCAGGGAAGGAATAAGCATCAAAATTAAGTAGTCTTTTGTGACCAAATACGGGCGGTTGATAACTCAATCCTGGAACTTGAATGGCAGCTTTGGGGTCGAGGTCGTGACCATATTCGTAACCCCATTGGTAAAAGTCATACATTGCCACACAGCCTCCTACGAAAGATACAAGTAGAAAATATTTTAATAAACTGGATTTTCCGGTGATGGAAATCAGAAGTCCAAACAACATGAAAAAAATTACTATTAAGTACAAATACTTAAACTCAGGAAAGGATTCACTCGTAAAAGGTTTCATACCTATATAATGGTTAAGGCCATTAATGATTTCTACATCACCGGAGATTCGATCAATCCAGATATTCATCATCAGTCCTTCAGGATACTGCGGAGCAAAGAGATCTATTCTCCAAGCCGGTAAGAAAAATAAGCCTAATAACAATAATGAGGCGATACCCATCATTACCCTGGATATTTTTGAAAGACGATGTGAACTTTTCATAATGCTACTTGCTTTACTCAGTATTTATTATTTATTTGGATGGTGGCAATAATACGGCATCAATTACATGTACTATCCCATTGGATGCAGGCACAGAAGCAACTATGGTAGCGGAATTATTAATCATTACTTTGCCATCTTTGACCTGGAAAGTAATATTATCCCCGTTTACCATGCCCATCTGCATACCATCTTTGAAAAAAGATGATTTTAACGCAGAAGTCATTACATGATATTGCAGGATGTTTTGTAAAGTTGATTTTTGCTCCGGCTTTATCAAATTTTCTACTGTACCGGCAGGAAGCTTGGCAAATGCAGCATCAGTAGGGGCAAAAACAGTAAAAGGTCCGGCATTAGATAAGGCATCTACTAATTCAGCTTTTGTAACTGCAGTCGCTAACGTTTTATGATCGGGTGAGCCAATGGCTACTTTTACCACATCTTTCATGGATTCATTATCCTGCACAGCGGATTGGCCGGCTGGTGTAGGAGATGGAGAAGAAGCATTGCTGGCTGTGGAGCCTGGATTTTGTTGCTTACAACATATCATCAACACACTCATGAGTATTAATAATAAGATTGGTTTCATAATTTCAGAAATTAATATGAATAATTTGAATTCTTACTTTATTATTTTAAATTATTTAGGCTCTTCTGCAATATTGGTTCCGGTACTGAAACTGATAGGCACACTTGAATTGGCTGCGCTAATCCGGATGTAGCCTTGCATTTCCTGGTGCAACGCGCTGCAAAAATCAGTACAATACATTGGGAATACTCCAATTCTATCCGGTTTCCACATCAAAGTCTGGGTTTCCCCTGGCATGATCAATAATTCAGCATTATTAGCACCTTTAACTGCAAAACCATGGGGAACATCCCAGTCTTGTTCCAGGTTGGTAATATGAAAATATACTACATCACCAAGTTTCACTCCTTCGATATTATCCGGAGTAAAATGTGACCGTATCGATGTCATATAGACATGCACCTCGTTGCCCTTTCTTTCTACTTTTGCTTTGTCATCACCTATGGCAGCCCATGGATTTTTATTCTCTTCTATTTTATAAATTTTTGTTGAATTTTTCTCAATGAGACTTGCTGGTATTGCTTCAGCATAGTGGGGTTCACCAATAGTAGGGAAATCCAGCAACAGCTTCATTTTATCACCACTGATATCATATAATTGTGCACTTTGAGTCAGTTCCGGGCCGGTAGGTAAATATCTGTCTTTGGTAATTTTATTATAGGCAATTACGTATTTACCCCAAGGTTTTTTTGTAGGGCCACCTGGCACACAAAGATGCCCGATAGAATAGTAAGTAGGTACCCGGTCCAATACCTGGAGACTTTGAACATTCCATTTTACAATTTCGGAAGACACAAAAAATGAGGTGTATGCATTGCCTTTGTCATCAAACTCTGTATGCAATGGGCCTAAGCCAGGTTTTAATACTTCACCATGTAATACGGATTCATATTTAAGTACCGGGATACCATCATAGTCAGCATCAAAAGTCTTATTGGCTATGGCTTGCTGAATTTTTGTAAATGAAAAGACGGGGATTATTGCAGCTAGTTTTCCGCTTCCTACGATATATTCTCCTGAAGGATCGGTATCACAACCGTGTGGGGATTTGGGACAAGGCATAAAATATACTATACCTTCCAGTTCTTTTGGATCTAATACGGTCACTTCATTTTTCATGGTGCTGGTGGCCATATGTTTTTGTTCATCCCATATATTGTGTGCATATTTCACAGTTTGTTTTTTTCCTTTTCCAGCTTTCAGATATTCTTCTGCTTTTTTCCAATTTACACAGAGGATAAAATCTTTGTCTTTTTGAGAAGAGTTTACTTCAAGTAAGGTATTGGCTCGTTCTGAATTATAGCAACTAAAGAAGAACCATCCATGTGATTTTCCCTTTCCAGCCCTGGCAAGGTCAAAATTAACACCGGGTAATAATAGTTGAAATGCTATATTCATATGGCCATCGGCTGGATTCACACTTATGAAACTGATTGTACCCCTGAAGTTCTTTTTATAAGTATTTATTGGCACATCACCATTGGTATTATCCATGGGTACACTAAATCGGGTACCTGCCACTACATACTCACTGTTTTCTGTGATAAACGGAGATGAGTGGTTGCCTCCGCTATTTGGAATTTCGATGATTTCTGCAGTGCGAAAAGTTTTTAAATCTATGCGGCCAATCCTTGGGGTATTATTTGCATTTCCAAAGGCCCACCGGCCATCGTGAATACCATCTGTAACAGATAAAGCCGGGTGATGCAAATCATCCCATGGAACGAAGCCATGTGAAGTATTTAACATGGGTTTGCTTTCTTCACTATATCCGTAGCCCTTTTCTGGATCAACAGAAAAAACAGGAATCACTCTGAAAAGCCTCCCGGATGGCAAACCATATACAGACATTTGACCACTGAAGCCCCCGGAGACAAAATTGTAAAATTCATCATGGGTACCGGGTGCCACATATACTTTTGAGGCCACATCTGATGTGACAGCTTGTTGCATACCTCTCGGCTTGCAAGCCTGAATATATACCATCCCAATTAATATGAGAATGTAATTATATTTATTTTTCATATATATTTAATTTGATTAGATTTTTAGAATTTGCATTCCATCATGTGGATGCATTTTGGTGAATTTAACAGTACTTATCTTTTATTTCTCGCCGTCATTTTGGCGCATAAATTCTATTATTTCAGTTGCTTCTACTAATGATATATTCTGATTGGGCATCCGTACCAAACACTGCTCTAATAATTTTTGAGCTTCCGGGTCTTTTTCAAGCATTATATCCACATTGGTGATCATATTGACAATCCAGGTAGGCCTTCGTTTTTTAGTAACCCCCTGCCATCCGGGACCTACCAATTTTTCGCCATTAAGTCTGTGGCAACTTTTACATTTTACATCATAGGTCGCTTTGCCTTTGGTTGCCATGGCTGCATCCAATGGATTAGAAAATACAATTTCACCTTCCTTGACTAAAGTGCCATGCACTTCCGGTTGGTTTTTGGTGAGTTCTGTCACATCAATAGGTGGAGTATCTTGTTTTACACCTTTGGATTGACAAGAGGCGTAAAAAAATAGTACCGATATAATTATCAGGTAATCCATTAAGTTGCTTTTTTTCATGTTAAATATTTTAAGGTAGGTCAAAGTTGAAAATACAGAATGGTAGGATTGATGATCACACTCATCTCGATAGATGATTTTTGTCATTGGTTGGACTAAAACAATATCTTAAAATGTTTTTAATTCAACTTTTCATTTCCATATTTTGCCCTATTTTTATCCATAAATTATTTATAGTATGAAAAGAAAACTTAGAATGGGTATGGTAGGTGGTGGCAGAGGCGCTTTTATAGGTTCTGTTCACCGTATTGCAGCCAATATGGATGGGTTGATAGAGCTGGTATGTGGTGCTTTTTCCAGCAGTCCGGAAAAGTCAAAAGCATCAGGTGCTGACCTGATGCTGCCACCTGATAGGTGTTATGGATCATTCGATGAAATGATATTAAAGGAAAAAGAGTTACCAGCAGACAGGCGGATGGATTTTGTAGCCATCGTCACACCAAATCATATGCACTACGAACCAGCAAAATTGGCTCTTGAAAACGGTTTTGATGTCATTTGTGATAAACCTCTTGCTTTTACTATGGAGGAAGCATTGGATTTGGATAAAACAGTAAAAGAAACCGGTCGGATATTTGCCCTTACACATAATTATACCGGATACCCAATGGTAAAGCAAGCTAAAAAAATGATTGCTGAAGGTAAAATAGGTACCGTACGTAAAATCGTAGTTGAATATCCTCAGGGTTGGTTGTCAGAGAAAATTGAAGGATCAAATCATCCCAATTTCAAACAAGCAACCTGGCGAACAGATCCGGCCAGATCGGGTATAGCGGGTGCAATGGGTGATATCGGAACGCATGCTGAAAACCTGGCCGAATATATAACCGGACTGCAAATAGATGAATTGTGTGCAGATATAAGTATACTAGTGCCCGGAAGATTATTAGATGATGATGGAAATGTTTTACTCCGTATGAATAATGGTGCACGTGGTGTTCTATTTGCCAGCCAGGTTTCAGCCGGGGAAGAAAACAATCTGAAAATACGAATTTACGGAGAGTATGGTGGGTTAGAATGGTCACAGCAAGAGCCCAATACATTAATTGTACGATGGCATGAAAGACATATGGAGGTATACCGTACTGGGGTAGGCTCTCTATATCCAGAAGCTGAATCTCACCGGCGCATCCCGGCAGGTCACCCGGAAGGTTATCTTGAAGCCTTTGCAAACATTTATCGTAATTTTGCTTTTGCAGTCAATGCCAGAAACGAAGGTAAACCTCAAGACCCAATTTATGATTTTCCAACAGTAAGCGATGGAGTACGAGGTATGAAATTTGTAGAACGGGTGATTGAAAGCGGTAAGTCTAGTAAAAAATGGTTAAAATTTTAATTTTTTGCAAGGGAGCCCATCTTAGGGTCAATCCATAAATAAATGAAAAAATACATACCTGTCCTTATATTTTTTCTTTTACGTAATACGAATATTGCTTTTGCTCAAGTTACCCTCAGCAGTTCTAAACTTCCTATAGTAATTATCACTACCGAAAATGCAAGTTCAATACCCAACGAGCCGAAGGTAAATGCGGATTTGGAAATAATTTACAATGGTGAGGGTAAAATTAATTCTGTTACTGATGTAAGCCGGAATTATAAAGGTAAAATAGGAATAGAACTCAGAGGGTCATCTTCACAAGATTTATCACCCAAAAAGCCTTATGGAATTGAAACCAGAAATGCAGATGGGTCTAATTTAAATGTAAGCCTTCTCGGCATGCCTAAGGAAAATGACTGGGTATTACTTGCTCCTTATAGTGATAAATCATTGATCCGGGATGTACTTATTCATAGGATTGCCAGTGAGATAATGCCTTATACTTCGCGATCAAAACTATGTGAAGTAATGGTGAATGGTCAATATCAGGGTGTTTATGTATTGATGGAAAAAATCAAGCGGGATAAAAACCGCGTCAATATTAATGAATTATTGCCCAGGCATACTTCCGGTGATTCACTCACCGGTGGGTATATACTAAAAATTGATAAAACTACAGGCAGTCAGGCCCAAGGAGGATTTAATACTCAGGCATTCAGTCCGACCGGCAGAAGAACATTTTACCAATATGATGAACCGGAGGCCAATGTGATCACCGCGAGTCAAAAATCATATATTCAGTCTTTGCTTACTAATTTTGAAAGCACCTTTACTTCCAGGGTATGGAAAGATCCTGAGCTGGGCTTTAGAAAATATGCGGATGAAAATTCGATGATTGATTTTATGATCTTGCAGGAAATAGCCAATAATGTAGATGGTTATAGATTAAGCTCATATCTGTATAAAGATCTGGATAGCAAAAACAAGAAAATCCAATTTGGACCGGTATGGGATTTTAACCTGGGATTCGGCAATGCCAATTATTGTTCAGGCGGCACTACTGATGTAATGGCTTTTGACTTTGCTTCCCGGTGCCCTGCAGATGGATTTAGTTTGCCTTTTTATTGGCCTATGCTTGTGCAGGACTCAGCATTTGGTGTACATCTTTTCAAGCGATGGACTTCATTGAGAACAGGAATTTTACAGGAACAAAAATTGCATTTTCTCATTGATTCCCTGGTAAATCAAATGGGTGATGCGGTGAACCGCAATTTCCAAAAATGGCCGGTACTCGGCATTTACGTTTGGCCTAATCTATACATAGGTGGTACGTATCCAAATGAAATTAAATATCTCAAAGATTGGATCTCAGCCAGATTAAAATTTTTAGATGCTGTTTTTTTGCAATTGACCGTGCCTAAATACTATCCGGAACGTTTTTTTACTCCAATCATATATCCTAATCCCGCTTTAGCCAATCAACCCATTACATTTAAGTACTATGTGCACGATTACGACCGGGTAAGATTAGAAGTCTATGATTTCGCAGGGCACCATCTTACGACTATAAACGACGAGGAACATTTTAATGGAGTAAATAATCTAGTGTACAGGTCCATCAACCTCCCTGCAGGTATGTATATCTACAAATTGTTTTTAGATACCAATCCAAATGCAATAAAGATTGGAAAAATTATAGTCAGGTGATCTTCTGTTCAATTTCCAATGGAGGAAATCAGATACTTGCAGGCCAATAGAATAATGGTTGGTGAATACCTAGAAAATAGATTTAAATTAATGATTGAGATTTCACAATCTTTCATATATTCATCTTTTAATCTTGAAATATGCAAAGTCTTCAAATAAAAGAAAGCCCTGTCGAATATGATGTGGTAATAGTCGGATCAGGAGCTGGTGGAGGTATGGCAACGTATATGCTTGGAAACGCTGGCCTCAAAGTATGTTTGCTCGAAGCCGGTCCTATGTATGATCCCAAAAAAGACATCACCCAGTTTAAATGGAATTGGGAATCACCCAGGCGAGGTGCCAGTACCAAACACCGGAATTTTGGTGATTTCGATGCTGCATACGGCGGATGGGAACTGGATGGTGAGCCTTACACACATGTAAATAATACTAAATTTGATTGGTTCCGTTCCAGGATGATGGGTGGCCGTACTAACCACTGGGGGCGAATTTCACTTCGATTTGGTCCACGTGATTTTAAACATTATAGTGAAGATGGATTAGGGGCAGACTGGCCCATCGGATATGAAGATATAAAACCCTATTACGACCGAGTGGATCAGCTTTTAGGTGTTTTTGGTACGAATGAAAATCTACCCAATGATCCTAATGGTTTTTTTATGCCGCCTCCAAAACCCAGGTTGCATGAATTGTATATCAAAAATGCCGCAGTCAAATCAGGAGTACCAGTAATACCCTCCAGGCTATCCATGTTGACCAAAAAAGTAAATGACGAACGGGGAGTATGTGTCTATTGCGGTCAATGTAATAGAGGCTGTCAGTATTATGCTGACTTCTCATCTTCCTCTTGCCTTGTGATACCTGCTTTAAAAAATAAAAATGTAGAATTGATATGTAATGCTATGGCCCGGGAGGTCACTACAGATGCCAATGGGCTGGCCACGGGTATTTCGTATGTAGATAAAAATACATTGCAGGAATATCATGTAAAAGCCAGATCAGTGGTATTGGCCGCCAGCGCATGCGAATCAGCCAGATTATTATTGAACTCCAAATCCAAGGCACATCCTAATGGATTGGCAAACAGCAGTAATATCGTTGGTAAATATTTACATGATTCCACCGGCAAAGATATGGGTGGTGTGTTCCCAAAACTTATGAATCATCAGAGATACAATTCGGATGGAGTAGGTGGTGCTCATATTTATTCGCCCTGGTGGCTGGATAATAAAAAAGACAAACTTGATTTTCCAAGAGGATATCATATAGAATATTATGGGGGTATGGGTATGCCTGGTTACGGATTTGGTTTTGGCATGGAAAATCTCAATGGGAAATATGAAGTAAATGGAAAGAAAAAAGAAGCAGGCGGGTATGGTGCATCACTAAAAGAAGATGCACGGTATTTTTATGGTGCCTCACTGGGTATGTCCGGTAGAGGAGAAGCCGTGGCCAGAGAAGATAATTACTGTGAAATCGATCCTAAGACAGTAGATAAGTACGGAATTCCTGTTTTACGCTTTCACTATAAATGGTCTGACTTTGAGGTAAAGCAAGCCAAGCATATGCAGGAAACATTCCAGGAAATACTTACTAACCTGGGTGCCACCATTACGTATGGTATAGATTCTGCTGCCAACGATTGGGGACTTGCAGCTCCCGGTCGTATTATTCATGAAGTGGGTACAGTACGTATGATGGATGATCCTAAAAAAGGACCATTAAACAAATATGCCCAGGCTCACGATTGTAAAAATCTTTTTGTGGCAGATGCAGGATCATTTGTTTCACAAGCAGATAAAAATCCCACCTGGACCATTTTGGCGCTATCCATGCGTACTTCAGAATACATCATTGATCAAATGAAGAAAAAGGAAATTTAAAACTCATTATTTGCAGGTATCTAATCTTATTAAATTTTTTTTATGAAAAGAAGAGATTCATTAAAAACACTGGCCCTTGGAGGTTTATCCGCAGCCGCTCTTATTCAGCAATCTTGTAAAACAGAAGAGCAGAAATCTTCAGATAACAATGCTCTTCCATCGAATACCTCTGCAGCTGGCCCGGCCCGTACTCCAGAAGAAATCGCCAGATACAATGAGATCATTTCCAAAACTTTTTTTACAAAAGATGAATTTGCCACCATTACTATTTTAGGAGATATAATAATTCCAAAAGATGAAAAGAGCGGAAGTGCCTCGGATGCTAAAGTGGCAGATTTTATTGAATTTATAGTAAAAGACCAACCCAATCATCAGGTGCCTATGCGCGGTGGACTACGGTGGCTGGATCTTCAATGTTTACATCAATATCAAAAAACATTTAAAGATTGTACGCCGGCCCAGCAAATTGAAATGGTAGATAAAATCGCCTATCCCTTGAAAGCTGCTCCTGAGCATTCACAAGGAGTAAGTTTTTTCAATCTAATGCGAAATCTTACCATGACCGGTTTCTTTACCTCTGCAATTGGAATCAAAGACCTTGAATTCAAGGGGAATACGCCTAATCAATGGAATGGGGTGCCGGAAGAAGTATTGAAAGCGCACGGGCTGGCTTATACTGAAAAAGAGCTGAAAGAATGCATTTGATGTATCAGTAGGGTAGAGCAAAAATTATTATTTAAATAGAGTACAGAAAAAATACAGATTAGTATTTCTCTACAATTTAAGTAACCAGACCTGTTACAACAGATAATGGCTGATAAGATCATACTCACTACAAACAGACTGCTTATAAGAGAGTTTAATACCGACGATGCTCCGTTTGTATTTAAACTTGTAAATTCTCCCGATTATATCAAATACATAGCTGACCGAAATATAAAATCTGAAGAAGATGCCAAAAGATTTATTGAAAATGATTTTCTCCAAAGTTATGCACAGCATGGCTTTGGTTCATTTCATGCCAGTTTAAATACAAATGGTCATGCAATTGGTTCGGGTGGGCTAAAGAAAAGAGATTTTTTGACCTACCCTGATCTTGGATATGTTTTGCTTCCGGAATATTATGGCTCGGGATATGCCTTTGAAATGGCTCAAGCCCTGCTGTATTATGGAATTAAACAATTGGGTTTTCGAAAAATACACGCCATGATCTTGCCGGAAAACAAGAGATCAGTGCACTTGATCTCTAAATTGGATTTTTATTTTGATGGTGAATTTATTTTACCGACATCGGGTGAATTGATCAACTTGTATAGCTATACCTCAACTTTATAATATGCTTAAAATCAGACCAGGCGCCTTGGCAGACCTGGAAGCCATGCAAGACTTATTTGTATATACCATCAGAGCGGTGTGCAGCAAGGATTACACACCACCGCAAATAGAAATGTGGACTGCATCCGTGCAGAATAAAGCAAGATGGGCAGATAAAATTCGATCTCAATATTTGTTGGTTAGTGAAATTAATTCAACGATGGTTGGATTTGCTTCATTGGATAAAATCGATTATTTCGATTTGTTGTATGTGCATGCAGACTATCAATCTCAAGGAATAGCAACTCAATTGGCAAATCAGATTGAACTTGAAGCAAAAAGACAGGGAGCAAAAAAGATAAAATCGGATGTAAGTAAGACAGCGTATGGTTTTTTTGTAAAACGCGGGTATAAACTTATTTCCGAAAATCAATTAAGTATACTTCATGTGCCTATTACAAATTTTAAAATGACCAAAGAATTGAATTCAATCTGATTGCACATTTAGTACATTTGTGATCACTAGTAAACATTTTTGTTTTTTTGCTCAGACCAATAATATAGTCATATGAAACGATCAGTTCTATCCATCATTTTTTGTACCACCCTTTATTTTGCTATTACTTGTCAGTCGGATTATTATCTCCCTGTTCAAACAAAAATAGTAAATGGCATAATTGAAGGAAACTATGATACCAAATCAAGGTTATCCATGTATTTTGGAATCCCATATGCAAAACCACCTGTTGGCAATTTAAGATGGAAAGCGCCACTACCTCTTACCAATTGGACAGGTATTAAACAAACCAAAAAATTTGGCCCCCGGGCAGTTCAGGCATTTCCATTTAATGATATGGTTTTCAGATCCGATGGAGTAAGTGAAGATTGTCTTTATCTTAATGTTTGGTCCCCTGCTAAACGAAATGAGAAAGATTTACCTGTGCTGGTCTATTTTTACGGAGGTGGCTTCGTGGCTGGAGATGGATCTGAACCCCGATACGATGGTGCCGCAATGGCTAAAAAAGGTATAGTGGTGGTGACAGTAAATTACCGATTGAATATATTTGGTTTTTTTGCTCACCCGGAATTATCTAAAGAGACCAGTTATAAAGGATCAGGAAATTATGGCCTCATGGATCAGGCAGCTGCATTGCAATGGGTGAATAAGAATATCACATCTTTTGGTGGGGACCCCAGGAAAATAACCATCGCTGGTGAATCTGCAGGATCTATTTCAGTCTCAGCTCAAATGGTATCACCCTTATCCAGAAATTTAATTGCAGGAGCAATTGGGGAAAGTGGGGCAGCCATCAATCCTACTCTGTTTCCTACCTCGTTAGCTGAAGCAGAAAAGACGGGATTGGAATTTGCAACTAAAGCCGGCTTTACAAGTTTAGCTGCATTGAGGGCATTGAGTGCAAAGGAATTATTAGAAATTTATGTTGACTCTAAACGGTTTGGTTTTCCGACCGTGGTCGACAATTATTTTTATCCCAAATCAGTACCTGAGCTATTTAAATCCAATCAGTTTGCTAATGTACCTCTGTTGGCGGGTTGGAACAACGCAGAAATCCCGGGTGGAGCATTTATGCAAGGTGCCGCTATGACATCTGAAAACTTTATTAATAAAGTGAAGCAGGCCTTTCCTGACCATCATGCCGAGGTATTGAAATTATATCCACACCAAACTGAACAGGAAGTTTCCGAATCTGCAACTGCCCTGGCTTCAGATCGTTTTATTTCCTATAGTACCTGGAAATGGCTTGATTTGCACCGCAATTATGCTCAAAAGCCTACCTATCGATATTTGTATTCGAAACCCAGACCAGCACCTTCAGATAATCCGCAAGCTGTTTTAGTCAACGGTGCCCCGCATGCATGTGAAATTGAATATTGTATGGGCAATTTGGATCTGGTAAAATCATTTGCGTGGACTAAAGATGATTACAAAGTCTCTGAAACCATGATGAACTATTTTGCCAACTTTATCAAAACCGGTAATCCAAATGGTACAGGATTGCCAGAATGGCCAATGATGAAAGCCAATGAAGCCACTACCCCCGTAATGGTGATACATACAGAATCTATGTATAAAAATTCTACAATAGAGGAGAGGTATAAACTCTTGGATAAATATTATAAAAACTAAGATTGGGCAAGCATGGCCCCTATTCCTGATTTTGAAAGTACTTGATATATGGAATCTACTTATTTTATGGAGCGGGCTATGGAGCAGGCAATGCTTGCGTTTGAAAAAGACGAAGTGCCGGTAGGTGCTGTCATTGTTTGTGATGGTAGAATTATAGGCCGAGGGTATAACCAAACCGAACATTTATACGATGTCACGGCTCATGCAGAAATGATTGCTATTTCAGCGGCCTGTGAGTTTTTGGGGGCAAAATATTTGGATGAGTGTACACTGTTTGTAACACTCGAACCATGCGTGATGTGTGCGGGTGCTTTACGATGGGCACAAATAGGAAAAATTGTATATGGGGCTGCCGATGATAAATATGGATTTATGAAATACGGTAAGGATATACTACATCCAAAAACTAAATTGGAATATGGTCTTATGGAAGAAGATGCAAAAGTATTGCTGCAACGATTTTTTAAAAGTAAGCGAAAGTAAACCAAAGGTCGACTCAATCTGCCTGCGATGCTTCGGCAATGGCTTTATCCAGGCCTTCCATCATTTTGCCACCGGCAGTAGCAAAAAAGGGTTGGCCGCCCCCTCCTCCTTGGATATGCTTGGCAAGCCCTTTTATGATTTGCACTGCATTCATACCCTGCTCTACCAGCGAAGGGGAAAGTTGAAGCATCAACATTGGTTTGCCATTTTGTTCAAATCCAAAAAGGATATATGCATTGCCTATTTCTTTTTCCAATTGGAAAGATAATGTCTTGGCATCTTTTTCTTCCATATGGCCTAAATTAGCCGTTAAATAATGGATGCCGTTTTGCAGTTTGATCCTCGATTTAAGGCTTACTCGCAAATCCGCGATTTCTTTTTCCTGGTAAGTATTTAGCTGCGATTTTAAAGATTTATTTTCATCTATTAATTGGTTTACAGCCATCAATAAATCTTTTGGATTCTTTAAGGACAATTTGATGTCAGCAAGTAGTTTTTCCTGTGATGCTATATATTTTTCTACGGCATCAGCAGTAATAGCTTCGATGCGACGCACGCCAGCAGCGACCGCCCCTTCGCTGGATATTTTAATTAATCCGATTTTTCCAGTATTTTTTACATGACACCCTCCGCATAATTCACGGGAATACGATGGGTCAAACGTTATCATCCTTACTTTTTCCCCGTATTTTTCACCAAATAACATGGTTGCCCCGGCTTGCTGAGCTTCCGCTATTGGAATACTCCTTTTTTCATCCAGGGCTATATTTTGTCTTATCTTTTCATTCACCAGCTGTTCTATTCTTTCTATTTCTGCATCCGTGACTTTTTGAAAATGCGAAAAATCAAATCGAAGGTATTGGTCATTTACTAAAGACCCTTTTTGATGTACATGGTCACCCAACACTTTTCTGAGTGCAGCATGTAATAGATGCGTGGCACTATGATTGTTTTCTATTAATCTTCTCCTGTCACTATCTATCACTGCATAAAACGAAGCTTCCGGTACCGTAGGCAAGGCATCTACGTAATGTAAAACCTGGTCTATTTCTTTTTTTGTATTGGTAATACGAATAGTCTCATTTGGAGTTTCCAGTTTTCCTGTGTCGCCCACTTGTCCTCCACCTTCTGCATAGAATGGGGTAGTGTCCAATATCAATTGATGTTCGGTTTTATCTTTTGACTTAACGCTTCTGTATTTAAGTATTTTTACCCCAGCAACTTCATGTTGATCATACCCTACAAATCTGGTCTGGCCTTCTTGCAAGACTATCCAATCCCCGGTTTCTGTTACAGCCGCTGCTCTGGACCGTGCTTTTTGTTTTTCTAATTCGGTTTGAAATCCATTTTCATCTACTTCCGTATTTCTTTCACTACAAATTAGTCGGGTCAAATCAAATGGAAAACCATACGTGTCAAAAAGCTCGAAAGCTGCAGCACCACTGATTTTTTCTCCAGTGTTGGTAAGCACTTCCAATCTTTTCAGCCCGGCATCTAATGTGCGCAGGAATGCCTTTTCTTCCTCTTCTATTACTTTGGCTACAAACTCCTTTTGAAGTGTCAACTCCGGAAATACACCTTCAAAATAGCTGGCAAGTACTCCCACGAGTTTATAAAAGAAAGGTTGTTTTATATTGAGGAAAGTATAATAATACCTCACGGCTCTGCGCAATATTCTGCGGATTACATACCCTGCTCCGGAATTGCTTGGCAGTTCTCCATCTGCAATGGTAAATGAAACAGCTCTGATATGATCTGCCAAAACCCTCATGGCCATATCAGACTTAGCTTCAATACTGTATTGATTGGTGTATTTTATACCACTATGTTTTTCAGTAAAGGCTATCAGCGAGCTGAATACATCTGTATCATAAGAAGCAGTCTTTCCCTGCAATACCATACATAAGCGTTCAAAACCCATACCGGTGTCTACATGCTTAGCAGGTAATTCTTCCAGTGTTCCATCCATTTTCCTGTTAAACTGTATGAACACCAGATTCCATATCTCAATCACCAGCGGATGCCCTTGGTTTACCAGGTCCTTTCCCGGGATTTTTTTTCTATCTTCTTCGGACCGGATATCTACGTGGATTTCAGAGCAGGGACCACATGGACCAGTATCTCCCATTTCCCAGAAATTGTCTTTTTTAGATCCTAGTATGATTCTTTCTTCAGGTAAATGTTGTTTCCATAAATCAGCTGCCTCCAGGTCACGAGCCAACTTTTCTTTTTCATCACCAGTAAAAATACTGGCATACATTCTATCCGGATCGATCCCATATACTTTGGTCAGCAATTCCCATGCCCAATCTATTGCATCTTTCTTAAAATAATCGCCAAAAGACCAGTTGCCTAACATTTCAAACATGGTATGATGATAGCCATCCAGTCCCACCTCTTCCAGGTCGTTATGTTTACCCGATACTCGCAGGCATTTTTGAGTATCCGCGATTCTGGGATATACCACCGGTTTATTGCCTAAAAAGAGATCCTTAAATTGGTTCATTCCTGCATTAGTAAATAATAATGTAGGGTCATTTTTAATCACTATGGGTGCTGAACTTTCGATGAAGTGTTGTTTTGATTTAAAAAAATCAAGAAAATGCTGCCTAATCTCTTTTGAAGTCATCTGTTGTATTGGTATGAGGCGCAAAAATAAGAAAAGGACGGGTATCCCCTGTGAAATCTAGTATTCCTTTGGTCAGATTTTATTTCTCGTATCTTTGTGCCATTCAATTAAAGGGATTAAATTTCATGGAATCTAAAAGGCAGCAGCAGGTAGCAGAACTTATTTTAAGAAATTTTTCTTTTGTGTTACAGCAAGAGGGATTATATATTTATGGCAAACAACCGTTGGTCACAGTTGGATCGGTAAAAGTGTCGTCCGATTTGCAACTGGCCCGTATTTATCTAAGTATATACAATACCGAGGAAAAAGAGGCTGTAATTTTACTCATTCGGGAACACGATCACAGGTTAAAACAAGCTATGTATTCAAGACTGAAAAAGCATCTCAGAAGGATGCCTTTGTTTGAATACTTTATAGACGATACATTGGATGAGATGTACCGGGTAGATGCATTGTTTAAAAAATTGGAAACCATTCAACCCAAATCTACAGAAAGCGAGTCTTTAAATTAAAAGTGGTAAAAAACATTTGCCGAAAGGAAATACCCTTTCATGGAATACAATTGTTTTTTCTCAAAATACATCTGCACTTTATCTGCATCTAATATTTTATTGAGAGATCGGTTGTATCGGAATGATAATCCCAAATTTTTTATTAGCTTAAAATTAGCTCCCAGTATCATCGCAAAGTCGGTAGATTCCATATAAGGGAATATTTCATTGAAATTAGTCGATCGTACATTATTTCTTGATTCATCTTTTATACTGGTTTTAATCACTCTTTTTAATGATACGCCACCCGTCAATTGAAATCTATAATATTCCTTTACCGGATGAAACCAATCATTAATTGCTATAATGCCACTAATCCCCCCATAATCCAGTTTTAACTGTCGACCCGCCTTGATGTTTCCACTAAAATTTTTTGATTGACTACCTTGTTGAGAAAAGCTGAGTTCCGTGTGAAATTCCAGTTTTGGTAAAAGGTAGGTGATCCCCCTGATTCCGAAATTCATCCCAGGAAGGTCGTAGCCTTGCATGTCATCGCCATCTATTTGAGATAAATTATATCCAAAAAACACTCCTGTACCAAATCTTAAATCGGCTTGGCCCCAACCTGATAGGCATATCATGCTGAAAACAAAGACAATAAGACTACGAAAAAACATATTAAAAAAAATTATATAGAAATATTTCGCTTAGAGCTGCTAATTTCTGATTTTTGTACTGATTTCATTGAAAAACGTTTCAAAGGGATCAAATGTTAAAGAAAACTATCTATTTATAACGAAACTACTGCAACAAAAGAAAGCGGGCACCGGCTGCTTTTTTTGCAAAAAATATCACTTCATGGCCTCTAAAATAAGATATACTAAAAATACACTTGAGAAAATTGAACAAATGCTTGAAGAAGCCGGGTACACCATTCGGTACGAAAAAGGAAATTTCCACTCAGGGGCCTGCGTACTTGAAAGCAGACAGCTTGTCATTATCAATCGCTTTTTTGAGATAGAAGGACGCATAATTGCATTCCTGGATATAATACCCAGACTTAGTATTGTACCCGAAATGCTCTCTGAAGCAACTCGTAACCTGTACGAGAGTATTCTTCAGGAGTCTGAAAAAGAAGAACTGGTGTGAACATTGAGTTTTTAGGTACTGGGACTTCTCAGGGCATTCCTGTGATCGGATGTACTTGTTCGGTTTGTACTTCATCCGACAGCAATGATAAAAGAAATAGGTGTGCAGCCGTAATCACTGAAGGAGGGACCACGTTACTTATAGATTCAGGGCCGGACATCAGATTGCAATTATTAAGGGCGGGGATCTCTCGTGTAGATGGAGTGCTTATCACCCACGAACATTATGATCATACCGGAGGTTTGGATGACCTTAGGCCTATCGGTTTTAACTACAATGGTATCCATCTGTATGCTCAACCCAAGGTATTGGAGCAAATTAAATTGAAATACAACTATGCATTCGGGGAACAAAAATATCCGGGTACGCCGGAATTTCATTTAAATCCGGTAAATGAATTTGAAGTAATACATTTTGATAACATACAAGTAAAACCTGTGCCCATATCCCACGGAAATCTCAACATAATGGGTTACTGTTTTAATGAAAAATTGGTTTATATCACAGATGCCAATGGAATACCGGAAACCACTCTGGATGAAATCAGAAATAAGGATACATTAATCATTAATGCCTTACATCACACTCCTCATCACTCGCATTTTACATTGGCTCAAACATTGAATGTTATCCAAAAAATCAATCCTCGCAGGGCATATATTATACATATCAGTCATCATATGGGGCTTCATAAGGAGGTAAGTATCGGCTTACCAGAAAATGTTTTTTTGGCTTTTGATACGTGCAAGCTGGAAATGTGATGCTGCCGTATCGTATCTAAATTATATTAATCCCGGATTATTTCATTTTAATTCGTTCATTTGTAATTCAAATGACCAGCCGCACGTGAATAGATTACAATTTGAAAAAAGTCCCTATTTACTTCAACATAAAGACAATCCCGTAGATTGGTATCCTTGGGGGCAGGAAGCAATAGAAAGAGCCCAATCTGAAGATAAGCCAATACTGGTAAGCATTGGATATAGCAGTTGCCATTGGTGTCATGTAATGGAACACGAATCATTCAGCGACTCAGAAGTGTCAGCTTATATGAATGCACATTTTATATGCATCAAATTGGATAGGGAAGAGCGGCCTGATCTGGATAAAATTTATATGGATGCCGTGATATCATTATCAGGAAGTGGAGGGTGGCCCTTAAACTGTTTTCTTTTGCCGGATTTAAGGCCTTTTTATGGAGGCACCTATTTCCCTCCTGTCCCTCAGCACCAGCGCCCTTCCTGGTCTCAGATTTTGCAATTTATCACCAGGATTTATAGAGAGCGGCGATCAGATATTGAAGCTCAGGCAGATCGGATGGTGGATTACATAAAAAATGCTGCTTCCACTTTGCGTCAGGTGGCTAAAATGGAAGGGGCTCACAAAGACCCCCATACTACTATTGGTATTTTATTTTCTAACCTTTCAAAACGTTTTGATCACAGCCATGGAGGATTCGGTGGTGCCCCCAAATTTCCAGGCACTATGTCGATTAAATTATTGTTTGATCTTCATTTTTTTGGTGGAAATAAAGATGCTCTTACTCACGCTCTTTTTTCGTTGACCAAAATCGCAAATGCCGGTATTTACGATCATGTTGCAGGAGGCTTTGCGAGGTATGCCACCGATAAAGAATGGAATATCCCACATTTTGAAAAAATGCTTTACGATAATGCCCAATTTATTTCTACATACAGCATTGCATACAAAATCAACCCCAACCCATTATTTCGTAAAGTGGTTTTTGAAACTACCTCATGGTTGAAAAACAGTCTTAAATCTGCCGATGGAGGTTATTTTAGTGCAATAGATGCGGATAGTGAAGGAATAGAAGGAAAATATTATACCTGGACCACTGCAGAATTAAAAGCAATTCTCACCTTAGATGAATATGATTTGATGATCCAGGTTTTCGATATCTACGATGAAGGTAATTGGGAAGATCCATTTCACCATAGCGAAGAATCAAAAAATATATTGTGGATCAACCCAAATCTAAAGGATGAATCTATTATTTTTACTGATAAATACAATTACCTGATTCAAAAGCTCAATGCGTACAGAGCCACGAGGACTCACCCTTTGATAGATACCAAAATTATAGTTGCATGGAATGGGCTGTTGATCCTGGGATGGCTGGATGCATATGCCGCTTTCAATGAAGAAGAGTATTTTACCCTGGCTAAACAAAATTTGGATTTTATCTTAAACACCTGTTTTAATGAAGGAACGTATCTGCACCAAATTGGAAGCTCCATTCCGGCCATGCTCGATGATATTGCCTATACTATAAAAGCCTGTATGGCTGTACATCAATTTAATTTCGAAAGCTACTACCTGGAACAAGCTAAGCAACTTACCGAATACGTGCTCAGTCACTATTTTAATACTTCCAATAACAGTTTTAAGTATTCTGTATCCCCGAGTGATCTTATCGCAGTACCGGACGATCTCTATGATAATACTATGCCCTCTTCGGCTGGTGTGATGGCGGAAAATCTGGTGAAACTGGGTCGACTTACATCCAATATTGAAATGGAAAGAATAGGTGAACTCATTATTTCTGACCTGGAAGGGTCTATTATAAAATATACTGAGTCACTGAGTCACTGGGCAAGTTTATTGCTTTGCCAAAAACAGGGTTGGATTGAAATTAAAACAGACCTGAAAATTAAACCTTCTTTATTCGCAGATAGATATATCCCTCATTTGATACTCAATAGATCAGACCTGCACGAAACCGGGTTTTCACTATGCCATCAGTTTACCTGTGAAATGCCTGTTGATTCATTTCAAAAAATTCAAGTACTTTTAGACAAGCATTACAGTACATATGCTTGATTTGAAACATATACTAATCCTGGTTATCAGTTCTGCATATATTATTATGTATGGGCAGGAAAGTAGCCAGTATACCCTGTATATGGGACAGAAATATGCATTAAACTTGGCCTATGCCGGGCTTGAGTCATCTCTGAGTGTCACCGGGGCTGTTCGTTCACAATGGCAGGAGCTTCCGGGAGCACCCAATACTAAAATCATACAAGCTCAGATGCCCTTATATTATCTCAATGGAGCAGGGGGGATTAAAATAGAACAAGAAAATTTTGGTGCAGAAAAGACCATTCGTGGTCTGGTTTCTTATAATTATGTTTTTCAATCCCGGATTGGATTGTTTTCAGGTGGGGTGGGGATAGGTTTTATCCAGAAATCATTGGACGGCACGTTATTAAGGACACCCCAGGGAAAATACGAAGGCACAATATTCCAGCATAATGATCCATCCATATTTGAAAATGTGCTTAGTGGGATCACACCGCAACTTTCAGCTGGTCTTTACTTCGCCCAGGATAGGCTTGAGGTAGGTCTATCTCTGGAAAATTTTCACAGTCCCAGACTTAAGTTTAACAGGAGTACCGCGGAATACGGGCTAAAACCCCGATTAAACTTTTATTCAGAATATAGAATTGATTTGTTAGAATCACTTGCCCTTACACCCAGTTTGTTGATAAAGAGTAATTTATCCAGATTCCAACTCGATATTTCAGCCCTGGCTGAGATAAATGGGAAGATTTTTGGTGGATTGGGTTTCAGAGGCTATTCTTCCAGGACCTTTGACGCAATCAGTATACTTACTGGCTTGAAAATCAATGCCAACATGAAGGTATTCTATGGATTTGACATTACTTTGTCCGGTATCAAATCGGCTCAGCAAGGTACCCATGAATTTATGCTTAATTATAATTTGCATAAAGCCATCGGAGCTGTTGAAAGAGAGCCGATTATCTTTAACCCCAGGTATTAAAATATAAGATTTAACTAAAGTTTAAATTTCCTAGGCATGATTTATGTACTTTGTGCGTTCTAATAACGTTTACAATGGGTACAATTTCACTTCCTCAGTATGGAAAATCCAAAATGCAAAATGAAAATTTTTTACAATGAATTATCTGACAACGAAGTATCTTTATGCCTCATTTTTGTAGAACCCGAAAATTTGAATTATCTAAAATGAAAAGAAGAGCCATTCAGTGGAGTGTTTTTACTCTGATAGTCTTAATTATTTCTTCATGTGGTGGAAATAAACAATCTGGTTACCTGTCCGGTGTAAAAGATAGGCCTAAATGGAAAGGAATCAATCCTTACGGCATGGTTTACATTCCTTCAGGCACATTACACGTAGGTCAAAGTGACCAGGACATTTTTAGTTCGTACGTTCAAAAACCAAAATCGATATCTATTTCTGGTTTTTATATGGATGATACTGAAATTACGAATAATGAATATCGCGAGTTCGTAGAGTATGTAAAAGATTCAATAGCCCATACGCTGATGGGTGATGTAATTGAAAATGATGACGGGTCTACCTCTATCGATTGGGAAATCGAATTAGATTGGACGGCTGAAGAACTCTCAGAAATGTTTTATCAGGGAGAAGATAGATTAGGTAGTGATGAGCTGGATGTCCGCAAATTGGTGTATAACTATTCCTGGTTTGATATCAATGAAGCAGCTAAAGCAAAAAGAGGTACAGCCAGACGAAATTTTATTAAAAAAGAATCTTCCGAAGTGTATCCCGATACGTTAACCTGGATTCGTGATTTTGCCTATTCTTATAATGATCCTATAGCTAAAAATTATTTCTGGCATCCAGCCTATGATGATTATCCAGTGGTAGGTGTTAACTGGACGATGGCCAAAGCTTTCAGTAATTGGCGCACACAACTTTGGAATCAGCACAGACCAGATGAAGTAAACTCAGAAGGATTCAGGCTACCAACCGAATATGAATGGGAATACGCTGCCAGAGGTAAAAAAGAATTGGCACCTTATCCATGGGGAGGGTATTATATCCGCAACGCAAAAGGTTGTTTATTGGCAAATTTCAAACCTGGCCGAGGCAATTATCCGGAGGATGGTGGACAATATACGGTAGAAGTACATTCTTATTTTCCTAATGAGTATGGCTTATATAATATGGCAGGGAATGTGGCAGAATGGACTGTGACCGCTTATTTTGATAATGCCAATAATTTCACACACGACATGAATCCCGATATTACTTATAATGCTAAGCCCAATGACCCACCAGTCTACAAAAGAAAAGTAATAAGGGGTGGATCATGGAAAGATATTTCCTATTATTTACAAAATGGAACCAGGACATACGAATATCAGGATACTACAAAATCATATGTAGGATTCAGAAACGTGCTCTCTTTCCTGGGTAGGTCCATCAACGATTTCAAGTAAGAATGTTTCGACGGATCTTCCAAACCAATAGAATTATACATTACATTAACATAATCTAAAAACATTAATTGTCTTATGGCAACCTGGTACAAAACCTCGTCTTTTAAATACTTTAAAAACCTGATCATTGGTGTGGGTGCTGCTCTGGTGATGATAGGCGCATTATTAAAAATTGAAAGCTTGCCTTTTGCTAGCGAATTTTTAATGGTGGGACTTATTACTGAAGCCATTCTCTTCCTTATGCTCGGATTATTACCTCCTGACAAGGATTATTATTGGGAAAAATTATATCCTGGTATAGAAGATTACCATGCCGATGTACCAGCTATTTTACCAGGGGTAGGTGCTATAGACAGCAGCGCTAAAAAGCCAAGCAGGGCATTAAATGCCGAAGTGGTCGAAGATAAATTAGGAGGTATGCTATCAGAACTTCAGGGTATGAGCAAAAGTATGTCATCGTTAAAAGCATTGCAGGAAGTGGATTTTTCAAAGACCAAAGATCAGCTCAAATCTATGAATGATTTTTACGGCAAGATGAATGAAGCTTTTCTTGCCTTACAAAGTTCGGTAGAAGATGCCAAGAAGACGCAAGTAGAATTAAGTACCCTTTCGAAAAGCTTATCCAGCATGAATAATGCCTATTCTAAAATGAACGAAACGTTTCAGGCTATGCAGGCTGCCAGTGAAGATGCTAAAAAGACTCAATCTGAACTGGGCATTTTATCTAAAAGCCTTGCTTCCATGAATGGATCCTATGCCAAAATGAATGAAACTTTTCAGGCCATGCAAGCCGCTTCTGATGATGCTAAAAAGACCCAGCATGAATTGCATGCACTGGCTCAAAACCTGGGTTCTATGAACAAAGTATATGGAAATATGCTTTCTGCAATGGGATCAAAGTAAAAATTTAAGACCGTCATTTAATTTTATAATTGAATCATATAAATTATGTCTATTCCTAAGCAGCCGCGGCAATTGATGATTAACCTGATGTATCTGGTGCTCACAGCGCTGCTGGCACTCAATGTATCAGCGGAAATATTCAATGCATTCAGAGTGGTGGATAAAGGACTGAAAAAAAGTAATTCTACTTTGGATGAGTCTAATAGTAAGATACCAGGCGAAGTGGATAGGTTGGCAAAAAAGGATGAAGTCAACCTTAGAAAATTTGCAGACAGAGCTAATCCTGCCAGAGCACTGAGCAAGGAGTTTAATGATTATGTTCAGGGTATTATTGATAGTATGGTAAATGCAACAGGTGGGTATAAAACAGATCCAAGAACAGGCATTACAGCATTAAAGGGTGAGAAAAATAAAGATATTGCCACCAGATTAATGGTGGGAAAGGATCCGGCAGCAAATAATGGGAAGGGTGGTGAACTTGAAAAAAAGATACTTGAAACCAGGGATAAATTCCTTGAGTTTATCGAACCTGCTGATAGAGCAGAATTTATGAATAAAGTTTCAATGACTGTGGATTCTGCATGGCGATCTACTTCAAAGAAAAACTGGGCACATTTTAATTTTAATCATATGCCGCTCGGAGCTACCTTGCCGATTTTAAATAAATTGCAAAATGATGCCAAAAGTACAGAAGCAGCGGTCTTAAACTATCTCATGGGAAAAGTAGGTGGAGAGGAAATAAAATTTGATAAATATCAGGTAGTCTCCGCACCAAAAAAATCCTATATCATTAATGGAGAAAAATATGAAGCAGACCTCTATTTGTCTGCATCGTCGTCCAATGTGGGTACTAATATGACTGCCTCTGTAAATGGTGCTAATATTCCGGTAGCCGATGGAGTGGCTAAATATTCCGTAGTCCCATCCGGAGTAGGTACGAAAAAATATACAGCACGATTTTCAGTGGTAAATCCCGTTACCAATCAGACTACCACTGTAGAAAGCGAATTTGAATATGAGGTAGGTGAAAGGTCTACCACTATTTCGGCAGCTAAAATGAATGTTCTCTATAAAGGAGTTGTAAATCCAATTGAGGTTTCTGCGGCAGGCATTTCTTCCAATCAGCTAAGCGTTTCATTTGATGGTCCCGGTACCATATCCAGAGCAAATGACGGAACGTATTCTCTATCACTTGCTAATAATGCCAAACCAGGTACCACTGCCAATATTATTGTTAGTGCAAACGGTGCTCAGGCAGCTAAAAAAGTATTTAGAATCAAAGCCATTCCTGATCCTACACCAAGGTTTGGATCCGGAGCTAATAAAATGGGTAATGGTGAATTTAAAGCCCAGGCTGGTATACAGGCTTTATTGGAGAACTTTGATTTTGACGCAAAATGTGATATCGCTGGTTTCTTTGTAACCAGGCAATCTAAAGGTGAGGATTTAATGGAATCATCAAACCAGGGAGCAAGACTTTCAGGAGAGGCCGCAAGGATTATTTCTTTGGCAAAGCCTGGAAATTTTTACATGTTCAGTAATATCAGATGTAAATGCCCCGGAGACGAGGTAAATCGAAAATTAGCAGATGTCGTAGTTCAGATTCAATAAAAAGACAAAGCCATGAAAAAATATTTTTCATTATTAATTTTTGTTTCAGCTTGTGTGGTATCCCTTACAGCACAGAGACCTGAAAATATTTTGACCGAGGCAAGTGAGCCTGGCGATAGTTCCATATTCATGGACGATATAGTACAGAGAAGTACTATCAAGGATCAGAGGGTTTTGCCATACGAAGTTTTAAGGGAAGCTGATATCCCTTGGCAGAAAAGAATCTGGCAGGTGATCGATGTGCGCGAAAAAATAAATCTTCAATTTGTTTATCCTAAAAATCCATTATTTAAGATTTTAAATGATGCTGCAACACAAGGTTTGATCGCAGCTTTTGCAGATGAAGATTTTAAAAAAATACTCCCTCCTATTGATGTGGAGAGCATGATGGTGAGCTTTGATACAGTAGCAGTAGTAGATCCTGAAACCTATGAAACTACATATAAACCCGTCAGAAATGAAATCAGTGCAGAGAGCATTAAATTTTTCAGGATTAAAGAAATTTGGTATTTTGACCGAGAGGCTTCCAGACTAAAGGTCAGAATCCTGGGCATTGCCCCGGTGAGAGAGAGAATAATTGCCGGTAAAGCAGAAGAGCAACCGATGTACTGGTTGTATTATCCTCAAATCAGAGAAATACTGGCCAAAGAACAAGCATATAATGACTTTAACGACGCTGCTCCACTCAGCTGGGATGATGTATTCGAAATGCGCAGATTTTCAAGTTACATATTCAAAGAAACCAATGTACAAGATCTGAGATTAAAAGATTTCTTTCCTGCTGACGGAATAGCCAGGCTGAGAGAAAGTGATAAAATCAAAAATAAATTATTCAATTTCGAGCACGATCTTTGGGAATATTGATGATTTCTGACTACAGGATGTGCAATTTTGATTTCGCAATTTCCATGTTCTGTATTCTGAATTTTTCTCAATGGCACATTTCTGATCTCCACATGTTGTACGCACACCCAGCAGTCTAAATAGCGTTAGCTTTTATTTATTCCTAATTGATATCAAACTTTATACCCTGGGCAAGAGGCAATTCCTTTGAATAATTTATAGTTACTGTTTGGCGGCGCATATATGCTTTCCAACTATCTGAACCGCTTTCACGACCCCCTCCTGTCTCTTTTTCACCACCAAAAGCACCGCCGATTTCTGCCCCACTGGTACCGATGTTTACATTGGCAATGCCACAGTCGGATCCATTGGCAGAAGTAAAATATTCTATTTCTTTAAAATCATTGGACATGATGGCTGATGACAGTCCCTGTGGTACTGCATTTTGTATTGCGATGGCTTCCCCGAGGTCAGTATATCTCATTACATATAATATCGGTGCAAAGGTTTCATGTTGTACGATTTGCATATTCTGAGATACTTCAGCAATGCAAGGGGATACGTAATGCCCGTTTTCAAATCCTTTACCTTCCAATTTGCCATAGGGAGTTATTATTTTGCCTCCTTGTTTTTTGATCGTTTCGATGGTATCAAGGTATTTCTTCACAGCTTCGGCATCAATCAAGGGGCCCATATGATTTACCAAATCGAGGGGATTGCCAATTTTGATTTGCGCATATGATTTTTTCAAGGCGTTCACTACCTTGGAGTAAATGCTGTCATGTATAATGAGTCTGCGGGTTGAAGTACATCTTTGTCCTGCAGTACCAATAGCTCCAAAGACGGCCCCGGTCACCACTATTTTCAAGTCAGCACTTGGAGTGATGATGATGGCATTATTTCCTCCTAATTCAAGGATGCATTTTCCTAATCTTGATGCAACAGTCTGGGCTACTATTTTACCCATTTTGGTGCTGCCGGTAGCACTAATCAACGGTATTCTGTAATCTGCAGTCATCCATTCTCCTATATGATAATCTCCCTGAATAACATTCAGGAGGCCTTCCTGGATATTTTGTGATTTGAGTACATTCTTCAGGATATTCATTATTGCCACCGCACACAAAGGAGTTTTTTCAGAAGGCTTCCACACTACAGTATTGCCACATACCAGTGCTATCATGGCATTCCAGCTCCAAACTGCCACTGGAAAATTAAATGCCGAGATTACCCCGATTACTCCGAGAGGGTGCCATAATTCTTGTAATTTATGTCCAGGCCTTTCACTTGGCATAGTAAGGCCATACAATTGTCTTGACAATCCGACTGCATAATCACATATATCAATAATCTCTTGTACTTCACCCATTCCTTCCTGCAGGCTCTTTCCCATTTCGGTAGATACTAATTTCCCTAATTCCTGTTTGTGTTCCCGAAAAGCATTTCCCATCAATCGCACCAATTCACCCCTTTTAGGTGCTGGTACATTTTGCCACCATTTCTGAGCAAGCAATGCTTTAGAAAGCACTAAATTATATTCTTTATTACTGGTCACTCTCACTTTACCCAATAATTCTCCGTCGATAGGAGAGTAAGATGAGATTAATTCCACAGAATGCCCTCCGGATTCCATTCCGGTGTAATAAGCTGGATTTATTTTTTTAAGACCTAAAGTTTTCATAATCCTGAGGATTTTTGTTTTATAAAGTTACGGAAATAAAAAAAGCCCGTTGTAATGCGGGCTTTGGTAAATGGCTATGTCTTTGCTTACAGTTAAACTAAGGCAACCAACGATTAAGGAATATTGCCGTTTATGGTAAGTGAAAAATATAAATTTTCCTGAGAGGGATCAGCCATTTTTATCCCGATTTCGGATGCTTTAATTATTATCTGATCCGAATTGATGGCAATGGATTTGGGACTATAATCGATTCTGGCCCGCACATTAAATGGAACTGATTTTTCTTTGATTATAAGATTTCCTTTTAAAATATGCGTAGCCTGCTGATCATTTACTGCTTTGATGCATTCTGTAATTTTCAAGGAACCTACCGGGTATTTCGAAGCATCAAAATTTTTATCGCTGGCCAATAATTTATCCATTTCCTCATCGCGGCTGGCGACCATTACTATGGACCCCATATTTAAATTAAATTCTCCTGTAGTAATTAATCCATCTTTGATATGCAGTTTTCCATTATCCACTGTAATGGCACTATTGATCAGAGCTTTATTAAAGAATCCTTTTAAAAACAATTTACTTCCTCCCGGGGTAATGGTAAAATCATGATCCAACGCATCAAATTTAGAAACATCACCTGCAACAGGTGGATTTGAACTTGTTTTGGTCTCGGTTGCACTGGCTTTAGGTTCGTTTTTACAACTAAACAGAAAAAGGGCAGAAAATACAATGCAAATCAGTATATAGTAATTTTTCATATGGATGATTTAAATGAAAGGTTTTATTTAAATGGTTGTGAATTAATTAGTGAAATTTATTCTTTTATGGATTGTGCAAACGCCGCAGCCCCTATTATTCCGGCATGATTTTGAAGTCGAGCGGGAGTGACTTTGCATTTGACATTTATTTGCTTTTTATAATCATCGTACCTTTTGCTCAGTCCGCCACCGAGGTATATCAGATCCGGTGAAAAGATAAATTGAAGGTGTTTTAAAAAGGCATTGAATTCCTTTCCCCAGGCAACCCAACTCATGTGTTTCTTTTCTCTGGCCGTATTGGAAGCATAATATTCAAAATCAACTTTTTTATAATTTAAATGGCCAAATTCAGTATTGGGAATTAAGGTGCCATTTCTGAATAGTGCTGATCCAAGCCCAGTGCCTATTGTAATTAAAATTATGGTTCCTTTTTTCCCTTTACCCGATCCAAAATACATTTCGGCCATTCCTGCCATATCTGCGTCATTGGCTATATAAAAAGTACATCCCTTTATTTTATCAAAAAGTTTTTTAGCATTTACGCCAACCCACTTTTTATCAATATTAGCGGCACTTTGAATCACAGAATTATGTACAATAGCCGGGAAACCCACACCTACAGGTCCTTTGTATTGGAACAACGTAATTACCTCCTGTACTGCTTTCAGAATATTTTGAGGAGTAGAAGGGCTGGGTGTTTTAATCTTGATGACTTCTCCTATTAATGCACCGGAGGTTGGATTTACTAAGCCTGCTTTAATACCGGTGCCCCCAATATCAATGCCTAATATTTTTTTTGTTTTATTTGCAGCCATTATGATTCTATTTTATAATTGATATTTTCATCCAAACATTATCCAATGGCCGGTTCCTTCCATCGGCCATGGCAGCAGCTATTTTATCTATGATGTCCAACCCATCAGTGATCTGACCGAATACGGTATAATCGTGATCTAAAAAAGGTACACCACCTGAATTTAAGTATTCTGCTTTCACTGATTCAGGATATTTAAAATTGTGTTTGAATTCCTGCATAGCTAATTCGTTATTATTTACTGGCCGACCGGCGACAATATAAAATTGTGAGCCTGATGATTTTTTCTCTGGATTATTATTTCGTGCAGCTGCAAGGGCTCCTTTTACATGGGCGAGGGAGTCAACGAATTCAGCCGGCACCTGGTATTTTGGACCTCCCATTCCCAATGCTGCACCCGGTTTTGCATTTCTACTGTCGGGATCACCGCCTTGAATCATAAATCCCGGAATTACCCTGTGGAATAATAAACTATCATAAAAATTTTCATTTATGAGTTTAATGAAGTTGTCTCTATGCTGCGGTGTTTCATTATGCAGAAAACCTTTCATTGTGCCCATGGGGGTTTCAACTTGGATAAATGTCTTTTCTTGTGCCTGACTCATATTGAATATTGAAATGAATAATAAAGTGTTGAATATATTTATAAACGTTTTCATCATTAGGTATTAAAACTTAAATAAAGAAATCGATTATTTGAGATTTATTTTCATACTCACATCTTGTAAAGGTCTGTTAGCCGGATTGGTAGCAGCAGAAGCAATTTTTTCTACAATATCCATGCCATTAATGACTTCCCCGAAAACAGTATATTCTGCATCCAATGAAGGCAAACCTCCTTGTTTTATATATTTTTCTTTTTGAGCAGGATTGTATTTGATACCTTTTCTGCTTTCCCATTGGGTTAATTCCAAATCACTGACCGGAGACCCTACCACTATGTAAAATTGGGAACCAGATGATTTTTTTTCAGGATTGTTATTTCTGGCTGCTGCAAGTGTGCCTTTGAAATGTGGAGCGCCAATTTCTGCATTGAGTTCATATCCCGGGCCACCTGAACCCAAAAATTTATCGGCAGCTGCTCCCCTGGACTCAGGATCCCCACCTTGTATTACAAAGCCTGGGATAACCCTGTGGAAAAGTAATCCGTCATAATATTTTTCTTTTACCAGTTTGATGAAGTTTTCCTTGTGTAGTGGTGTTTCATTATAGAGCATGATTTCTATTTTTCCTAAATCAGTTTCGATTATGGCCTTCTGCACACCATCATTGTTAGAGCATGAATAAAATAATATCAGAACAGCCAGTGAATAAAAATATTTCATGGTTTTATCTTTTTAGCGCTAGAGATGTATTTGGTTAAAATAGACGATTGCCTTTGTTTTAAGATATCTTTCTTGTTCCTCAACACCTTTGATTTCGAAATTTTTTAATTTTTTAAAATGTGGCCATCCATCCGTATCCAAACCATCCCATTGATAGTAGCCATCGTATTCCAACAGAGTACAAATCCCAATATGCATAAGATCCTGCTTTTCCTCCTTTTTTGTCTTGATGGATTTTAATTTACCCATTTCCTGCACACCGATAAAAAGCAATACAGCATTAAGGTCCGGCAATTTTTGAATTTTCAATGTATCCTTGACCTTATGTCTTAATTCTAACCATTCAAATTCGAATTGTATTACCTCTTCCATCAGCGCGGCAAAAATAAGATGATTTTAGGACAAAACCTGCTTATAAATGTTCAGTATCAAAACAAAAAAGCCCCTGCAATAGCAGAGGCTTTCAGATTTTTCAATCAAATATATATTATTATTGGTTGCTTGTAGCTTGCTTTTTTACCGGTGAAAGCATAGTTGCTTGTTTTACCGGAGCACTTTCTTCCGTTGGTTTAACTTTTACATTTCCTTTTACTTGAATTACATGGCTTACCCCTTCTTCATTAGTAGTAATCGTAACAGTCTTCATTATAGCTCCAATTCGGTCGGTAGCATAATGTATTTCAATTTCACTGGTTTCACCAGGCATAATAGGTTCTTTTGGCCAAAGGGGTACGGTGCAACCGCAAGATCCTTGTGCATTTTTGATAATCAACGGCTCCGTACCTGAGTTGGTAAATTTTACTTTTCTTACAGGATCAGAATTTTGGATGATTTCACCATAGTCACATACTTCGCTAGCTAATTGCATTACAGGACCTGTTTTTGCTGCTGCAGGCTGAGCATTTTGGGCGAAAGTAATGTTTACCAAAAAACATACTACGCTTAATAAAAGTAATTTTTTCATTTTTGGATTTATTAATATTATATACAAAGTTACTCTTTTGACGAAAAAAAAGCAAATAGTCTCAATATATCTTGTTAAATCCCTGTTAAATGAAAATAAAGCCGCTCCTTTCACCGGAAGATGGCCTACCAAGATAAAATTGTATTTTTACTCTTGATTTTAGTCATTGTAAAGCCTATCTGATGATTTTAGAAACCATTACCATACCTGCTGAGCTAAATGGCCAAAGTGCATACAGTTCAATGGAACAACAATTGTTGCGTGATTATTGGATTGCACTTGTAAGCAGGGAAGTTAGTTTACAAGGAAGAAAAGATGTACTGAGTGGAAAAGGTAAATTTGGGATATTCGGTGATGGTAAAGAGGTGGCCCAGGTTGCGCTGTCCCATTATATAAAACCAGGTGATTTCAGGTCAGGATATTACCGCGATCAGACCATAATGTTTGCATTGGGTTTATCGACAGTGCAGGAATATTTTGCTCAAATGTATTCCGATTCTGAAAACGACCCTTTTTCGGGAGGGAGACAGATGAATTGTCATTTCGCAACTCCCTTAATTGATAAAAATGGAAATTGGCTTGCTCACAGGGACCGATATAATGTTGTTTCGGATGTTTCAGCTGTTGCCGGGCAAGTCACTCGGGCTCTTGGGTTGGCTCAGGCATCGAAAGTATACCGAGAAAATAAAAGCCTGGATGCAAAGGAATTTTCTTACAATGGAAATGAAATTACCTTTTGCACAATTGGTGATGGCGGTACTGCGGAAGGCCCGTTTTGGGAAACCATGAATGCTGCTGCCATAATCCAGGTTCCCTTGGTAATGATCGTATGGGATGATGGCTATGGCATTTCTGTACCCGTCAAGCATCAAATGGTAAAATCCTCCATCAGCAAAGCTTTAGAAGGATTTATTGGTGATAATTTAAATGAGGGGATTCAAATATTTACAGTAAAAGGATGGGATTACCCTGAACTATGCAGAATATTTGAAAAAGCCACTCAAATAGCACGTACACATTTTACTCCAATCCTGATTCACGTACAAGAACTTACCCAACCCCAGGGACATTCTACTTCAGGATCACATGAAAGATATAAATCTAAAGAAAGGCTAGATTGGGAAAAAGAACATGACTGCATGCATGTGATGTCATCGTGGTTGGCAGATATTGGCCTGTTGACAAATGATGAAGATCACACCTTAAAACAAAAGGCTAAAGAATTTGTACGACAGGCCAGGGAAGAAGCTTTGGATGCCAGTTTTAATGAAGCAAGATCAGAGGTAAAAGAGCTGATCTCTGTATATGCAGACTTGCAGGAATTGCATCCCGAATGGGAACCATTGATTCAACATCAGATTGTCGACCTCAGACAATTAAGGGAACCCGTAATCAGTGATCTGGTAAAAAATGTAAGAAAATTCCTGATTGCATTACCTGTAGCCCAACCCGTGATGGGAATAGAAAAACTATTGAACTGGAATGAAAGACAATATAGAAATATCCATGCGCGCTTTCATTCAAATTTAACCTCAGAGACTCCATTTTCAGCATTGAAGGTCAATCCAGTGGCTCCGACATACAGTGATGCCTCTCCCGTCATAAGCGGGTATAAAATTATGAATGCCTATTTCGACAAATTATTTGCCAAAGACGAACGGGTACTTGCCTTTGGACAGGATGTAGGAAAGATCGGTGATGTAAACCAGGGATTTGCCGGATTGCAGTCAAAATATGGTGAACACCGAATATTCGATGCCGGCATTCGGGAGTGGACCATAGTAGGACAGGCTATCGGAATGTCATTACGAGGACTAAAGCCCATTGCAGAAATACAGTATCTTGATTACCTGATTTATGCATTGGCTCCTCTGTCAGACGATGTGGCCTCACTCAGGTACAGATCAAACGGGATTCAATGTGCCCCACTTATTATTCGAACCAGGGGTCATAGACTAGAAGGTATCTGGCATTCGGGGTCACCCATTGCAATGATGCTGAATTCACTGAAGGGTATTCATTTAATCGTACCTCGGAATATGGTTCAGGCTGCTGGTTTTTATCAGACCATGATCCAGTCAGATGATCCGGCCATTATTATTGAATGCCTTAATGCATACCGCCTTAAAGAAAAACAGCCGGATAATTTGGGTGAGTTTTCATTGCCTTTAGGTGTGCCGGAAATCATTACCACAGGAAAAGACCTTACTATTATTACTTATGGCTCATGTGTTCGTATTGCGCAGCAGGCTCTGGAGATGATAAAACCTCATGGAATTGAAATAGAACTTATAGATGTGCAGACTTTGATGCCATTTGACATACATCATTCTTTGGTCGAATCCATAAAGAAAACCAACAGGGTACTTTTCCTGGATGAAGATATGCCAGGTGGGGCCACTGCCTATATGATGCAAGAAGTGCTCGATAATCAAAAAGGGTATCAGTATCTGGATGTGCCTCCGGTGTGCATCGCGGCGGCACCGCATCGCCCTCCTTATGGTAGCGACGGGGATTACTTTTGTAAGCCAAATGCCGAGGATGTAGCACTGAAGGTATTGGAGATGATGCGCATGTAATCAAGCATGACCCCTCCATCAGGCTATGATTAAATCAGCGGAAATTGTACAAAGAAAATATCCTGTGTTTATCCTACCCGATTTTTCTATCATGAACATCTTAAGTGGTTCAATTTTTTTGCTGAGAGATCAATTGAACTAAATGGTATATTTCCTCTTTTGTATGCATTGCATTAATGGTAATTCTTATGCCGCTTTTGTTTCTGGAAACAGCTGGAAAATCACATGCATTTACGATCATGCCAGACAGTAAAAGCCTGGATACTAATTGAAGAGTGGTCTCAGTGGCTCCCAATTCGATAAAATTTACCGGAGATATCGAGGTAGAAATTAATGGAATAGTATGAGTTTTGCATTGATGATTAAAATAATCCAGGTTTTCACTTAATTTTTTTTGATAAGATAAAATTTCATTGGATAAATGAATGTCAGCACAGGCTTGAATGGACGCTAAAGACGGAGGAGGTAACGGACCGGAAAACACAGTACCACTGCCCATATACTTTATCTGATTTTTCATTTTTTTATTTGGAAAAAATACAGCGCTGCCGTGTGCACCAAATCCTTTTGAAAATGAAGTGGCCATTATCAGTTTTTCATGCCATGGTATCGTAGACAATAGCAGCCCAATTCCATGGTCACCTGTCCAACTCATACCGTGTGCGTCATCTGCATATAAATAGAAAGAATCATATTTTTCTAACAGGGAGTAATAATACTGCAACGGTGCTACCATTCCTGACATAGAATATATGCTATCCATCATCAGGTAAATTTTGTTATACTTAGATTTATAATTTATAATCAACTCTTCTAATTCCTCTTTGGCATTGTGATTTATAGACACAGCATTTATTCCATACCCTTTAGTCATCCATATGGCATTTTGAATCGTTTTGTGTACTCGTCTATCAAATACAATAAGGTCTTTTTTACTGATTAATGCAGGAATCACACTTAGATGGGCAATACCTGTGGTGGTGTATAATATTGATTCTCTGCCAAAGAGCTGGCTTATTTTTTCTTCAGTCTGTGAAAGAAATCGAAGGCTACTAAAAGCCCTGGAACTGGAATAGAGGCCTCCATATTTTTTAATAGCGGTGATTATCTTTTCTCTGACGGATTGTAAATGATCAAGTCCGAGGTAAGAACAATTTCCAAAACTGGTTAACGTGTTGTCCCCAATGATTACCTTGGAAGTATTTTGAATAATTTCATCAATCTGAATATAACTGATACCTGATTTTTCACCGATTTCAAATGAATCCAGTATTTGGTTTGTATTTGTTTTCACTTTTTCTCCGGTTTCATTACAATTGATTTTACAATAGGTTGCTTATTTTTTAAATACAAGCCACACTGCACAAACCAATAGACCAAATGCGAGAATATGATTCCATTTCATAGTTTCTGATTTGAAAAGAATCAGGGTAAAAAGTGAGAAAACAACCAGCGTGATTACCTCCTGTATCACTTTTAACTGTACCAACGAAAAAGGGCCACCATATTTTGTATATCCTATTCGGTTGGCAGGTACCATCAGGCAATATTCAAACAAGGCGATTCCCCAGCTGATAAAGACTATGGATACCAATCCAAGTTTTTGGAATCCTTTCCATTCGGAAAATTTCAAATGACCGTACCACGCAAGTGTCATAAATGTATTGCTTAACAATAATAAGGAGATGGTGTAAATTGATTTCATACATGGTAAAAATAATAAAAAGGAGCCGGCCTTTGCCGACTCCTTCTGCTTGAAACTCTATTTGTATGATTATTTTTGGTATGTGTGCTGCTTATTCCTTAATGTTTGCATATGACCAGTAAGAATGCTCACCTTGTACAATGTGTACACTATATTCTCCTGGTGCTACAGAAGATAGGTTAAATTGTTTGGAATACTGCTTTTGGTTTATCTCTGACGAATAAATAACACGATTAGCCGGGTCGAGGATTTCAATAGTGGAAGAATGGTCCAGGTTCAGAAAATTTACCTTGATAATTGCTCCCTCTGTTTTAATTATTGGTTTGAATATAGTTTGGATATCATCTTTCATCCAAATGCGTTCCGTGTTTTTAGAAAAAGATTGCTTTTGTATTCTAAAGTCATCAGCCAGTTCTATTTCATATTCACCGGCAGGTAATTGATCCACATTTAATTTTACCATGTTTCCTTTGACCGGGCTAAAATAGTTCTGGATAAAAACCACTTGCCCTTGTACATCTTTGATCATGATCTCGTACTCGGGAGCGGACCATCCGGATGGATTGATGATAATGCTTTTACCTTGAGATCTGAGCTCAAACTCAGGCTTTGCTATTGAAGCTGTGCTCAACAAAGCCATCAATAAAATCGAAAAAAATGTTTTCATATAATAAGAATAATTTGGTTACAAATGATGTAACAAAGATGGGCGTGCATCATGGAAGATAGCTACGCATGTATTTTCATAATATGGATTAAAATTAACCCTCTAATTTTTGAAAATAATAATTTATCCGTTTTTTCAACATGACATTTAAGTAAATTTATTGTTAATTCATTCTGGCTTAATTCCTATACATTGAACTTTGTGATTTTATAACCCATTACACAATATTTATGAAAAGCATGCTGGGCGTTCCGCCTGTACTTGAGTTAATAGAACCCAGTTTTAACCAGTCCTTTACATTTAGAAAATTTGATGAACCTGAACCGAATCTCAAACCATTCTGGCATTATCATCCGGAAATAGAATTGGTTTATGTAAAGTCAGGATCGGCCAAACGACATATTGGGAATCACATTTCCGAGTATAAAAATGGTGACCTCATTCTATTGGGACCTAATCTTCCACATTACGGCTTTACAGAAAGATTAATGGGACACAGGTCCGAGATTGTAGTGCAGATGAAATCAGACTTTTTAGGCCAAGAATTTTTCAGTATTCCGGAAATGAAGGAGATTCAAATATTATTAAGGAAAGCTGCAGCCGGCATTATTTTTCATGATAAAACGAAACAGGAAGTAGGAGGTTTGCTGGAGTCTTTGTCTGAGTCGGATCCTTTTACGAAGTTGATGGGTATAATTACTGTTTTTAGGAAACTGGCTTTATCCGGAGATTTTGAACTACTCAATACAAATAATCCTACACTGGTGCTCCGAAAGCAGGATAATGATAAGATTGACCGCATCTATAATTATGTAAAAGATCATTTTAAGGATGACATCAGGCTCGAAGACATATCCAAACTGGTGACTATGGAAATCCCTTCATTTTGCAGGTATTTTAAGCGCGTGACCGGTAAAACATTTACGGAGTTTGTAAATGAATTCAGAGTGACACATGCCTGCAAATTAATATCCGAAACAGATATGTCTATAGCAGCTATTTGTTTTGAGAGTGGATTTAATAATTCTTCTCATTTTAACCGATTATTCAAAAACACCACCGGCAAAACACCATTGGAGTATCGAGATGAAGTAGCGCACTTGATTTTAGTCTGACTGACAAATATTCAGTTATCTACATTAATGCATGTCTAAATTGCAGATAGTTTGGTCGCTACCTGACTTTTATTCGTATTTTTTACGGAATATCTTTTTGGTAAAGAAATTGATTCATCGTATTTTGAAACGAAATAAGATAAAGAAATGACATACGATCAATTTACGGTAAAAGCACAAGAATGTATCTTAGAAGGGCAGCGAATTGCAGAATCCCTGGGCCAACAAATAGTAGATACCCCACATTTACTCAAAGGAGTCATGCTTACAGAATCAGGTGTGGCTGATTTTTTATTGAAAAAAAGCGGAGTAAATGCAGCTTCCATTAAGCTTGAATTAGATAAATTATTGCAAACCTACCCGCGTGTACAGGGTGATGTAAAGCAAGTACTTTCCAATGAGGCAAATCAGAGCCTTGCCAGGGCAAAAAATATGCTAAAGGATTTTGGCGATGATTATATTAGCATGGAACTGATATTGCTGGGCATACTTACGGGAAATGATAAGACAGCACAATTATTAAAAAATGCCGGAGCCACTGAAGCAGGAGTTAAAAATGCGATAAAAGAACTTAGAAAAGGCCGAACGGTAACTGAGCAGGGTGCAGAAACTACATATAATGCATTGGGTAAATACGCCGTAAATTTAAATGAAAGAGCTGAAAATGGTGAACTTGACCCTATTGTCGGACGAGATGACGAGATCAGAAGAATATTGCATATACTCTCCCGCAGAAAGAAAAATAATCCTATTTTATTGGGCGAAGCAGGTGTGGGTAAAACGGCGATAGTAGAAGGGATTGCCTGGCGTATTGTAAGACAAGATGTCCCGGAAAATCTTCGAAAAAAACAAATATTCTCGCTGGATATGGCGGCCCTGATTGCCGGGGCAAAATACAAAGGGGAGTTTGAAGAAAGGTTGAAAGCAGTAATCAAAGAAGTAAAAGAATCCGGCGATAGGGTAGTGTTGTTTATAGATGAAATACACTCTTTGATTGGGGCAGGAGGCGGCCAAGGGGCAATAGATGCTGCCAATATTTTAAAACCAGCCTTGGCCAGGGGTGAATTGCATACCATCGGGGCTACTACCTCTGACGAATATCAAAAATATTTTGAATCAGATAAGGCATTGGTGCGAAGGTTTCAGACTGTGTACATTGATGAGCCAAGCATTGAAGAAACTATTTCAATTTTGCGAGGGGTACAGGATAAATATGAAGTATTCCATAAAATTAATATTCTGGATGAGGCGTTGGTCGCTGCGGCTGAGCTCTCCAGCAGATATATTCAGGACAGGCAATTACCTGATAAGGCAATCGATCTCATAGACGAATCTGCAGCTAAACTCAGGCTGGAATTGGACAGTGTGCCAGATGAAGTAGACGAGCTTCAAAGAAAAGTACGCCAACTTGAAATCGAAAAAGAGGTAATCAAAAGAGATAATGATCCTTTAAAACTGGATGCAATCAATAAGGCCCTGGCGGAAGCCAAACAAAAACTCGATATTGTAAGTGCTGAGTGGAAAAACGAAAAGGAGATTGTAGATCAGATACAATCATGTAAGAAAAATATAGAAGAACTGATTCAACAGGCCGATAAAGCAGAGCGCGAAAGTAATTATGAAGTGGTTGCCAAAATTAGATATGGATCTTTGAAGGAAGAGGAAAAGAAACTGGCCGATGCAGAAGCCAAACTCAAAGAATTTCCGGAAGAAAAAAGACTTACCAATCAGGAAGTTACCGCCAATGATATTGCCGCAGTGGTCTCCAAATGGACAGGCATACCTATCCAAAAAATGCAACAAAGTGAAAGAGGAAAATTATTGGAGCTGGAAGCGGAAATAAGCAAACGTTTAATAGGCCAGTCAGGCGCGGTAAAAGCGGTAAGCGATGCTGTGAGGAGGAGCCGATCCGGATTAGGAGATCCTAATAAACCAATTGGATCATTTATTTTTTTGGGACCTACCGGGGTGGGTAAAACAGAATTGGCCAAAGCCTTAGCAGAAGTGCTTTTTAATGATGAGAAAGCCATCATCAGAATAGATATGAGTGAGTTTCAAGAAAAACATTCTGTATCCAGATTGATTGGTGCTCCTCCAGGATATGTAGGTTATGACGAAGGGGGGCAACTTACCGAAGCGGTGCGCAGGCGTCCATATTCCATTATATTATTGGATGAGATTGAAAAAGCACATCCGGATACTTTCAATATTTTATTACAGGTATTGGACGATGGAAGACTCACTGACAATAAAGGCAGGGTAGCCAATTTTAAAAATACAATTATCATTATGACTTCCAATATGGGAGCTGATAAAATATTGGAAAATTTTGAAGATTTGGAAGCTCTCGGTGACAAACATAAAACAGAGATTATTGAAACTACTAAAATGGAAGTATTCGATCTTTTAAAAGAAAACATGAGACCGGAGTTTCTCAATAGGATAGATGACAAAATCATGTTTTTACCTTTAAGTAAGCCTGAAATAAAACAAATAGCCAGGTTACAGCTTAAATCAATAAAGAAAAACCTGGCAAAACAAAGCCTGGATATAGAACTCAGTGAAAATGCACTAAACCTGTTGGTGGACCTGGGATATGATCCACAGTTTGGTGCCCGACCATTGAAGCGGGTGATCCAGGGAGATATTATCGATGAATTGGCTAAATTTCTGTTGTCCGGAACATTTAGTCCCGGAGATACCATCTTGGTAGATACTGATATAAAAGGGTTTACGTTTAAATCCAAATTAAATCCTAATGGAACGGTACATCATAGTGCAATGGATAGTGTAGATACTGACTTGAAAAATAAAAACAGCAGGGATAAAAATATAGACAAATTAAATAAAGCCACCAAGGATGTAGAAGATGCTGCAAATAATATTAAGAGGAATGGAGATATTACACCTGAAACCGAAACAGAAAATAAATAGGGAATTAATCAGTACTTGATGGTGTTCAGGTATCCTTGATGTATTTCTGTCACTCTACAGACGGCTGGCAGATCAATAAGTGGTAATCCGATTACTTTTTCATAAGCTTCTTTGGGGATGCCGTGTAATAAAGTAAAATGATGCCAGTCAATGCAATGGTAAGAAATATTTTCACTAATGCGAGCCCATTCATACATGCCAATATCAAAATAAGTAAAGGGATCTTTTACTCCTTTTTCAAGGTGCGGAAGTGAAAATATAAGCACCTTGTCTTCTTTGTTTGACTCACAGGAATGTAATTCATGATATCGGGGGCTTGGGAAAGGGTGGTTATATAAAACGATTTGCTCTATTTCTTTGAAAAGATAATTTTCTTCATAAAAGGTAAGTATGATAGCCGGTATAGAACAAATAGCTTTCAGATCTTCAGGTGCATTTACTGCTTCATCATCAGCTGATCTCTTGGTTGGTTGCATTTTATATTCATGAGCGATCATAAATAAAGCCAGTCTTTGTTCAAATTTGCTTTTATCGCCTAAGGTTAATTGTTTATAAAAAGGTATATCTGACAATAGTTTCAATATTGGGGCTTCCAGGCCAGGTGGGTTTTTTATATAGTATTTCCAATCAATAGCATCTTTAAGAAAAAACAAAGAAACCAAGCCTATAATGCCTATGCCTATTCCCAATACCCAGGACTGATTTCCCAAAAAAACCATGATCGTGCTGAAAACAACCAATAGAACTAATGGTACCGAGTAATGTATAGCCCTCATTTGCAGTAAATATAAGGAGTATGCAATTACTAAAATTAATGCTGGAAATTGTTTTTTTTAAAAAAAGGGGAGTTGCCTCCCCAATCTTGTTGATTGTATGATTTGGGAGATCAGAATATGATATTGTATTTTACAAGTAATTGCTCTACAAAGCTTACCCTTCTGCCAGTGGTGGCTTTCACACCGCCCAATTGACTGTAATCGGTAATCTGCACTTTAACATCATGATCGTAGAAGATATCTGTCCAAACAGAAATTTCAAAGCCCTTATAAATATTAAATCCGAATTGATTGATCCAGTCAAGATCAACATTTTGAGGCTGACCAAGGTAGTTTGAGAATAGAGTGAGTGTGCTGGTATGAGTAATTTTATTTTTAGCATATTTCCCTGTATAAATTCCTTTGGCCAGTCCTCCCAATTGATTGTCTGAAAGGTCAAAGTCATTCACACTTCTCCATCGGTTGCCATGTATATTCAACCTGGCGAGGTCTCGATCTGCTACAATTACCGATTTATAACCAAATGGGGCAATGAAGAAAGAAAGGTTTTGTCTGGGTTTGTAATCTATACCAGGGGCCAGGGTGATATATGCAGGTGAAAACAATTTTGCGACTAAGGAAGTCTTTATAGTTCCGGTGTTAAATTGTTTCATGTAGTTTTTATTATCAGTTCCCCTGTATGTGGGAGTAAATTGGCTTAAGAACCCAAAGTCCACAGCATAGGAAAATTTAGAATCTGTTCTGGTTCGATATCCTAGTCTTGATGTTATTCTCAATTCATCTATAGATTTCTGGAAAGGTTGTTTTACTTCGGCAAAAGAGGATGTGCCTGCAAGAATACCAGTACCTAGTTTGACTACACTTAAGTTTAATGAACCAATGTTGTCAAAAGATAAAAGCCCTTTTTTGTACTTAGCAAAATAAGTGATGGCTCCGCCGACACCAAGTCTGTTTTCACCAGCACCCACTTTGGGATTGATTTGTAATAATTGACCCAAATCGACACCAAAACCACCACCTTGAAGCCAACCATCTTCTTTTGCTTCTTTAATTGCTTTTTTGGCCAGTTCAGCTGTACGGGCGGCGTCGTCATTTTGTGCCATTGTGAGCACACTCCACAAGAATGCACCTAGTAAAAGTGTAAACTTTTTCATATCTATTTATTTATAAATTTAATTTTTTGACTAAAATAATAATTATATTACTTAAACTAATGGTGATCAGCTTAGTCATTCATATAAGCCTGGATTCTAAATTAAATACGACGGATAAAATAAATGATCATTCGATTCTTTTTACTTCAATTGTTTCCAGCTGCGCCAATGCCTCTTTATGGATGATAACATTGTCATTGGTGAGTTTAGACATCGGGACAATGGTTTTTTCATTATTGGCTTGTAATAAAGTCAGGGAAGATCTGTCCATTTTTATTATCTGACCCCGGGCACCATCTACAGTTATTTCATCCCCGATACTGAATTTATCCTTGGTATAAAATCCGGATACTAAATTAGCCAGTATATTTTTAGAGGCAAGGCCATACCCGATGGCAAAGGCCAAAGATATGCCGGCGACTGCTATCAAAATGTTGGATTCGATAAATTGAGTATCAATGTTTAACTGACCCAAAGCGGCCATTAAGAAATTGATTAATATGAAATAGAAAAAGGCATTTGCCAAAATACTGGCTGATGGAATTCCCAAAGATTTGCCTGTTGTTTCTATCCCTTTTCGCAGGGAGTCACCTACCAATACCCCTATCATTAGCATGACGATAGCTACAACCACATTCGGGATGTAATTAAGCATGTTTTTGAAAAGATCTGATAAAGCAGGCATGCCAAGAACATCGGTGGCTGCAACAATAAATATGAGCAGTATAAAGAAATACAGGATTTTACTCAGTATGGATGAGATCTTTATTTTTAAATTATTTTTTTGAATAAAATCAATATCCTCAAGTTTTTCACCAAATTTATCAATCCCTACTCTCGAAACAGCTGTTTTGACCACAGTAGCTACGATTTTAGCCACTATGTATCCAAGTATCAAAATGATGATGCAACCTAATAACTTTGGCAAGGTGGCGACCATACTCGTCAATAATTCTCTTACCAGATTTAATGAATTTTCCATAGCAATAATGATTTGTGATTATATATTGGGATCCTGATTTGGATATTTAACCGGCTCTTTCTTTGAATCTCCGGTAGTCATGCCTATAATGGATTTACCTGCATTCGGTAGATAGAGCTCGACCAGATCGCCAATGAATCGGAAGAGTCCTATATTATGCGCTATTTTTTGCCGTATGGTTTCAGGTGGTTTACCAAGTTCAGCAATCTCTTGCCGTTCAAGTTCTTTGAAATTATTTATTTCCATACTAATATTGTTTATAGCTCCTGTTAATCTTCTTTTTTATAAATATCGTCGTATATTAATTTAAACCTATGCTTAGCTCTTTTGATCCTCATTTTGGTGGCACTTTCCTCCTTTCCCAATATATCCCCGATTTCTTTGATAGACATATCGTCCTGGTATTTCATTAATAACAATGTCTTTTCGTCGTCATCCATCTTGGTCAAAACATGTTTTAGTCTTAATAAATTGGTTTCCATAAGGAATACATCACTTATTTCTTCCTCCTGGTCCAGTTTTTCAACTTCTACATTGGCAAATAGGTTTTTTTTGTTTTTTCTGATCTGGTCTATGCAATGGTTATACGTAATTGAAAAAAGCCATGTTGAAAATTTTGACTCCTGGTTAAACTTTGAAATATTGGTCAAAACTTTAATAAAAATATCATGGGTGCTGTCTTGCGCTACTTCCATATTCTTTAACATAGATACACATTTTGCATATATTTTAGATGAATACCTATTGTACAGTATTGAAAACAAAAAATCATCCTGTGTGTTCAGATACTGTGCTACCAAAGCTTCATCTGCTAACGTATGCGAATCCTTACGCGTAAACTTCCCAAAGAGAGCTTCTAAAAATTTTATAATCAGCCACATAAGGATTTGATAAATTAGACGAAAAGATACGGAAAAGTCACTTTACCATAAAGAGATTGAAACAAAGCAAGCTGAAATCCAGTGGTTTACCTAAAAAAAGGAGGTAATGTAATTGCTTACATTACCTCGACCCTAACCAAATGAAACCAAATTAATCTATTAAATCAGATATTTCTTCAATATCTTGACGCTGTAAAAGTATCTTAAAATGAAGTCGAATATGCTAAATCAAATAATCAAATTAAGCTTATGCTTTGTCATTTTCAAAATCTTAATATTTCCTACTGACTTACTAGGACAAACCATGATGGACGATGCCTGGATGATCAAATCCATACATGATAATACATTAAGAAGTGGTCAGTCATACGAATGGCTTCGAACCCTTACCAGCAAAGCCCCGGGCAGACTGGCAGGATCACCTTCAAGTATGGCAGCAATAGAAATTACCAAGCAAATAATGGACAGCCTCGGATTGGATACCGTTTATTTGCAACCCTGCAAAGTGCCGCATTGGGTGAGAGGAAATAAAGAACAAGTTAAGATCATTAATTCTCCATTTATTGGTGACCAGGAATTGAATGCTCTTTCTCTTGGAAACAGTACAGGTACCGGTCCAATCGGTATTACCGGTGAAGTAATAGAAGTGTTTTCACTTGATACCCTTGAAAAACTGAAATCAATATTGCCTGGTAAAATAGTCTTTTTTAATAGGCCTATGGATGTGACCCAGCTGCGCACCTTTGCAGCGTATGGGGGCGCAGTGGACCAAAGAGGAAGGGGGCCTGCCATGGCATCTAAGTATGGTGCTATAGGCGCCATAGTTCGTAGTATGACCACCAACCTTGATGACCACCCTCATACCGGGGCTACCAACTTTCAAGCAGGCGAGAAACAAATACCTGCATTGGCTATAAGTACAAATGCTGCGGAATTGCTGAGTAGGGAATTGAAAAAAGGGAAGGTAAACCTGTACATTAGAAATGAATGTAAAATGTTGCCCGAAAAATGGAGTTATAATGTAATAGGAGAAATCAAAGGGACCCGATTTCCAAATGAATGTATTGTAGCAGGTGGTCATTTGGATTCGTGGGATGTTGGTGAAGGGGCACACGATGATGGCGCCGGCTGTGTTCAAAGCATAGAAATTTTGTATCAATTTAAAAAACTGGGCTACAAGCCATTGCGTACGGTAAGAGCTGTGATGTTTCAAAATGAAGAAAATGGCTTGGCTGGAGGTACAGCCTATGCCAATGCCTCCAATATGAAAAAAGAAAAGCACATTTTTGCGCTGGAATCAGACAGTGGTGGATTTATACCGAAAGGGTTTGGTTTTTCTGCAGACAAAGAAGTTTTTGAAACCTATTTTAAAAAGGTAAATACCTGGGCAACCTTATTAGAACCTTATGATCTTAGACTCTACCCAAGTGGAGGAGGTGCTGATATTGGACCACTTCGGAGCCAAAAAGGATTACTTAGTAATTTACAACCTGACAGCCAGCGGTATTTTGATTACCATCACACTGCTATAGACAAGTTTGATGCCGTAAACAAAAGAGAATTACTGCTTGGTGCGGCTGCAATGACTTCGCTGGTATTCTTAATAGACAAATATGGATTGTAATTATGAGTGAAAAGCAAATACACGGTCATGCCTTTGTACCATTTATAACTAAAGAATCCATAGAAAACAAGGTCAATGAACTGGCTGCTTTGTTAAATAAAAAATTTGAGGATATTGATGAACCTCCTTTGGTACTGGGCATTTTAAATGGGTCATTTATGTTTATGGCCGATTTGTTGAGGGCATTGGAATTTCCTTGTACAGTTCAGTTTATCCGGATAGAATCTTACCAGGGTCTGAAAACTACAGGTGTAGTAAAAATGGAATCAGAACTTTCACATAAATGGATAAATAAACACGTGATTGTGGTAGAAGACATTGTAGATACCGGGCAGACACTTCATCGATTTGTGCCCGTACTGAAATCATACGAACCCAAATCGGTTTTTGTCACCGCATTATTATATAAGGAAGAAGCATTGGAAGTAGATGTTCAGCTTGACCATTATTGTTTCAAAATTCCAAAAGAATTTGTTGTCGGCTATGGCCTTGATTACGATGGATTAGGCAGAAATCTAAGGGATATTTATAAATTAAAATAAAAGACCATTCTGTACAGGACATGAATGGTCTTTTTATATCGGTATTTTCTAAATCGCTATTACCATCTTTTCTTAAATCCACCACCGGTATTTCCACCCCGATTAAACGAAGTGCTGCTGCCTAGTTGAGATTTGTCTTTGGCTATTGATACTGATATCGGCCTTCCATTGATATCCTGATTGTTTAACAATCGAATTGCATTTTTGCCTGATTCATCATCTGACATTTCTACAAAACCGAATCCACGAGACCTACCGGTTTCTCTGTCTAAAATTACTTTAGCAGAAACAACTGCTCCATGAGCAGTAAAAAGATCATTCAGAGCAGAGTCATTGACATCAAACCCTAAATTTGAAACATAAATTTTCATAAAGAAAAAAATTAAAAAATTAAAAAAAAACGAGCAAGAGATTCAGGGAAGCAGTCAAAAAATAAGTATAGTTGTATTGCAAATGGATGTAAGAAATAAACGATTCCTGTAATCTGGATTGCCTATAATGCTCTGATCGTAGGGCAAAGGTATGGCTATTTTAGTGGCCAACGTGATTTATTTTTTGAGAAATGCAGTAAATAATTCTCCTTAGGATATTATTAACATAGGTAATGCAAATTCTAAGACTATGGAGTGACCTTATATTTTGAATTTGAACTGGTTATATTTCCATTGTTATCCATAGCCACCACTTTTACTATAAAATCACCAATATCATCGGAGTGGAAAAATTTTATACTTGCCCTGCCTTTTTTGTCAAGTTCTATATTGGCATTCCAATATACAAGAGGTTTAAAAAGAGGAGTGTGGCGCGATTCAATTTGTTCTTTTTTTATCTCATAACTTCCTTTCATAGGGATGTACCCATTTAATTTGTTCTCAAAATGGGCAATAGAATCGGGCATATTTAAATTGGTTTTGGTCTGTATTATGATCATTCCACTTCTACCAATCATACCAAAATAATTAAGCAAAATTTTGGTATTATAAAAAATATCAACTTTTTTTATTGTAGCCATTGGCAATCGGGCAATCCAATCAGCCCGGTCAGTGACCCTTCCATCAATGATAAAAACAGGCTTACCTTCAAGTTCTGTTGATATTTCGGTATTATATACAGAGGCTATTATTCTTTTATTTTTATCTAGTTTAAATTTTAATGGTGTATTCAATTCTTTGAAAAATGAAAATACATCTTCAAATTCATCGTATTTGGATACTTCAATGCTCCGATCAGGGGTAGGCATATCCTTCAATTCTGATTTAGATATAGCCTTGATCATCGGTGGACCTGGGGCGGGAAATATCGATAATGTCTTTTTTCTTGTTCGGCTCCATTCGAGATATTGTTGGATTTGCGGATTGAAAGGTAATACAGACGCGAGAGGCCCTAATGACAAACAGGTTTTGGATATGGGTTTATTAAAATCTGAAATGAAAAATTGCTGAGATTCTTTTTCTCCGGCAAATGGATCAAGGACCAATGTAAAATTATTATTCAACGAAGAAACATATCTGAACTTGAAGGACTCCTTTAAAAATATACCAATATACTCCCTGTTGTTTTTTTCCCGCGCAGAAGTTTCAAAATCAAAATTAAACACATTATGGTAGGAAATGCCGGCATCATTGACTCCAATGTGGGATGTATGGAGAGTTTCAAAAACAGTATTCAAATTCTTATCTAAAATGGTTATGGAAGCATTGCCGGATATTGGCATTGTTGAGGAATCAGTTAAAATCAATTCAATTTCCATTTCTTGTCGGGGCCTGATTTTCTCCTGTGAGAGATTGATGTTTAAGCTAATACCTGAATTAGGTACATCCGAATTATTAACCAGGCTACTGGTATTAAGAGGTGGAAAGGGAAGGAGATCATTATATATTGGAATGTATGTCCCGATTAATAAATTTTCTAATCTTGATTTTGGGTCAAAATTTGAAAATACCAATTGATACCAACCTGTCGCCAAATCAAACGGTATTTCGAACTGGCCATATATGAAGGCTGCCCCATGTGTACTGCAAAAGTAGCTTTGGATAATCCTGCCGCTTTGATCCAACAAAATGGCTTTGATAGCGGCTTCTTTTCCTGCCGGCGCATGAGGTAAGTATAACTTATACCAAATGGTCTCACCAGTAACATAAAATTCTTTATCAGTATGTAGTATGGTGCTTTCGCTTTGACTTAATCCACTGGTAAAAGTCAGCAGTACCAAGGCCAAATAGAATATAAGTTTGCTGATCATTTCCAATAATACGGTTTAGTGGTACTTGCAGTACTGCCAATGAGCAGACAGTTGTTGCAAATAGTAAGGCCTATTCTGTCGGTAGGAGGCTGCGGACAATATGTTCTTATTTTCCCCACTGTGGTAGAGTCTATCTTTAACCGTAGTGTATCCTGTACTGTGGCATAGAAATAACCGAATACTTTTTCACTTTCAACATTTGGATTTTTGAAGTTTGTCCGAATGGTTGCAGCCGGTGGCTCAAACATATTTCCACTCCTTTCGGCAAGTAGCTTTACCTGATTCCAATATTCGTATGCTTCTGTACTCAATGATTCGAGAAGAACATTAATATAACTGGCTTCTGCAAACCGATAATCCAAAGCAGTCTCCAGTGCTATTATTGAATCTAACCTGGTGGTATTGTCACGGGTTGGATCTACTATGTTTATTTTTTCTGGTTGTTGAGGTTCATTGCTGTAACATACACGTAAGACATCATCTGTAATTTTGTAAACAATGGAGGATTCCCATTTCAATTTGCTTTTGTCGAGGCTCATGGTCGGTGTAACGGATGTGGAAATTCTGAATCGGATAATTTGGCGGGTCTGTACCACACCTTTATTGTCTTGAAACTTTTGAATTGCAGTTTCATTCCAAATTTTATCGGGTTTTGGCACCGGATATATAGCCTCGGGATTTGAAAGGTAAACTTTGCCGTCGGGCATTATTACTCTCAATTTGTAACTTTTTCCTATTTCAATTTTTAAAGTAGGATTAGTTGCAGAGATGATCAATTCATAACCCGTAGATCGCGGGGCAGAAATCAATTCTAATGAATTATTATTTTCATCCAGTATACTGACTTTTGCGCTGGTGATATAGGCTTCCCTTTCATTGGTACCATATTCACCCAATCTCTGTATAGTTGCTGTAATATGTGAATTCAGGGTTCCTTTTACCAATTTGCCCTGGATTACCAAAGCCTTGGTACTGAATTCATGATTTTTTAATTCAATCTTATCAATGCAGGAGAGCAAAATCATAAGACAGACACAAGTTATCAGAAAACTGATTTTCATCGGGTTTCGAGATTTAAAGTAATGGATGGGAAGACTGTACCAAGCACAGCCAGTTTATTGGCCTGTGCTCCAGTAAATGGAGTTTGTGTGAAATAGACCGAAAAAGCATTTTTTCTTGCATACAAATTGTAAATAGAAACTGTCCAGCTGGTCTTTATCTTTTTTCTTTTTTTATATCCATGACCAAAAGTGTATGCCAAATCCATGCGATGATAATCAGGTATTCGCAACCAATTGCGTGAAGAATAGATCGGGATAGGAACACCTGACAGTGAACGATATGATCCCTGAGGAGCCGTGGTCGGGCGGCCGGTATTGTATACAAAATTGACAGAAAAGCTATGTCTTTGATTGTACTGATGATTGAGTACCATAGTTATTTGATGTGGTTTATCAAAATTACTCGGATACCATCTGGAATTACTGATACCATTTATTTGTCTCTCAGTCTTTGAAAGAGTGTAAGCGAAAGATCCATTTAATTCTCCTTTAATCTTTTTTATACTCAGCTCTGCTCCGTATGCCCTGCCAGTTCCTCTCAACAACTCGGTCTCAATATGGTCATTTACATATAAATCAGCAAAATCTTTGTAGTCCAGTACATTGCTCATATGTCGTCCAAAAATTTCAATCGAGCTTTCCCAGAGATTATCTTTAAAATTTTTAAAATAACCAATGCTGATATTGTGGGCCTTTGTGGGAAGAATGTATTCTGTACTTAATTGATATTGGCTGGTAGGAGTAGGGGAGTCTGAATTGAAGATCTGATTAACGTATTGAACTGTGCGAGCATATCCGGACTTAATAGATGAAGTACTATTTATAGAGTACCGGAGTGAAAACCTTGGCTCCAGGTTGATATAGGATTTAATAAATGAATTGGATGGGAGCAGGATGGTATCAGAAATATGTTTGGTCGAATAAGGGTAGCCTGTTGAATATTGGAAAATGGATTTCGGACCTAGAAATGCATAGTGACTGATTCTGAGTCCAGCATTTACCTGAAGACCAGAAAAGGATTTATCCATGCTGAAGTAAGCTGCTGACTCCAGGCCTTTTTCATTTTCGATTCTTTTGGGAATAACGTTGGAATAACTTGCGAATGGGCTACGGTCACCAGGTAAGATTTTATACAAAATCGTCTGGAATCCAAACTGATATTGCAAATTTGTACGTTGATTTATGGTAATATTGTTTTTAAATTGCCATTGATCTACCTGGTTTTTTAATCGGGAGGCATCTGTACCTGTAAGGTCTGTTTGCTGGCTATTGTAGTTTCCTTTGGAAATGATCCATTTAGAGTAAACTTTAGAAGAAAATATTTTTTTATAAATCGATTGAATATTTAATGTGCCGTATTGAAATCCAAATGACTTATTGTATTCAAATCGGTCATAGGAGTTATAAACTGAGACACTCAGTGAGTTTTTATTATTAAACTTATGACTAAGTCTGATATTGGCATCATAGAAAGAGGCTGTACTGTTTTTAACTTCAATATTTTTGGCTTGTTTGAGTAACCAGTCCGAATATGAACTCCGGATGCCAAGGATTACGGAAGTTTTGTCTTTTTGTATTGGACCTTCAATGGTAATCCTGCCACTGACCAATCCTATACCGGATTTAATTTTAAATTTGGTATAATCACCTTCCCTCATTTCAATATCCAATGCAGACGCAAGGCGCCCCCCAAATGAAGCCGGAAGAATACTTTTATATAAATTTACGCTTTGTATAAGATCGGCATTAAAAGCACTAAAAAAGCCCAAAGCATGAGATGAATTAAAAATTAGTCCTTCGTCCTGTAAAATCAGATTTTGATCTACTTCACCACCTCTCACATTGAATCCTGTTGCACCTTCACCTAATGAACTTACACCAGGTGTGGTTAACAATGTTTTCACAATATCTGTTTCACCCATAAATACAGGAAGTTTTCGCAGGGTTTTTAAATTGAGTTGCGTGACACCGATCTGGGCAGCTTTGATATTGGCATCTATTGCCTGTGTACCTATGGTTACCTCTTTAAGATTAATGGTTTCTGCTTCCATTACCAATTTTACCTCGCCGTCACTGTATGCCAAAATGGAACTGGAAAGATCGGCGTTGCCAATATATTGTGTCAATAAATTATGTGATCCTGCCGGTATTTCCATCCTAAACTTACCGTTTTCATCCGTGGCAGTACCATATGAAGAGCCTGGAATCCGTATTGTTGCCCCAATCACGGGAGATTTGTCTTTTTGCTGTAATACCGATCCTGATAAAATCACTTTGCCGTTGGAAGCCAGTTTTTCTTTATTTCCAATAATAATGGGTTTGTTTGATGATTGTAAAGTCAAATCTTCAATGGGTACAGTCAAGGTCTTATAATAATCTGCAGAATACGCATTTCTGACAATTGTAACATCGCCAATTATAATCCCGGATTCACGGTAAATAATATAATCCAAAGAGGTGCCGGAGAATAATTCTTGTAAGGCTTCGCTCAAATTCAATTCTTTAACTTTAAAGTCTAACTTTTTAGTAGTCATACGCTCGACTGAATAAAAAAAAGGCATTTTAATTTGTGGTTCTATTAACGACAGTATTTCGGGTATGGTTTTTTGCTGGCATTCAATAGAAACCAGCATATTCTCAGAAACACCCTGAGCTATGGCATCCTGCATGGGAATAGACAAAACAAATAAAATTAATAGTATTGACCTCAACGTTTCAGCCTGTAAAATATACATAAGCACTCAAAAATGCAATTCATTTGGCATATGTATTAGAACGCGGGTCCAGCAAACGGGTATAATCCGATCCAAATTAGCTAATTTTATAATTTTCCCTCAATACTTTAAGATGGTGTAATTCATGCCCCGCAATTATAAATGCGAATGCCCTGCAACTGATTGGGTTCTCACTGGCAGTACCCATTCGGTCAAAAGCGGAGACCGGTAAGTTTTCAATTAAAGAAATGGTATTGTTTCGCACAGCCTCATACTCGGAAATTATACTGGCAACAGTCCTGTGATTTGCCTCAGATGGGATTATGTATTCATCCTGTTCAAATCCAGGCAACGGAGTTTGATCTCCTCTTCCAATTCTCAACATGCGATAAGCAAAAATTCTTTCCGTGTCCAAAATATGTACCCAAACTTCTTTTACGGACCATTTACCATCTGCATACCTATGGTCCCAATCAGTAAGGGATAGGGTACTCATTAGTCTTATAGAATTGTATTTACTTGCTTTTAATACTTCAAGGGCATTATCTTCATGAACATACATGGTATAGCGGGTAAAATAACCAGCACATTCATGCTCCATTGGTCGTCTCCAATTCATATTCCTTATTTTTGCACTAAAATAGCAGAATTTTTATTCAATGGGGTACAGAAAGATTCTTTGGTATTTGTGTTTTATAATTTTTATTTCATGCAAAAATGAACCCGAAATCAATCCAATTATTGATGCAGGTCTGAGTGAAATAACGGAACGGATAGCTCGTAATCCTACTGTCGATAGTTTGTATTTCATACGGGCCGAAAGAAATTATAATTTAGCTCATTTTGATGAAGCAATTACCGATCTTAAATATGCTATTCAATTAGACTCGCTGAATGCTCTTTATTATCATTTATTGGCGGATGCTTTGCTGGATAATAATCAATCTTTTGAAGCATTAAATACGATGAAAGAGGCCGCCCGAGTATTTCCCGGCAGGATCCAAACGTTGCTAAAACTGGCTGAATACCAAAATATACTCAAACAATATGATGAATCAATAAAAACCACACTCCAGGTTTTGTCAGTGGATCCATTACATGCAGAGGGATACCTGATGATCGGGTTAAATTACAGGGATTTGAAAGATACAGCCAATGCCATTTTGAGTTTACAAAAAGCTACAACGTATGATGATAAAATGGCAGACGCTTGGTTATTGCTTGCGCAATTGAATAAATTTAAAGATCAGGTTTATGCTACCCGCTGCCTTACAAATGCGTACAACATCGACACAAATTCTATTCAAACCCTTCATGCTATAGCTGATTTTTATCAGGATCAGGACCCATTAAAAGCCATATCCTGTTACGAGAAAATTATTTCATTGGATCCATCCTATATAGATGCCATCATCAACGCAGGGATAGTGTATTTCAGTATAGATTCATTTTCAAAAGCCTTAGATCATTTTACAATTGCTTGCGAAAGGGACCCCTCGAATGCATTATTTTATTTTAGAAGGGGTACAGTAAAAGAAGCAATCAATGATCTGGAGGGGGCTAAGACAGACTATCAAATAGCAATCAGGTTGAATCCTGAAAATAAAGACTATATCCAAGCATTGACACAATTAAAATAATATTCCATGCAGGTATTGAGTATTACTACATGCACTAATTGCAAAGCGAATGAAAAAGATGCTTTTAAGAGACTACTTGATAGACTGAAATATTACAAATAATTAAATTAATTTTACATTTTTCCCTTGGGATATGAAACATTTTTTTCTATTCATTTCAGTTTGTTTTTTGGTCTTCTGTAAAAATAAAAATTTGACCGGGGACCTCTCTACCGCACCATTAACACAGATGGCTACATTGGTTTCAGATCCTCCTACCATATCAAGTGAATTTCCATTTGATGTAACTGTAAAAGATAAAGATCAAAATGATATTAGTACCACTGCTATTTTAGAAAAAAATGGCAAACCTACCGTAATGATGTTTTGGCTCACTACATGCAATCCTTGTTCACGGGAATTGGAGTCTATAAAACAAAATTATAGCTCTTGGCAGAGAGAGGTGCCATTTAACCTTGTTGCTATGTCTGAAGACAGGGATGTAAACTATCCTGCCTTTATACAAAGGGTTAATAGCGAACAATGGCCTTTTAATTCATATTGGGACTTTAACAGGACATTCAAAGGCATTTTACCGGGAAGTCTAAATGGATTACCCCAGACTTTCATTTTTAATAAAAAGGGGAAATTGGTCTGGCAAAAAAGGGGCTACCTACCCGGTTGGGAAAAAGAGATATTTGAAAATATAAAATTGGCCTCCAGGTCATAAAAACATAGGGCCTGCCTTATTTTGTTAGGATATTGAGGGTAAATCATTTTTGATTTTAATAGAATGGCAAATGTGGAATTCCCGTACCTTTATTAAAAATAATTATACATATGGCTATCCTAAAAGTAATCGAAGTGTTGTCAAACTCACCTAAAAGTTTTGAAGATGCAATTGAAAAAGCTGTAAAAAAAGCTGACAAAACATTGAAAAACATTCGTTCAGTAAATGTAAATAATATGAGTGTTGCAGTAGACAAAGGAAAAATCAAAGAATTCCGTGTAAATCTTTCTCTAACATTTGAATTAGAATAACTATGGCAACAGTTAAGGTTATTGAAATACTGGCAAATTCCACCAAATCATGGTCGGATGCAACTGAGCAAGCAATCGCTAAAGCAAGCAAATCCTTGCGCAATATTAAATCTGCTAATATTCAAAATTTAGGAGTGACGATTGAGAATGGAAAGATTAAAGAGTACCGGATCAATGCTAAATTGTCATTTGAATTAGAATAGAACATGGACATTTCAAAATACGTAAATGTCGAGGCTGCAGAATCATTTTATTGAGTTAATTGCTGTGGTATGTTTTAAGAATTCAAATTGAGTCATTTTTATGGCCGGTTATATTCCTATGGTAGTAAGACTTGACGCTTGAATATAAAGCGTTTGATTATTTACATGTCATTTTTTTGATATTTATCTCCGGAATCTTCCCAAAACAAATGCCTACATTTGTACCCTAAATTATGATTAATATTACTTTGCCGGATGGCGCCATTCGCTCTTATGAATCAGGCACAACAGGGATAGAAATTGCTAAATCAATTTCTGAAGGATTAGCACGTAATGTTTTGGCAATCAAGGTAAATGGTGAGGTAAAGGACCTTTCAAGGCCGATTACCATTGATTCTAAAATAGAATTGTTGACCTGGGACAGTAAAGAAGGTAAGAGCACGATGTGGCATTCATCAGCTCACCTTATGGCTGAGGCACTGGAACATTTTTATCCTGGTATTAAATTCTGGGTAGGTCCTCCTGTAGATAATGGATTTTATTATGATGTAGACATGGGCGATCATCAGATTTCCAGTGATGATTTTAAAAAAATAGAAGAAAAAATGTTGGAGTTGGCCCGTAAAAACAACGCCTATATTAGGAAAGAAATGCCCAAAAAAGAAGCTATTCAGTTTTTCAGTGAAAAAGGAGATGAATACAAATTGGATTTGCTTCAAAACCTGGAAGATGGGACGATCTCTTTTTATACTCAAGGTAATTTTACGGATCTGTGCCGGGGGCCCCACATTCCCAATACAGGTTTTATCAAAGCTGCAAAACTTACCGCTATAGCAGGAGCCTACTGGAAAGGGGACGAAAAAAATAAACAATTGACCAGATTATATGGTATTACTTTTCCAAAACAAAAAGAGTTGGAAGAATACCTGACCATGATTGAAGAGGCAAAAAAAAGAGATCATAGAAAACTGGGTAAGGAACTGGATATATTTATTTTTGATGATGATGTCGGACCTGGTCTGGCACTTTGGTTACCCAATGGGACCATTCTAATTGAAGAGCTTGAAAAGCTAGCTAAGAAGACAGAACTGAAAGCTGGATATAAACGTGTTAAAACACCGCATCTGGCAAAAGAGAGCATGTATCTCACTAGTGGACATTTGCCTTATTATGCAGAGAGTATGTTTCCCCCCATGGAAATGGATGGAGAAAAGTATTACCTGAAAGCCATGAACTGCCCACACCATCATAAAATTTTTGGCAGTCTTAACGCAAGCTATCGTGACCTGCCTATCCGATTGGCCGAATATGGCACCTGTTATAGATATGAACAATCCGGGGAGTTATTCGGACTTATGCGAGTTCGATCACTTAATATGAATGATGCTCATATCTATTGTACGGAAGAGCAGTTTGCTGCTGAATTCAGAGCGGTAAATGATATGTATCTGAAGTATTTCAAAATTTTTGGAATAGAAAAGTATGTGATGAGGTTCAGTACACATAGTGTTGAAAAACTCGGAAAAAAATATGTAGACCAACCGGATCTTTGGCTTAAAACAGAGGATATGGTCCGAAAAGTATTGATTGAATCCAACATTCCGTATGTAGAAGTTCCTGACGAAGGTGCATTTTATGGCCCCAAAATAGATGTGCAGGTTTGGTCCGCCATCGGAAGGGAATTTACTTTAGCTACCAATCAGGTGGATTTTGCAGTGCCTGCAAGATTTGGTCTTACTTACCGTGATAGTGATAATACCATGAAGACCCCAATATGCATCCATCGTGCCCCACTGGGCACCCATGAACGGTTTATTGGATTTTTAATCGAACATTATGCCGGTAATTTTCCCCTTTGGTTATCTCCAAAACAGGTGATCGTGCTGCCAATATCTGATAAATACAATGACTATGCAAAAGAGGTGTGCGCTGTTTTACTTCAGGCAGATATCAGAGCCCATATTGATGAGCGCAGTGAAAAGATAGGCAGGAAAATAAGAGATGCAGAAACTCAAAAGATCCCTATCATGCTCATTATAGGAGAAAAAGAAAGTACTGAAAATAAAGTTTCAGTCAGAGAACATGGAAAAGGGGATCAGGGATCGGTATTATTGGATGATTTTGTGAAGAATACCAGGGAATTGATTGAGGCACAGACAGCATAAAATATTTAAACAATGACAGGCATTGTCTCTATTCTTGCAAAACCAGTAGGTAAATACATTTCCGGACAGGTTAAAAAAATGGCTAACAATGCACTGTCTGACCAGGAAATACTATTTCATAAGTTAATTCATTCTGCAAAGAATACAAAGTTTGGAGTAGATCATCATTTTAATCAAATTCATTCTTTTGCAGATTTTCAAAAATTTGTGCCGATTCGTGATTACGAAGAGTTTAAGCATTATATACAGGAGATAAAAGAAGGTAAGGTAGATATTATCTGGCCCGGCAAACCGTTGTATTTTGCAAAAACATCAGGTACTACTTCAGGAGTGAAATACATACCAATAAGTAAAGAGAGTATGCCGTATCATTTTTCAAGCGCTCGCAATGCTGTCTTTAACTATGCGGCCTTGATTAATGATTTTAGCTATCTCGATGGCAAGCTCATTTTTTTATCCGGAAGTCCTGAAACCTCGGTGGTTGGCGGTATACCGACCGGTAGATTGTCCGGGTTGGTAAACCTTCATATACCTTCCTTGTTCAAGCGAAGTCAACTGCCCAGTTTTAAAACTAATTGTTTAGAAGATTGGGATACTAAAGTAGAAAAAATAATAGAAGAATGCATTGGGCAGGATCTGAGGTTGATTTCAGGTATACCACCCTGGGTGCAGATGTTTGCCGAAAAAATATTGGACCGTACAGGGAAAAAAAACATCAAGGAAGTATTTCCAAATCTTAAAATGCTGGTGAGTGGTGGAGTCAATTTTGCTCCATATAAAATACATTACGACAGACTATTTGGTGAAGACATGCCCCGGGTAGATACCTATCCTGCATCGGAGGGATTCATTGGATTTCAGTATACTCCGGGTAGTCCTGCTTTGATTTTAAATACGAATGCGGGTATATTTTTTGAATTTGTAACCTTGGACGAATTGAAAAAAGATAAGCCAAGAAGACTTGGTCTGGCTGAAGTAAAAACAGGGGAGACTTATGCAGTATTGTTGAGCACCAATGCAGGTATGTGGTGTTATAATATCGGAGATACTATTGAATTTATATCACTGTCTCCTTATTTATTTGTAATTAATGGCAGGGTTAGTCAATTTATCTCAGCATTTGGTGAGCATGTGATCGAGAAAGAAATTGAATCGGCATTATTAGCCACATGTGCCAGGCATGCTTCTACCGTGTCTGAATATACTGTGGCCCCGCAGGTAAACCCTGAACAATCCGGAAAACCTTATCACGAGTGGTTTGTGGAGTTTTTACAAGCCCCTGAAGATCTGGAATCCTTTGCAGCAGACCTGGATTTGGCCATGACCAATCAAAATATTTATTACAAAGATTTGATATCCGGTCATATTCTAAAGCCACTTAAATTAAATTGCCTGCAGCAAGATGCATTCAGAAATTTTATGCGTGATATAGGGAAGTTAGGTGGTCAGAATAAAGTACCACATCTAAGGAATGACAGGATGATTGCTGATGGACTGGTAAAATATATAAGCTAAATGCCATAACATAAGTTATTTAGTTCAGCGAAACTTGATATGACTATAAAGCGGCAATCATTTTGTGCAATTCATCTCTGCTCATACCCAACTTTGCCTGCAATTTAGTATACATTAATCCTTTTTTACCCATGTCGAACTTAAAGTCATGATCTTCCAATTCAGTAAACTTTAATTTTAATTTTACTTTTTGCTCTTCCCAGGTCATTTTTATTGTTTGCGGCTCCATATCGTAAATTAAAGTTGAAAATAACGTTGTTTGATTATAGACGGTTGTTTATTTGAAATGGGCTTTAATTACAGCTCTTTCCTGTACATCTGAAAGTTTGCCTGCGTTTTTCAATTCAATATTGACATCTTCAAACTTCGAATCGGCTTTGAGGTGATTGTATAGTTCTGTTTTTGCATCATTAGGGCCAAATATTAGTATATCATTGTAGTCCAGGATTTCCTTTCCTATAAGATTGTAAAATTCGGATTGCTCTTTAGTTTCATTATGATGCATATTGCTTTCACCCATATGTTTGTGCTCTCTATCGGTTGATTCTGCTTTGTCCAAATACATATTGGTATAGGCTTTGATATGCGCATGAGTATGATTCATCCATACTCCAATTTTTTTACGGATTGCCATTGGGTATTGTTTTGATTATTTTTTACTACGTACTGAGCCGGCTGGAATTGAAGGACTGAAGGCAGCTATGGCAGATTTGTTTTTGTTGTTTTTATTGGTTGATTGATAATCAGAGACAGTTTTCCCTGTGTCAGTACCTTTTTTCTTTTTATTGCCTTTTCCTTTAGTCATTATGTTTTATTTACACTGATCGTTATCAGATAATTGTAAAGATACCCATTTATTATTTGTAAATCGTATTTATTATTTTTTACTTCCAAATAAGAGATGATAAATGATTCGGAAATCAAAGTAACTGGTCTCCAATTAAAAACCCATTATTTTTGGATTTAGATAGTAATATTTTAATTTCTTAGAGTAAAAATGGAGAATAACAATAAGGTGGGTTGTATGATTAATTTAAATTTTATTATAATTCTTTACAGGTAATTTTTTCGAATAGAATGATGTGATCATGTTGATTAAACCAATCCCCGCAAAATATCATTCGGTGTGACAATACCTACGAGCTCTTCACCTGATACGATCGGTAAACAATGAAAATGATTGTTTAAAAAAATATCTATTGCTACCTCAATTTTATCATCAAGCTCCAGTTTTGCCAGCCGGGTACGCATTAGATTTTTAGCTTTTATCCACCCGGTTTCCATTATTGCTGCTTCAATACTTTCCAACTCAAACCTCGAAGGATTAATCAGGAAAGAGACTTCCGACAAGCTGATAAGGCCTTTTAATTTTTTATAATCAACTACCGGAAGATGACTGATGTTGTAACTATTAAACAACTCTTTTATTTTTTCCAGGTCAGCATCTTCTGAAATAGTGATCAGCTTTGAATTCATTATAGAGGAAACCGGATCTTTTACATTCATAGGTCTTTGATTTATTATTTCGATTCAAATTTATTCAAGCAGGTCACAGCATGGAAAAATGAAAATCAATGACCGAACTGATTATAATCAGCCCGATATTCTAATCTTTAGTCCTTACCGCTTTGAAAGATAATTACTTATTTTTATAGTATGGCAGATTTTTTAAAGATAAAATTAATAGGATACCTTTTGGCTCTTACTACGCTAACTCTATTTTCCCAGACCCAATCTGTACCCCGGTATGACCAAACAAAGGAAGGTTTTTTGGTATTCCATCCCATTCAGACAGACGCAAAGGGAAATATTCTTCCCTGGTTTTCTCCGGATCTGGGAAGGTCTTTCAATCATGCCATCAGATCCGTGTGGGAGTTTTGGCATACCATGCGTATGGACCTGAACGGATTACCCTATTATATGAATCACCAGGTATGGCGTCCTCAGAATGACCCAAGGGGTATTGGCGGTGACCAGTTGGCTATGGCATTGTCTTCCTGGACTTTATTATATCAATATACCGGTGATGAAAGAGTAAAAGAAAATATGAAATTCATAGCTGACTATTATTTGACACATGGATTGTCACCGGCAAGCGCCAAATGGCCTCATATCCCTTATCCGTATAATTCACTTACCTACTCCGGGTATTATGATGGCGATATGGTAATAGGTAAAAACTTTACTCAGCCTGACAAAGCAGGATCATTTGGTATTGAATTGATTCACCTTTATAAGATCATCAGTCAATATCAATTTCCGCATACAACGGAATCAATATATTTGGAAGCGGCTATTCAAATCGCTAATACGCTGGCGAAAAATACACAATCCGGTACCGCGCAAAATTCACCAATGCCCTTTAAAGTAAATGCTATTACTGGCGAAATCGGGAAGTTAAAGGAAGTTAACAAGGACGGAATAAAATGGGTCGGTTCAACCTATACGACCAATTGGGTAGGTACATTAGAATTGTTTGAAGAATTGATACAAATGAAAAAAGGGAATAGTATTGCATATCAAAGGGCGCACTCACTGATTATAAACTGGATGAAAAACTATCCCATGAAAAATAATAAATGGGGGCCGTTTTTTGAAGATATTCCAGGGTGGTCGGATACTCAGATCAATGCCGTGACTTTTGCGAAATACGTTATGGACCACCCCGGTCTTTTTCCAAATTGGAAATCGGAAGTAAAAAATATTTTTAGCTGGGTATATCAAACATTAGGTAATAAGCAGTGGGAAAAATATGGTGTCACCGTGATCAATGAACAGACTGCTTATCAAACCCCCGGCAATAGTCACAGCGCCAGGCAAGCCGCTGCAGAATTGCAATATTCAATGCTGAGTGGTGATAAGTCGTATGTCGAAAATGCTATTCGTATGCTCAATTGGGCTACCTATATGGTTGATGGAGATGGTAAAAATAATTATCCCAGGGATGAAGTATGGCTCACCGATGGGTACGGCGATTACATCAGACATTATTTGCGTGCGATGTCTTACATGCCTGAGTTGGCTCCTTCTCATGAAAATCATATTGTACACAGTAGCAGCATAGTTGGTCAGGCTGATTATGGACTGGATCAAAATAAACGTTTAAGTAATTCTGTATCCAAAGAAGAATTACAATCAATAATGATTAATTACAGAAGTTTTGACATTCCTTCTACCGAAACGATCAGATTAGTAGAAAAACCCACTAAAATACTGGTTGGGAAAAAATCAATTATAGAAAGATCAAACCTGTCGGAAGAGGGATATGCCTGGACACCTCATCCATCAGGAGGAGTTCTTAAAATTCTACATACTTCATCCAAAGAAGTGAGTATTTATGGGTCGAAAGAATTAAATTCACAAGACTCGACTTTATCATCAATCCCGTTGTTTAATGGAATAAATCTGGATGGTTGGCATATTGATGTGCCGGCATTAGATAGTCAGCCGAATGGGAAAAGTCCCTTTTTGGTTAGAGAGGGTAAATTGGTAAGCCTGGATAACCCCGGTGGGCATATAATCACAGATGCGATATATTCAAATTATAGGCTCGATATAGAATATCGATTTGCTGCAAAACCCGGTAACTGTGGTATACTGGTACATGCTTCCAAACCCAGACGATTGTATGAAATGTTTCCCCAAAGCATAGAAGTACAGTTAATGCATTCTAATGCAGGTGATTTTTGGTGTATTGGGGAAAATATTGAAGTTCCTGAAATGGAAAAAAGACGCGGACCCAAAGAAAATTGGGGAGTGGATGGGAATAAACAACGCCGGATAATCAATCTCACAGATAATTCAGAAAAACCAGTAGGGGAGTGGAATCATATTCACATCGAATGCATTGGAAGGGAGGTCAAAGTATGGCTCAACGGTGAACTGGTCAATCATGGGTTCAATGCCACAGTAGAGGAAGGACAGATAGCCCTGCAGGCCGAAGGCTCCGAAGTGGAATTCAGAAAAGTGATATTGCAAAAAATAAAGCGATTCACCCGGTAAACAATCTCCTTTTTTTAAAATGTTGTATAAGGAATCCTTTATTAGAATTAATTAAGCATGTTATTATTATGCTAAAACACAGAATTTCAGGCCACTAAGTAGGAAAAATTACGTTGTATTCTCAATAAAAATTGTAAATTTGCAGCGCTGATGATCCGTTCCAGGTATATTATTTTTCTTTTTGTGTCACTATTCGGTCTTTATTCATGTAAAAGTGAGTTTGAAAAGATCCGGACCAGTAATGATCCTGACAGTATGTACAAAAGTGCTGTGGAGTATTTCGAAAAAGGTGAATATTCAAAAACACAGACCTTATTTGAGTCTATTGTAAGTAGTTTCCGTGGTAAAAAAGAATTTGAGCAGCTAAATTACATGTTCGCTTATACGTATTACCACCAAAAAGATTATTCAGCCGCCGCCTCCGCTTTTAAAAATTTTGCTAATACATTTGTGTATTCCCCTTTTAAAGAGGAAATGGAATATATGCATGCCTATTCACTGTATCTCCAATCACCGAATTTCAGGCTGGATCAGCAACCATCCCTTGAAGCAAATGATGCCTTGCAAACTTTTGTAAATACATACCCTACTAGTGAGAGAGCAAAAGAATGTCAGAAACTACTGCTCAACCTTAGAAAAAAACTGGAAGAGAAAGCCTTTGCCCAAGGTGAACAATATTTTAATATGGGGCAATACCAATCGGCAATTACTACATTTGAAAATGTATTAAAGGAGTATCCGGATACAAGGGATGCTGAACGCATTCGTTTTCTTATTTGCAAATCCGCCTTTTTATATGCTGAGCGCAGTGTATTTGAAAAAAAGGAAGAACGGTACGCGAGTTGTATTTCTTATTCCCAATTGTTTAATCAAAAATTTCCCCGGAGTAAAGACTCAGGTATAGTGAAAGATTATATTCAAATTTCTAAAAGTAAAATAAATCAAATAAAGAATGTCGGACATCAAAAACAAAGTGCAGGGAGTGGATCCTAATGTAAAAGCACGAGATATCAAAACTATGGCAAGCGCTACAGGCAATTTGTATGAAACTGTGTCTGTAATTTCAAGGCGAGCCAATCAATTAAATATGGATATTAAAAAAGAACTCCATTTTAAACTGGAAGAGTTTGCAATCAACTCAGATACGATAGAAGAAGTGCATGAAAACAAAGAACAAATAGAAATCTCTAAGTTCTATGAAAAAATGCCAAATCCAGCCATCCTGGCAACCGAGGAATTCTTATCCAAGAACCTTAAATACAGGTTTGCAGAAGTGCCTGTTCACGAAGAATTACCAATAGCACTCCCCGAGGGGCCTAACAAGGCATAATTATTGCTTTAGAAGGCCTTATGTCGGCTCTGAAAGGTAAAAAAATATTGCTCGGTGTCTGTGGAAGTATCGCCGCATACAAAGCCATTCTACTATTGAGAGCTTTGCAGAAACAAGAATCAGAAGTAAAGGTTATAATGACTGCTGCAGCTACAAAGTTTATTACCCCTCTCAGTTTTGAAGCCATAACGCATAGCCCGGTATATTCTGATTTGATAAGCAATCATAGTTGGAATAATCATGTAGAGATCAGTCTGTGGGCCGATTTATATATCATAGCTCCTGCTTCGGCGAATACAATTGCCAAATTAGCCCACGGGTTAGCAGATGACATAGTTTCTGCTACCTACCTTGCTTCAAGATGCCCGGTGTATATTGCTCCTTCTATGGATGTGGATATGTGGCACCATAAAGCTACCCAGGCTAATATTGAAATAGTAAAATCAAGAGGTGCCAAAGTGATCCCCGTTGGTGATGGCTATCTTGCTAGTGGGCTTTCCGGTAAAGGGCGCATGGCAGAGCCTGATGATATAGTTAATTTTTTAGAAGAAAGCAATACCATCACTTCCCCATTGAAAAGTAAGAGAGTATTGATCACTGCAGGTCCTACCTACGAAAATATAGATCCAGTTAGATTTGTAGGAAATGCCAGTACTGGCAAAATGGGAATATCCATTGCTGAAACTATGGCAAATTTAGGTTGTGATGTTACCTTAATACTAGGCCCCACACATCTGTCTCCGACCAATCCCGATATAAAATGTATTGGAGTAAGATCCGCTGAGCAAATGTTGGCTGCAACAAAAGAAAATCACCCTAAATCAGATATCATCATTTTTTCCGCAGCTGTTGCAGACTATAGGCCAGCCCATCTTGCGAAAGATAAAATTAAAAAGCTGAATGATGTGTTGGAGCTAAAACTCATTAAGAATCCTGATATTGCTTATGAATTAGGAAAAACAAAGAGATCCGATCAATTGCATATTGGTTTTGCGCTTGAAAGCACCACAGGAGAAGAATATGCTAAGGAAAAAATGGAAAAGAAAAATTTTGATATGGTAGTACTCAACTCGCTTACAGATCCGGGAGCAGGTTTTGGCTATGATACTAATAAAACAACATTTTATTTTAAAGACAATAAATCAATCAAATTTGAGTTAAAATCGAAAGAGCTGGTAGCCAAAGATATTGCGCATGCCATCGAAAGACTAATCATTACCCGGTAATATAAATTCAAATGAAAAAAATCTATATCCTTCTGCTCCTTTTTTATGTATCCTTTTCAATAGCATACACCCAGGAACTGAATGCGAATGTAAAAGTATCTGCACCTCGGATACAGACCACCGACCCCAAGGTATTCAGGTCTATGGAAGATGACATCAGAAAATTTATTAATAATAGGGTATGGACAAAAGATAATTATAAAGCACATGAAAAAATAAAGTGCAATTTTAATTTTACGATAAAAAAAGAAGAAAACAGTAATTTTTTTGAAGCAGATCTGACTGTGTCAGCCAGCCGACCCGTATTTGGAAGCAATTACGAAACTACCCTTATTAATTATATTGATGGTGATTTGAAATTTGGTTACCTGCCAAATGATCCACTTAATTATGTACAAAATATTTACAATGACAGATTGGTTTCTGCATTAACTTTTTATATCTATCTCATATTGGGATTGGATGGCGATAGTTTCGCACCAAATGGAGGCACAGATTATTTTCTTATAGCCCAGAATATTGTAAATACCATTCCCGGTTCATTAAGTGGGGAAGGATGGAAAGCATCCGATGGCAATCATAATCGGTTTTGGTTGTTTGAAAATATTATGAGTCCGAGGCTCAGGAGCATGCGTTCGGCCTGGTACACATACCACAGGCTCGGATTGGATATGATGAGCCAAAATGCATCAGACGGCAGAGCTGGGATATACAAAGCATTGGAAGGTATGGATCAGGCAAAAAGGGCTTACCCGGGTGCACAGTGGTTGATTAGTTTTATGGATGCCAAAGGCAAAGAAATCATAGAAATCTTCAGACCTGCAGATAAAATACACCAGGATAATGTAACCAACATCCTTAATCGCATTTCCCCAACCTTTTCAGTCAATTTTTAAATGATATTAGCGGGAGTTACGATCAGGGTATGAAGTCACTAGCTGTGTTTGCTTCCGGCAAAGGATCCAATGCCAAAAATATCATCCAATATTTTAAGAATAATAAAGATTTGAAAATTGGGCTTATCATCTCCAGTAATAAAGAAGCGGGAGTGGTTACCATTGCACAAAATGAAAAAATCCCAGTATATATTTTAGATAAAAAAGAGTATTACGGTACAGGGGAAGAATTGCTACAGATCCTCAGCAGGAATAAAATAGATGGAATTGTTTTAGCGGGTTTCCTTTGGCTTATCCCATTATATTTAATAGAAAGTTATCCACATAAAATTATCAATATCCATCCTGCATTATTACCTAAATATGGTGGAAAAGGAATGTATGGGATGCATGTACATGAAGCCGTATGGAAAAATAAAGAAAAATTCACAGGTATCACCATTCATGAAGTCAATGCCAGGTACGATGAAGGAAAGATATTGTTTCAGGCTACAAGCCCAATAGATCAAGGGGATACTCCTCATGATATAGCGCAAAAAGTTCACCTGCTTGAATACAAGCATTTTCCAAAAGTAATAGAGGATTATTTTACTAGGATTTGATTACGAATAATCTTTTTGTAGAAATCACATGGTCTTTGTCTTGCTCCAGGGTGATTAAGTAGGTTCCTTTTCTGAGGTAAGTTAGGTCCTTATCGATGGTGATGCCACCATCGAGGTATAAATTTTCACGACTGACTTCTGTACCTACGATATTAACGATTCTGAATGTATATAATCCAGGTGTTTTGATAAGCAACTCACATCGTAAGGATCCGGTGGTATAGGGATTGGGGAAAAAAAACAAATTGGGCTTGAAATCTTCAATTATTGGTAGGTCTTTAAATGTATCGGGGGCTTTATAAATGATTTTTTCTATTTCAGTAGTGGACTTGTAGTATATGCTGGCAATAGGTGCAGAGGTACTATCCGTAAAAAAAATAGTTTTTCGGATAGTATCGGTGTGAAACAATTTGGGATATCTAATAAACCGCGTTACATCTTGCCATGCAAGATTGGATTTTCTGGTCTGTATGCAGGTCTTTTGTATTACAAATTTGTGTACAGGGATCGCTATATAACCATTCAAATTTAAGTATAGATTTACTTTATCGCTTTTTACTGCCAGTTCGGTAATTTCTGTTACCACACGAACAGAATCGGGTTGGTATGGAAATTGTTTTTTAATGGTTGCTGGTAAATCAGTGTAATTGCAATCATACACCATTCTGTAAAAGGACTCTTTTTGTTTATCCGAGGGATAGAGTAAATGATTATAATAAGGTCGTTTTGGGTAATAATAACCAGTATATAGTTTTCCGTCACCAAACAGGTTCTTACCCGACTCACCTAAAGAAAATAAAGTTCCTCCTATGAGATTGAAGTGTTCAACTGTACCTTGATCATATAATAACGACACTGCGTTGGAATTCGAAAATTCAAGTTCCTTGCTTTCCTGTTTCGTTGCAATTATCCGCCTGATGAAGGGGGCTTTTAAACCATTCATGTCCCAGGTAGCGGTGTCGGATTTCCAGGGGATATTTTTGATATAATTTGGCAGGTAGTCGGTCATGATAGATACCGTATCCTGTAGAGTGGAAATCATAATCTCGTGCTGAAGATCCTGTGTGGATGCTCTGGTGACTGAAATGAGCAAAAATAAAAGAAGGAACGGTTTCATAGGAAACTCAAAGAGTACAACGAAAAATAAGAATAATTTATTGGATACCGGATTATTGTATTTAATGGTTATGACTGCAATTCCAGCATTTTCTTATACGCCCCATTGGATTGGAGTAGCTCATCGTGTGAACCAATCTCTTTTATTTCACCCTCTTCCATTACGACAATCATATCTGCTTTTTTGATGGTATTTAATCTATGAGCAATTACGATGGCAGTCATATTGGGCAGTACCGCGTCTAATGCTTGTTGAATGTATTTTTCAGACTCTGTATCCAGGGCAGAGGTAGCCTCATCCAGGATGAGTATAGGTGCATTTCTAAGCAGTGCCCTGGCCAGGGTGAGCCTCTGTCGCTGGCCTCCGCTTAATTTTTGGCCGCGATCACCAATGGATGTCTCATATCCCTGATCGGCGGTTTTGATGAATTCATCAGCATAAGCCAATGAAGCAGCTTCTTTTATTTCAGCTGATGTTGATTTTGACCCAAACTGTATATTTTCCGCAATACTGCCGTGAAACAATATAGCTTCTTGTGTCACTACAGCAAATAAGCTGCGCAGTGAGTTGAGATCCAGATTTTTAATATTGATGCCATCTATGAGTATTTCCCCCTGTTTTACATCATACAACCTGGGCAATAGATCTACCATGGTGCTTTTACCTGAACCGGATTTGCCTATGAGAGCAATGGTTTGGCCTTTATCAATTTTCAGATTTATATTCTTTAACACATCCGGTAATCCGGCCTGGTATCTGAAGGATACATTTTTAAACTCAATGGAATGATTAAAACCCGATTTGGATAGGGCGTTTGGAATATTAATAATATCAGGTTTTATATCCAATACCTGATCTATTCGGTCCATAGCTGCGCTGGCTTTTTGAAGGTTGAACCAGGCCTGAGTCAAAGCCTTGCTGGGATCTATCACGCTGTAAAATGCGAAAATAAAGGTGAGAAATACTTCGGGAGCCAATTGTTGGGCAAATACTTGTTTGCTCCCAATAAACAATAATGCCACTACTGCCGTCACACCCAGGAATTCAGAAAGAGGTGCTGACAAGTCCCGGCGCTTAAGCATCTCCCACGCAAATTTTCTATAGGTTTCGTTTTCTTTCTTAAAACGATCCATCATAAATGATTCTGCAGTAAACGATTTAATGATGCGAATACCTCCGATCGTTTCATCAAGAGTACTGTTTACCAGCCCCAATTGATCCTGCGCCTGCTGACTTTGTTTTTTTAGTTTTCGTGAAGCACCACCTATGATATAACCAATGCCAATGAATAGCATCAGTATAAAGACTACTAATGTTAATTGCGGACTTACATAAAGCATAAAAATCAGGCTGCCTAATAATATCAAGGGTTCCCTAAAGAATGCTTCAATGGTGGTCATTACCGTCCATTCTATTTCAGTTACATCATTTGTGATACGCGACATGAGGTCCCCTTTGCGTTCATTGCTGAAATAGGAGAGGGGTAGATCTAAAAATTTATTGTATAGTTTTTCTCTGATGTCCCGGATGATTCCGGTGCGCAATGGGCTCATAGTGAATAACGCAAGGTACCGGAATAGATTTTTGAAAAATAAAACTATAACAAGGAAAAGACAAACATAAATCAATGCAGCAGACTTTCCCTGAGCTTGTATCAAGGTCTGAAAATATAATTTGATTTGTTGCAAAAATCCGGTGGACTGAATGGTTGCCGACTGATCGGTTTCAAACAATATCTGGAAAAATGGTATAAATGCAGGGATGGTGAATATGGTAAATACGGAGAGCAGGATATTACAAACAGCAGTAAGTATTAATCTGTTTCGATAGGGTTTGATATAAGGGAAGAGGCGGAAAATGGTTTTCATGCAATTAGTAATCTCAATCGATAGTCTTAAAAAATATACGAGCATAAAAATAACAGAATTGAATGAAACGGGGATAAATTATTCGTCCCTTGTGCGTTTTATTTAATTGTACTTATCTGGTATAAATAATTAGATAAGTACAAACGTAATATTACCCTCTTTTTCGTGTTTCTATACTGCAACCAGCGAGCCCTAATGCGGAATTGAGGTTTAAATAAGTAATCGTGTGCTGTGCCGATTGCATGGATATTTGTACTTATCTATGTATATTTGAAAGATAAATACAACCATAATGATTGGCCGGGAGATGCAAATGAGTCAAATGCGGGAAACCTTGTACCTTAACAAGTCTGCTTTTGTAGCGGTCACCGGCAGACGCCGAGTAGGGAAAACTTATCTCATAGAAGAAATGTATAAAGATCGGATTTGCTTTGCGGTTTCCGGCATTCAATCAGGAGACACTAAGACTCAAATGGTAAACTTTGCAGATAAAATACAAGAATATTTTGCCTATACAGGTGAATTGGAATATTCTAATTGGCAGGAATTATTTATAGTCTTAAAACAAAAACTCCAAAGACTGTCAAAGAAACGCAAGCAAGTCATCTTTTTGGATGAGTTGCCCTGGATGAATACCTATAAATCAGGATTTATCCAATTATTAGCACATTTGTGGAATGATTATTTATCTAAAGAAAATCATTTTATACTGGTTGTATGCGGTTCATCCACTTCCTGGATTAATCAAAAAATTGTAAACGACAAAGGCGGATTTCATAATAGGTTGACTCATCGAATTCACCTGGAACCTTTTACTCTGGCTGAAACGAAGCGTTTTTTACTTTCAAAGAAAATCAACCTCACGGATACGGCTATCACCGAACTATATATGGCTGTGGGTGGAATCCCTTTTTACCTGGAGCATATAAAAAGAGGTGAAAGTGTAGCTGCCTGTATAGAAAGAATGTGTTTTAAGACAGGTGGGATATTAAAGAATGAATATGAAAACTTGTATAAAGCTATATTCGATAATCCCGTATACCATGAATCAGTGGTAAGTACATTGGCCTTATCCAAATCCGGTATGACCCGAAAGGATATTATTTCCAAATCAAAAGTAAAAGCAGGGGGGCCAATTCAACGGACATTGGATGAACTTATGATATCCGGATTTATTATCGAAGAGACTCGTTTTGGCAATAAAAAGAGAGACTCGATTTACAGATTGGTTGATGAATACTCCGTTTTTTATCATCGGTTCATTAAAAATCAAAGACCAGTACCCTCAGGTCATTGGCATCAAATTGCGCAATCCCAATCCTACAAAATCTGGACTGGATATGCTTTCGAATCGATTTGTCTGAAACACATAGATGAAATAAAAAAAGTACTCGGTATCTCCAAAGTATATACCGAGTCCTCTACTTTCAGGTCAGTCCAGGAAAATAAAGGAATACAAATTGATTTATTGATAGACCGGAAGGACTCGGCTATCAACCTGTGTGAATGTAAGTTCTACGATGCTCCATTTGAGATATCGAAGTCCTATGCCTCAGACTTGCAAAATAGAAAATCCTGGTTTAAACAGGCTACGCAAACCCGAAAATCATTATTTACTACTCTCATCACCAATCATCCTATCAAGATGAATAAGTATTCACTGGATGTAGTGGATGTGGCGATACATGTAGCTGAGTTGATGAATTGAATAGCTAGTCTACATGGTGGAGCTTTGGGTCTAAATTAATTCCTATTTCTTTCAGTCTAAAATAAAATGGAGTTACAAGGTTGCCCATACTTAATGCGGATAAAAATAGTTAAGAAAGTTGGATCAAAAAGCGGGCAAGGTAATTTCTGAAAGTATTACTCAGTGTATAAATCGGCAAACGATATATTTAATGTATAAACTTCAGTTCTCTCAATGATTGTTCTAAATAAATTGGGAATACTTAAGATTCAAAATTTATTCTACTTCAAGCTCTTAAAATCCCAGGTATTCAAAAATCCGGTATGAAACTTTCCCTTTTTAAAATCTTCATTATCCATCAATAACTGATGGAAGGGTACTGTGGTCTTTACACCTTCGATTATGAATTCATCGAGAGCACGATTCATTTTGGCTAATACTTCATCGCGGGTATGCGCTTTGCAGATCAACTTAGCGATCATAGAATCGTAATAGGGTGGGACGGAATATCCTGCATAAGCATGAGTATCAACACGTACCCCCAGGCCTTTAGGAGTATGGAAGGATGTGATCTTTCCCGGACTAGGTCTGAAGTCATTAAACGGATCTTCCGCATTGATGCGCACTTCCATGGCACAAAACTTGGGAGTATAATTTTTGCCTGAGAGTTTTTCTCCGGCGGCTACTTTTATCTGTTCTTTGATCAGGTCCACATCCATTACCTCTTCGGTAACAGGATGCTCTACCTGTATACGGGTGTTCATTTCCATAAAGTAAAAGTTTTGATATTTATCCACCAAAAACTCTATGGTACCTACGCCTTCGTAGTTTATCGATTTGCCGGCTGCCACTGCAGCTTCTCCCATTTTCTTACGTAATTTATCTGTCATGAAAGGTGAAGGGGACTCTTCTACCAGCTTTTGATGCCTGCGTTGAATAGAACAATCGCGCTCTGACAAATGTATTACCTGACCATGTTGATCACCTATAATCTGGAACTCTATATGTCGAGGCTCTTCGATGTATTTTTCCATATAGATGCCATCATTGCCAAATGCAGCCCTGGCTTCGTTTTTAGCTACATTCCACATAGCTTCCATCTCCTCTTCATTCCATACGATTCGCATGCCTTTGCCACCACCACCGGCAGTAGCTTTAAGTATAATAGGGTAGCCAATATCTTTAGCGAGTTTGCCTGCTTGTTTCAGATCTTTTAATAATCCATCGCTTCCTGGTACTACAGGCACTTTGGATTTTATCATGGTTTCTTTGGCTGTGATTTTATCACCCATTGCCCGAATTTGGTCCGGAGTAGGGCCTATAAATTTTATTCCGTAGTCTGTACAAACTTCGGCAAAGCGTGCATTCTCAGCTAAAAATCCATATCCGGGGTGTACAGCATCGGCATTAGTGATTTCAACAGCGGATATGATTTTGGGTATATTGATATAGGATTCGCTGCTTGGAGGGGGGCCAATGCATACAGCTTCATCGGCAAATCGCACATGTAAACTATCTCTGTCTGCAGTAGAATAAACAGCTACTGTCTTGATGCCCATTTCTTTACATGTCCTGATCACTCTCAGGGCGATTTCACCCCGATTGGCTATCAATATTTTATTAAACATAGATGGTTTTTATTGGTTTATGGTTCTACCAAAAACAATACCTGATCGTATTCTACCGGTGAAGCATCGTCGGCTACGATTTTTACTATAGTGCCTGAGATTTCAGATTCTATTTCATTAAAAAGTTTCATTGCCTCTACCATGCAAACTACCTGACCAAGAGTCACAATATCTCCAACTTTAACATAAGGGGGTTTATCAGGAGAAGATGATCTATAAAAAGTGCCTACCATAGGACTTTTTATTTCAAGCAACTTTTTGTCATTTACAGGTTTTGGTGTTTCAGCAGCGGAAACAGCTGGTGCTTTTTTATCAGTAGTTGAAGGAACTGGTACTGAGGCTGGAAGAGGAGGCGCAATAGTAGGCGCCGCAACAGGTGCAGCGACATAAGCCATCTTTTCCTTGGCCAATTCTGATCTAAGCACAAGCTCAAAATCACCTTGTTTTAATTTGAGTTCAGCCAGATTTGATTTGCCCATCATACGGATGAGCTCCTGTATTTCCTTTAGATCCATAAGGATTTAATTTTTTACCCGTTCAATATACGACCTATTTTGTGTATCTATTTTGATTTTGTCGCCTTCATTAACAAAAAGCGGTACTTTGATTTCTGCTCCTGTTTCCAATTTAGCAGGTTTTAAGGCATTGGTGGCAGTGTTTCCTTTTTCACCAGGTTCAGTATATACCACTTCAAGTACCATAAACATAGGTAAAGTTACACTCATAGGAGTCTCATTCTCAGCATGGAATAATATTTCCACATCCATGCCTTCCTTTAAAAATTCAGTGCCCTCGATCATGGCTTCCTGCAACAGCACCTGGTCAAAATTCTCATTATTCATAAAATTATAACCCTGATCATCCTTATAGAGAAACTGGTATTTTCTTCGTTCCATTCGAACTTCATCCCATTTATGACCAGCCGGGAATGAATATTCAACTGATCTGCCTGTGGTAATGCTTTTGAGTTTAGATCTTACAAAAGCAGCACTGCGGGCACTTTTTACGTGTTGAAATTCAATAACTGTCCAGATATCATTATTGTGATTGATACACATGCCATTTCTGATTTCGGTGGTAGATGCCATAATTTGAAAAATTAGTTTAATGTTTTTTGCGGGCGCAAATATAGGGTTTCTTGTTGGGAGTGTCTAATTTGAAATTAGAATTTTAATTTACTGAAAATGAGTTGTTTAGCTAAAATGAATTTAAAATTTTATCCGCTTCCCGGACAGAAAGCATTTCCTTTCATATCTGGACTCAAAGAGTAAATACAGAGTTCCTACTGGGACATCTTATTTTAATCCAATCCTATGTAGTCCTGGTTTCCAGTCATCCATCATCAGGTTCTTAATTTCCTGATATGCATCGGGTTCGTTAATAAAATTAGCAGCACCCAGGTCAACCATCAAAATCGGAAATTGAACTTCATTGCGAAAATATTCGAAATACATATTTTGTAATCCTTGCAAATATCCTGCCTCCATATTTTGTTCGTAGGGTCTCCCTCTCAGCATAATTTGCTGCTTTAAAACATCCAACGGCCTGTGCAAATAGACTAAAATGTCTGGGTTAGGAATTTGTTCACTGAGGATCTGGTACATATCATGAAACAACCTGTACTCTTCTTCGGGCAGGTTATTTTTTGCAAATAATAAGGTTTTTACGAATGTATAGTCTGAAACAATATAGTCACTAAAGAGGTCACGATGATGAATATGATTTTGCAATTGTTTAAACCTTTCCGCCATGAGAAAAAGCTCCATTGGAAAAGCAAACCGTTTTGGTTCTTTATAAAAGTTAGGTAAGAAGGGATTATCCGCGAATTCTTCCAAAACCAGTTTACAAGCAATGTCTTCCGCCAATAATTCACAAAAAGTGGTTTTACCGGCACCTATATTACCTTCTATGCAAATGTACTGATATGGTATAGCTGTTGGCATCAAATGACTTTATTTACGGCACTGTGATCATTACAGGATGCTATCAATTCACGGACGGATTTCCTGCTAACAGGGTGTACGAATCTAGGATTTAACTCCTGCAAAGGGATCAGGGTAAAGAGGCGATCTCCAATAGAGGGGTGAGGGATGGTGAGCATTTTCGAATTGATTTTTTCTTTGCCACAAAAGAGGATATCTATATCAATGATTCGGGGCCCCCAATGAATAGAGGATACACGCCCCATAATCTCTTCAATGTTTTTAATGATTGCGAGTATTTTAATAGCGGGCCGTGAAGATATAATTTCAATGATTTGATTCATAAAATCAGGTTGATCTGTATTGCCCCACGCTGCAGTCTTGTATATGGATGATGCTTTTTTAATCCTGGCCAATTGGGTACCAATCAGATCCCTTGCAATTTTCAATTGTTTGATAGGTTCATTAAGATTAGAACCAAGTAATAATATTACAGATCTGGAGGCTGACATGTGTAAGTGATTACAAATATATATATAAAGGTATAATATGAAAATATTAATTGCCGGAGAGCATATTTGAATTTTGATCCCTTCTTTTAGCTGCCTGGTGTATTGCCCAAAATATGAATAACAATAAAATCAGCATAAATATCTGGGCAAATGTCCTATAGCCATTTGCCGGATGTATAATGCGATCAACCATACCCGGAATATTGGAAATCAGTATCCAACCTAAAAATACAGGGGTGATGTATTGTATAATATATTTAAAAAAGGTGGGGACATGTATGTCCGCTCCCCTGGTGATTTCTTCCCATCCCTTTTTCATACCAAAAACCCACGCAAATAGAATAAGTTCTACGAAGGCGAAAATCACCAAAGCATATGTACCTGCCCAGTTGTCGAATTCATCGAATACCCCTTCATTATAAAAAAGGATTGTGGGTAAGCCAAGAAGAAAAATAATGATCCCACATATTATAGCTCCCCTTTTTTGATTGATTTTAAACTCATCTTGTAAAAAACCTACGACAGGCGTACTCATGGCCAGCGAAGATGTAATGCCGGCAATAAATAATAATCCAAACCAACAAATACCGGCTATTATGGCAAGAATCGGACCCCAGGCCTGGAACAGATAAGGTAGAGTCCGGAATCCCAGTCCATAACCACCAAGGGAGTTGACAATATCCCGCATTTTATCAACACCAAGATAACCTATGGCCAACGGAATAATGATAGCGCTGCCTAGAACGATTTCTACGAATTCATTCATCCAACCTGCAGACATAGCTCCTAAGGCGGTGTCGTCATTTTCCCTGAGATAAGATGCATAGGTTTGGATGGAAGCCATACCTACAGCCAATGTAAAAAATATTTGACCAGCGGCAGCGATCCAAACAGAGGGTTTCCAAATCGAAGAATAATCGGGAGTAAATAAAAATTTGATTCCTTCCGTTCCTGCATTTATAGCCCCTTTCTCACCTGGTTTCAACAACAAGGCTTCTGCAGCTAATATGATTCCAAATAAGATCAACAGGGGCATCCCGATTTTGGCAACTTTTTCTATCCCTCCTTTTACGCCCTTTGACAAGAAATAAATGTTACAAATCAGGCATAGTATATAAAATAAAATAGCTTCATAAGCAAAACCTCCTTTTCCGGAATACGATGTAGTATAATCCACGAAATACTGGCTTATACCTTCCTGGTCCATTGAATTAAAAGTACCTACTATAGAATGATACAAATACCCTAAAGTCCACGACTCTATATAACAATAATAACCGGCCACAGCTACATTTATAAAAAGCCCTAATCCACCAAAATATTTTACCCATTTCATGCTTGAAAATCGCTGCATCATAAACGGAACGTTATGGTCGCCATTTGGCCTGCCCGGGTAACCAATTCCTGCAAAGCGCCCCATTGACCATTCTACAAATAAAAGGGGTACCCCTATCAGCAGAAAGCATACTAAATAAGGAACGATAAATGCTCCACCGCCATTATTTATTGCTTGGACCGGGAATCGTAAAAAATTACCTAAACCTACAGCATTACCAGCCATGGCCAATACTATACCCAACTTGGACCCCCAACCATTGGTAGAGGCACTGAGTGCTTTGGATTTTAAAACCTTAATCAGGAAATAAAGTGAAATGGCTGTAACAATAATAGATATGACAGTATAAAATAGTAATGGCATGGCAAGAATCAGATTTCAGGTGGAAAGATAGGAATTAGGGGGAATATGAAAACTATATAGTAAAATTCAGTCGGAATGTAATATGACCTGGGTGACAGCCTATTAAAAATAAATTAAAAAAAAAGCCGATGCTGACACCGGCTCTCCCATTTTTAAACTAAAACTAAGTAGTTTGAAGTGTCAAATATATACATATTATATTATTTTGTAATGTATAAATCAATATATTTTAATGTATAATAAATATATTTATACTGTAATGTGTATTTAATTGAAATATAATTATATACATATGTATTAATAAAAATGTGTAAAATCTATTAAAAAAAAGCTATATACATATATTAAATATTAATAATATGATATATATTTGAGTTGTGTAAGTTTTGGTTTTAATTGTAAAATTCGTTTTTTTCATGAAAGCCTGTGAAAAGTCACGGGCTTTTGTATTTTAAAAAGTAGGCTGTGCCAAATAAAAAGGTGACCATTTTTAAGTCACCTTTCCTAAGGACAAAATATATTTTAAAATAGGGCTATTTAGTTTTTTTCCTGCTAATCAGTGATTCCTGTATTTTTTTCAATTTTTCCCAATCTCCTGTTGCCGCTAAATTGGACTGTTTAGCCCAGGTCTTTGGATCAGCTAATGAATAATTGCTACCCGCTTTATCTAAAATGCTTTGAATGGTTTTAGTTTCTGCGCCAGCTAGTTTTTTCCAGGTATTAAGACCAGCTTTTTTTAATAGCTTTTCTATTTTGGGACCTATTCCCTCCACAATCTTTAAATCATTCTCCTTGAACTTCATCCCGAGTATGGATGCACCCTTGCCCAGATCAAGTGGTTTAGGAGTTGTTTTTTTAATAACGGGTTTATTTACTTTTTTTACGGTAGTCTTTTTAGTTATTGTCTTCGCTTTTAACCCTTTTTTCGCAACGGTCTTTATTCCAGAAATGATTGGCCCGGATGAAGGTTTGGATTTCGACTTGACTTTTCTCCCAATATTTAATTCATCCTGATATTTTTTTAATTCATCCCATTTTCCTTGCTCAGCCAGGCTGGCTTGTCTGGGCCAGGAAGAAGGATTAGCGAAGGAAAATTTATTGCCACCTTTATCCAGAATTGCCTGAATGTCTTTAACAGAGGTATTGGCGAGTTGTGTCCAGGTAGTGATTTTGGATTTTTTTAATAAAGTATTGATTTTTGGCCCAATTCCTTCTATTAGAATATGATCATTTGCCTTTATTTTCTTTCCAAATGTTGCAGAGACTGTTTTCCAATCCACTTCCCTGGCTGCAGGAGTGGTAACCGTTTTTACTTTGACACCTGTTTTGGGTGTAGTCATTTTTTTATCTGAAACTAATTTAGTGCTGATTTTTGCCGGTGGTTTAGCTACGGTAGCCGGGATGGGTAGAATGGTTTTATTGGCAGGTATAACAGCAGGCAAATTAACTATTTTCTCTACGGTGACTATTTTCTCCACAATCTTTGGTACCTCAACTATTTTTTCCACTATTTTCTCTATGATCTTTGGTACTTCGACCTCCTTTTCTACAATTTTTTCTACAATTTTCGGAGGAGTTGATTCCAATTGACTGATCCGGGATTGATAGATGGATACTTTATTTGCATGATCGTTTTCCAGATCTGATATTCTTTTTTGCCATGCAGTCGATTCCGCGAGATACTTTTTATTTAAGTCATCTGACTTTTTGTTGATAGACTCTTCCAGATGCGATTTGACCCGCAGAGCATCTGCTAATTGCAACTGCACCGTATTGAATTTTGTACTTAGTTCCTTGAATTTGGCATCGGTGGTTTCCTGAATTTGTTTGGCGCTGTTTTCCGAAGCTTTATGATCTTCCAACTGATTTTGTAACTTGATCACCTGCTCGGTCAACTCCTTATTTTTTGCCTCTACACCTTGTAAGTGCCTGTTACCGGTATCGTTAGCCTCGTGTGCTTCATTTAATTGTAATTGAATGGTATTCAATCTATCATTAAGTTCTTTATTTCTTGTTTCAAAATCGTGTAATTGCTGAGCTGATACATTGGTAGATTTTTGCAGGTCAGCCAAATGTGTTTGGACAATATTAAATCTGGTGGTAATTTCCTGGTATCGATTTTCAGCTTCCGCTAATTGAATGGATGCATTATTCTCTGAGGCTTGAAATGAATTTATTTTATTATTCGCTTCTGCCAATTGATCGTAAATTGCTTTCAATTCAGTTTCTCTGGTTTCTACCCTGTTTTCCAACTCAAGTACCCGGTGTGACAGACCCTCAGTAATACTTTGCTGGGCATCATATTGTTTTTTTGTCTCTATTTGTTTCAGATTGGTTTCCTCGATGTACGCTTTATAATTTTCTAATTCGGCTTCCAGTTGTTGTGATTTGTCTTGCCAAGCTTGTAATTCCCGTGCAGCTTCATCCAGTTTTGATTGGAACTCTGTAATCTTGAGGTCCACTTCTTCTTGAGAGGCCTTTTGAATTAATTCCACCTCATTTTTAGCACCGATGATTTCAGACTCCAGTTGATTAACCCTTTGTCTGAGAGCATCCCGCTCCTTTGCTGTATTAGAAAGGGAAACTTTATATTGGTCAGCTTCAACGGTTAGTTCTTTGTATCGGTTTTCTGCCTCGGTTAATTGTATGGCTACATTATTTCCACTGGCATTGAGGGCAATTACCTTAGTATTCGCCTCGGCCAATTCACTGTGGATTGCAGTCAATTCATTGACCCTGGAGTCAACCAGATTTTCCAACTCAAGCACCCGATGTGTAAGACCTTCTGTGGTAATTTGCTGGGCATCATATTGTTTTTTTGATTCTATCAGGTTTAAATTGGCCTCCTCAATATGCGCTTTAAGATTTTCAATTTCAGCTTCCAGTTCGTGTGATTTATTTTGCCAGGTTTGTAGATCATGCTCAGCATTGATTAGTTTTGCTTGGAACTCAGATACATGGTGCTCTGCTTCAGCCTGATGTTCTTTTTTTATTTGTTCTACTTGATTTTTAGCACCAATGATTTCCGACTCCAATTGATTAATCTTTTGTTTTAGGGTATCCCGCTCATTTACCGTATTGGCATGGGCAACTTTATATTGATCAGCTTCAGTAGACATTTCTTTCCACCTTGCTTCCCATTCTTTTGCCTTTCGATCAGCATCAGAGAGAGTAGAGGTCAGTTTGTCCAGGTCAGCTGTTTTTGACTTAAAGCTTGATGCTTCCGCTCTGGCCTGAGCAAGTTCATTTTCCAACTGGTGTACCCTGCTTGTAATTTCATTTAATTTTGCCATTCCTGCTTGATTGGCCTCATCGGATTGATTTAGTTTCGCCACAGTTTCGGCCAGGGCTTTATTGGCTGATTCCAGGTCTGACTGGGTATGAGAAATTTTGGATAGGTATTCTTTATCTCTTTGAGCTATTTGGTTTTCTGCTCCTTCAAGAGCTTGTTTTAAATTTTCAATAGAGGTTTTATAGGTTTCGATTTCCTTACTGGTATCTCCATATTTTGAAAAAGCACCATCCAGTTGACTTTGTAATTTTATTATTTCATTTGATTTTGCTTGCAAATCACTTTCGAATTTAACTTCCAAATTCTTTTTTTCGTTGAAAGCTATCTGGACTTGGTCTTGCAATTCATTTACTTTATTCTCTAAAGCAGCATAAGCCATTTTAGAACTGGATTCCAGATCGGCAAGAGATTTTTGAAGAAGAAGTTTTTCATTTGCCAATGAATTTACTTTTTCGCCAGCAGATTTTATATCCTGATTAAATCTCGCCTGGAGAGCATGGTATTCTTCAGGTGAAACAAATCCTGTAAAGGAATTTTTAACTGCATTTGCTTTGTCAGTCAGTTCATCAATATTTGCCAGGAGCCCGGTTTTTTCAGCGGCCCATGAGCTCTGCAAACTATGGGCATTTTTAAGTTCGGCATCGTAATTTCTGAGTTTGGTACTGAGTGAATGTATTTGATTTTCATATTCAGCTTTCATTCCATCATTTTTAGAAGAAGAGCCGAACCATTTACTCCACAGGTAACCTAAGATTCCACTACCCAGTACAAGCGCTATGATTTCCGTGCTATGTTTTAAACATGTCTCCCACATAAAGCGATGATTTAAGAATTTATTATTGTTTATTTAAAAGATCAATTTCGGTGCGTCGGTTTTTCTTTCGTCCTTCAGGGGTATTATTATCAGCCAGAGGTACTGTATCACCCAACGACTTGGTAATGATCCGTTCAGAGGCAATACCTTTTGACATGAGATACGATTTTATAGTTTCGGCCCGTTTCAATCCTAATTTCATATTTTCACGGGGATCCCCGGTATTATCTGTATGACCGGTTATTACAAATGATGATCTATTATTTTTATTATTAGCAGCTAAATTGGAAAGATAAGTTTCAATTTCTTGATCTTTGATTCTTTGATCCGAGTTGTAATTGAAATAGACTATTGATTTATCACCAATTTGTTCTATTTTTTCTGATTGCGTAGTAATAGAAAACGAGTTTGCTACAAAAGGCAAGCCATTCATCGTAGGTCGTTCCGGAATGAGTAAAGAAGTGAGTTTTATCTTCGAGAATAAACTATCAGGAAAGAGTTTTCTGATTTCATTTGCCCTGGCAAGTCCCATGTTTTCCAGCGTACTGATATTCGGCTCAGAGGCTGTGTACTGACCCTCAATGTTCAAATATTGATTGGGCGACAAAGAAAATAAAATTGAATCTCTGTATTGAGCCCAACCTGGTTGCACTTGTGCCATGGTATCTCCTTTTTTGAACAAAAGAAAGCCGTTTTCAGGGATTATTGGAGCATCAGAGGGGATTTCTTTATTTTGGCAGCCACAGGTAGTACATATTTTGCATGTATACCATCGCCACCAGTAAGCCATCCACAACAAAGTGATAATCAACAATATAATTTTTTTCATCTTCCCATGATCCTAAATGCCATGAAGTTAGAAAGTTTAAACTTTAGAAAAAACTATTTGTTTATATATTTTTAATCTTAATATGTATAAAAAATGCAATATCTAATTTACTGTGGGTACGGCAAATTAATAATAAAACGCTGATCTTGGGACTATGGAAGAGGACAAAATAATTCATATTTTTTGGTTTAGGAGAGATTTGCGCTTTACGGATAATCATGGTTTATACCGGGCCCTTTCATCCGGTCTTCCTGTATTGCCTATATTTATTTTTGACATAACTATTTTGGAACACTTGGAATCGGATGATAAGAGAGTAGAATTTATTTGGCGGGAATTGAAGGATTTAAACGCGAAATTGGCAGAATATAAATCGGCTATACAATTTTATTTTGATCGCCCCCTGGATGCTTTTAAAAAATTGATAAATAAATATAGAATACACACTGTATTTGCAAATGAAGATTATGAACCCTATGGCATGAGCAGAGACGAGAAAATAGCAGAGTTTTTAAACAAAAAAGGTATACAGATGCGATTGTTTAAAGACCATGTGATTTTCAAACCAGATGAAGTACTCAAAGCTGACGGTACACCTTATACCATATATACCCCTTATAAAAATAAATGGAGAGAAATATTCAATCAGAATACATTGCCTGGATACCCTTCAGAGTCTTTGCTGAAGCATTTTATGCAGGTTGGACCCACTGCTATTGCAGGCTTAGATCAAATTGGATTTACAACTTCTTCCTTTACATTTCCGGCTAAAATAGTTTACAGTAATATTATAAAAAACTATGCTCAAACCCGGGATCTTCCATACCTGGACAACGGCACCAGTAAGTTAGGACTACATCTCCGGTTTGGTACGTTGAGTATACGGACTTTAGTAAATCGTGTGGCCATGCATGAAACCTTCGTAAACGAATTGATTTGGCGGGAATTTTTTATGCAAATTTTATTTCATTTTCCCTATGTCGCCAATCGTTCCTTTAAACCAAAATATGATCAAATTGAATGGGAGAATGACGAGACCAATTTTGAGGCATGGTGCAACGGGCTTACGGGATATCCTTTGGTGGATGCAGGTATGCGAGAATTAAATCAAACAGGACATATGCATAATCGGGTTAGAATGGTAGTTGCGAGCTTTCTATGTAAACATCTTCTTATCGATTGGCGGTGGGGTGAAGCCTATTTTGCCCAAAAGTTGTTAGACTTTGAGCTTGCTTCCAATAATGGAAATTGGCAATGGGCCGCGGGTACCGGCTGTGATGCAGCACCTTATTTCAGAATATTTAACCCTAAAGCCCAACTTGCAAAATTCGATCCCGGGATGAGGTATGTACATAAATGGGTCGACCTTACAAAACCTTATCCAAAAGAAATAATCGATCATGTCTGGGCACGAGAAAGGGCACTGAAAGTTTATAAAGCCGGACTAGAGGGTATTTGACTAAACGTGTTTACTACAAGACCTGAATTGTACTGACAAAATAATTAGTCTAAAAATATTGTGTTTAAATAGGCGAATTTGTGCCCTATTTAATAACAGAGAATTTTACGACTTTCTCATTATTCAATTCATCTTTGAGTGTAAACCAATAAATGCCGTGAGCAAAAGGATCAATATGTACTTTATTGATACCATTATTCAAGTTAAAAGATTGAATAGTTCTACCCGTTAAATCAATCAATTTACCCTTAATTTTTTCACCAAAGTTAGACACCTCTAACTGTAAATCATTTACTTTTTTCAATGGATTTGGAAATAGACTGACTGTAGGAGTTAAACATTCATTGGCAATAGAAATCACCTGGGAATATTTAAAACTTCCATCTAGATCGATCATTTTTAACCTATAAAATTGGTTTTTACCTTTATTGTTTTTGTCAGTATAGGTATAAATTTGATTTAGGCCCTCATTCCTGGTTTCCGCTTTGGCTTGAATAGATGAAATAGTATAATATTCTGAACCCGTCTTGCTGTACTCTAATTCAAATTCTTTGAAATTTTTGGCATCGGCTACTTTCCATTGAAGTTCGTTTGAACAATTGGAAGATTTACCGGTGAATTCCTGAAGGGTAATGGGTAGTTTGGTACGGACGAGAATATTGAAATTTGCAGTGGCTGAACAGCCGGGGTTTGAAGCAGTTAAAGTCAACACCACTGTGTTTCCTTTGTCTAAAGGGTTATTTGAAGAATAAGTAGGCGTCAAAGTCGTTCCACCTGATGAAATAAATCCTGCACCATTCTCAGTCCAGCTATAATTAGGACTAGAACCAGTGACGGTTACATTACCACCAACCAAGGTATATGAATCTCCGGCGGCAATTTGAGGTGTGCCACCACCAGTAGCCACAATGGGAATGAATATGGATAAAGTAATGGAATTATTTACAGTAATCTGTGCATTGGAGGTACAATTTGAACCTTGTGGAATTGCGGAAACTACCACAGCCACATTAAAAGTATAACTACCGGTTAAAGTTGCGGAAGAAATTGTTGGATTTGCAGTATTGGCATTTGAAATAGTAGTCGTACCGGGCCCAGAAGTTTGAGTCCATAAATAAGAAATAATAGTACCTGCCCCTGTAACTGAAACATTTAAACTAAATGGGTAACAGGCATTGCTACCATTTACCGTTGATCCTGCGGTAACGCCGGCACTTGGTTCAGCGGTACCGCCAGCAGCTACCAGGTCAGAAAATAATATACAAACATTTCCACCTCCAGTACATGCAGAATATTTTGTAGCACCGATATACATATCCTTGGTGTTGTTACAAGAGCCACTAGAGTAGATTGCTGCATTAACATCTGAAGAAGAAGATGGAGAAGTATTTAATATATCTAAAATAGCACCATCAGCTAATATCAAAGAGACATTGTTGGTATTATAGATTATCTGCCCTCCACTTGCAATTACTAATCTATTCACGCCTGATGGCAAAGTGAGACTTGCATTCATTACCAAATCTACTCCACTAGGTATTGTCATTGTACCCGTGCATC
>JBGAVW010000089.1:0-15591 GCA_044227925.1 Saprospiraceae bacterium | reverse complement strand
GTTATTTAATGCAATCATCTGCGACATGCCAGGTTTGTGAGCATTAAGCTCAGTTTGGCTTCTTGAGTTTGATTTATTGAGTATTTGAAATTTATAAATAGTTAATTTCTTTCGGGATTTTAGGATTACGGAGTAATAAACCAGCCGGCTGAAGCCTTCTCTACGATAAAGTCATATCATCGCCCTGAATTGTTTTTGTTAAAAATGGCCTTCTACAATGTGAAAACTATACAAAAGGTGTATTTTAGAATAAAAATTTGGAAATGAAAGGAAGAGCTATAAGTAAAAAATGTATGAGTGTATAACAATCAAAGACTACAGAAGAGCAGAGCACCTGAAAGTTAGTAGAATAAATTTTTGACTGATGGAATTGTAAATGATTCGTCTTTGAAACATTGTATAGTTTATGACAAATTATTTTTATTACATATTAATTTTTAAGAGCAATGAAAATACATTCTTATAAAACTACTATTATATCATTAAGCTTTACGTTGACTGTTTTAATTTCAGAATCGTTCGGTCAATATGTAACAACCCAAAATCAAATTTTAAACCATTTTGATGTTAATTCTGTTAAAAACGGAAGCACTGTTATAAATCCCGATTTTACACTTTCTTTAATGCAAGGTAAGCCAACTGCTTTCAATTCACACTTTTTATGTGGTAATTGTACTAACAAATTTGTAAATGGCAAAGAAACCGGAAATGAATGCACTGGAGAATGGCCAAAAAATCCAATGAGTTTTTCTCAAAAAATGGAAAGTCGGGAGGCGGATGAGATTACTTTCATCTACTGTCATCCTGCTGCTATTTATGGAGACCAAAAAGACAGCTTCCACATAATACTTGGTTTAAATAAAAGTAATGTGTCAAAAATAGAGATTGAAAATACTTTTAATTTACGTAATTTTTATCTTGTTAATGGCCGCCCTACAGATCATTTTACTTTAAAGGATGACGGTTTGAAAAACGATAAAAAAGCCGGGGATAATATATTTACCAGTGAAAGCATATCGACTCAATGGAATAATCAACTGGATATCTTTCAGGATTATATCAAATATAACGATGTTAACATTCAATATACTTCCGGTCAGACCGATACCTTAAAACAGCAACCATTATTTACCTGGGTGGGTATCATGCCGGATAGATATAAAATTCCAGTCATTAAAAAATTAAATAATACTGCACAACACTCGGAATATGTATTAAATATTGTATCAAATGATAAATTGGCGGGGTTGCAACCTGAAATATTTAAAGAATATTATAAATATTTTCCTGACGACAGAGACTTCCTCCTGCATTCTACCGTAAATCCGTCTACTCCAGTCTGGGAAAATATAAATGGATATTTTAATGGAGTTTCAAACAACATATCTGGTCTTACTAAAAAGGAAACGCCATTTATATATGACCACTCAAAAACGTTTGGCAGCAATGGAAAACTAAAAGGTGTAATACGTACTTCATACGGACACCAGGCTTCCAATTTTTTATTAACTCATGAAATATTACATAATTGGGCTGCATATATTGACACCAAACTAGGTATTTCAGATGATGGAAGTCATTGGAACCAGCTTTTTGCAAAAACCTCTGGCTTTGGGTCATATGGTGATTATAAATCGTCCAACATAGATGATACCACCATCTTAGTAAAATATACTGCATCGAAAAATTATTACAATGAATTGGAACTTTACCTGATGGGATTAATACCGTTCGATTCAATTCCTTTTCCGCTAAAATTTTATGAGGGCGTTCGTTTTTTAAAATTCAACGTAAATATTTTAGTAAGAGAATTAATTTTTCGGATCAAAGGGGAAAAACAATTGGACAAAGAGGACTATTTAAAATCAATGGCTGTCCGGTCTCCAGATGTGTTTTCATCTCAAAAATCATTTAAAATGGGGTATATAGTCACCAGCCCAAACCTGCTCACTCCTGCTGAAATGGCTTATTTTGACTATAGAATGAGGGAATACGAATCCAATACACTGCCCAAAGAACTACAGGATTATTGTAATCTGTCTGATTTTCCCAGCTGTGCGCAAAATACTTTTACTATTGCAACAAGAGGTAAAGCCACTCTCTCCACCCGAATAAGTTCATTTGAATCTACGACATCCCTTAAAGACACTAAATCAGATATTATAGCCATCTATCCGAATCCGGTCTCCGACAAAATTTATATTAAGCCTAAAGAAGAAAATACCGGAGTTTTAAATTATCAGCTTTTCGATATAACTGGTAAAAAATTACAGTTTGGAATAACATCTCATCACATACCAATAGTTTTAACAACCGGATATAAAGGAATAGCTATAGTACATTTGGAAAATAAACGATCAAATTTCAAAGAAAATCACCGGATCTTTATTTATTGAAAGAATGTCCACAGTCAAATTCATTAGTTCCGACGCAGGATTTTAGTAAACCATAGACTGCCTGCTTTATCTTTAAAAGAAGATTTTACCGCCCATGTACCTTCTGCCTCGTAGTTATTGATATCCTATCATTGAACGGAATTGTTTGGGATTGATACCTTTGATTTTTTTAAATACTTTATTAAAATAGGGCACATCCCTGAATCCACTTTCAAAAGCAATATGTCGTATAGGTAACTCTCTTTGATGAAGTAACTGACAGGCATTTTGAATTCTGTATTCGAGCATCACCTCTATAAATGATTTTTGAGTGATGCTTTTAAAATAGCGACAAAAGGAAGTTGGAGATAAGCCGGCCACCTGGGCTATTTCATTCAGAGCAATGGTTTCCCTGAAATTTTCTATCAAATATGAAAACACTTTTTGAAACCGGGCTGTTTCTGACAAATTATAAGACTGATCAAAAAAACTGGGGTCTACCTCAGCCATCTCTTTACTTTGACTTAGTACATCGAGAATCTCTACCAGGCTTGTAATTTTAAGTAAAGAACTTTTCTCTGCCAGTTGTTTTATTTTTTCTGATATTCTTTTTTTAGTTTCACCGGTGATTTCAAATCCCGATGTTGATTTTTTAATAAATTCTTTTATACGATGCATTTCGGGTAAATGCAGGAGGGCTCCTAAAAAAGCATCATCAAACTGAATCACGATCGCAGCTACCTGATGTCCCTCGGATGGTTGGTTTATCCAACAATGTGGAAGGTTGGCCCCTACAAAGACCAAATCCCCGTCCAAAAATTCATGGACTTGTTTCCCTATATATCGCTGGCCTTTACCTGCTAATATCAAAGTCAACTCGTAGGCAGGATGAAAATGAAATGGTGCATCAAAATTTTCCAACTCTATTTTTCGTACGATGATTGAATTCGATTTTTCAGTTTGTAAAGTTTCTAGTACCGCCTTCATAGTTTCATTTTTACATAAAAGTATATGGTTAAGATAAAAAATGATAATATAAGACAATTTTATGAAAACTTAATCAAATAGCTAATTATAAATAGTGCTGAGATTTGCGGGAATATTTAAAGATTAACATGAAAAAACTATTGCATGAACCATATCCTCTCAGTCAGGAGGCCATCGCTTTTTATCAGAAAAACCGGTACATCAAACTTAAAAATGTATTGGATGCTGACACATTAGCTTATTATGGGGCAGCAATCACTAAAAAAGTAGATGAATTAAATAGTCAGGACAAGCCACTCGATCAGCGGGATACCTATGGCAAAGCCTTCCTGCAAATATTTAATCTCTGGCGTGAAGACGAAACCTGCAAGGAATTTGTGATGAGTCCTCGCCTTGGGCAGATCGCTGCTGAGTTGATGCAGGCAGAAGGTGCCAGAATTTATCATGATCAGGCCCTGTTTAAAGAGGCCGGAGGTGGTATCACACCCTGGCATGCAGACCAATATTACTGGCCCCTGGCATCAGACAAAACTATCACTGCTTGGATACCATTGCAAGCTATTCCACTCGAGATGGGCCCTTTGGAATTTAGCGCAGAAAGTCATGTGATCGTAGAAGGCCGCGAACTGGCCATCAGCGATGACAGTGAACAAAAAATAGAAAACAGGCTGCGGGTCACAGATTTCAAACATGTAATAGAGCCCTTTGATCTGGGTGAGGTGAGTTTTCATTCCGGCTGGGTGTTTCACCGTGCAGGAGCAAATAATACCCATCAGATGCGCAAAGTAATGACCGTGATTTATATGGATAGAGATATGATACTCAAAGCACCAGAAAATCAAAATCAACAAAAAGACTGGGAAGTATGGTGTCCTGGTGCAAAGATTGGTGAAGTGATAGATACCTATTTAAATCCAATAGTTTACAGCAAATGATCCAGGCTAAAGCTGCTATTGCCAGCGGCAAGGGTAAATATACTATCGAAGATATACAGGTAGATGACCCTGTGGGAGACGAACTACTGGTGCAAATCAAAGCGGCCGGTGTATGCCATACAGATTGGGATTCACAATCATGGGGCAAAGAATTAATCATGGGACATGAAGGTGCCGGTGTGGTAATAAAAACCGGTGACCGGGTAACATCATTTAAAGCCGGTGACCGGGTGATGCTCAACTGGGCAATTCCCTGTTATGAATGTTTTCAGTGCATGGAAGGCAATCAGCATATCTGTGAGCGCAATTCGGCAGTGACTGCCGGAAATAAAAGAAGTGAAGGCCATGCCAGATTTGAATCCACTACATGGCACGGCAACCCTATAGAGCGATCCTTTAGCCTGGGTACTATGTCAGAGTATACGTTGGTTCGGGAAGCTGCTTGTGTAAAAATAACAGTAGATATGCCATTTCCATCTGCCGCTATCGTTGGATGCGGGGTTATGACCGGGTATGGCTCTGTAGTGAATGCGGCCAAAGTAAAGGCTGGTCGTTCTGTGGTAGTCTTAGGTACGGGTGGGGTAGGACTCAATGTAATACAAGGTGCGCGGATAGCCGGTGCGGCTAAAATCATTGCTATTGATATCAATCCGAAACGGTTAGATATGGCCAGGGAGTATGGAGCTACACATACTATACTGGCTGCAAAAGAGGATACCGGGCTACTGCATGCTGCTCAGGAAGTAAAGAAACTGACCGATGGTCGGGGAGCGGATTATGCCTTTGAATGTACTGCCATACCAACACTGGGAGCAGCCCCATTGGCCATGGTACGCAATGCCGGAATGGCCATTCAAGTGAGCGGCATAGAGCAGGAAATATCCATTGACATGAACCTTTTTGAATGGGATAAAATCTATATCAATCCACTCTATGGTCAGACACGACCACAAATAGATTTTCCCATCTTACAGCAGCTGTATGCCAAAGGCGATTTGATACTGGATAAAATGGTGTCCCGTACTTATCCATTGGAAAAACTTTCCGATGCTTTTGCAGATATGCATGCGGGTAAAAATGCCAAAGGAGTTATCGTATTTTGAAACCCATATTATGAGTCAGTTTTCATCTTTTCACCCAGTAATCAATTCAAAGAATTTAATAGAACAATGGAAAAAGAAAAATTGATAACAACATTCTTTTTCAGAGCTAAAATTTAATGGTTCATCACAATAATGCGTACTTATTCATTTTACTTTTTTGTCTTGACACAAAAAAGTAACAAAAAAGGTCAAGGCTGTTTTTGGTTCTTTACGCTTCGAAAGACATTAAAAAGCTTCCCGAAAACATTCGGGAGAAAAAACTCGCCCTCAATGATACAGTCCTTGATAAATTCTTTCTCGCAACCAGGATCATTTGCTTGGAATTAAACCGGGCTCATACACTTTTCAGCTTTTAACGCTTTTTAATATCTTTCTTCGCTAAACCAAAAAAGGCCGTCTTGGCAGACGGTTAAAAGACCCGATCATGCGACACTATTTTTAATAAATATTCATTTTGCGAAGAGCCAATTTAATTACATTTAATAAAATTATAAAGCTATTATATTTTCGGCGACCGGAAAGTGAAAACAGGAGGAGTAATCGTATTTTGAAGCCCATATTATCATGAGTCATTTTTTTACTACAGAAATAGCCCGGTTACACGATCTGTATCATATAACTGTAAAAAGTAAAGCATTAAAAAAACGAGCTGATATCACGGTGTACAATAGCATACCGGCAGACACCGCACCCACCTCTGTGCCATTGGTGATTCTATTGCATGGAGTATATGGCAGCCATTGGGTATGGAGCGCCCAAGGCAAGGCCCATCTCACTTTACAGCATTTAGTGAGTAACCAGATCGTAGCTCCTATGATCCTGGCTATGCCATCCGATGGCCTCTTTGCAGATGGCAGTGCTTATCTACCCCATCTCACCGAAAATTATGAACAGTGGATCGTAGAAGATGTAATACAAGTCATGAAAGAGCAGTTTCCCGCTATAGATGATCAGTCTCCCATATTTATCGCCGGCCTTTCCATGGGAGGTTATGGTGCCTTGCGCCTGGGAGCAAAATATCCGCATGTGTTTAGCGGCTTTTCCGGATTATCATCCATCACCCATTTTGATCAAATGAAGCTCTTTGTAGAAGATTATAATCTATTACAGTCTATAGTCACTGTGCAAGACGGAGTATTAGATTGGATGATAGCTCATAAAGACCGGTTACCTCCATTCCGATTTGATTGTGGTACTAATGATCTATTGATCGAACATAACAGAAGACTGCATCGTGAACTCACTGAGCATGATATACCACATATATATAAAGAGTATGAAGGGGAGCATACTTGGGGGTATTGGAAGGAGCATGTGGGGGAGACTTTTAGGTTTTTTGATGGGGTGAGGTGAGGGAGAGGGAGTAGTGTTAATTTAAGAAGGTTTTCATATTTTATATTTTCTTTCCAATGAGAATAACTTTGTCATATCTGGATGGCAATACGGTAATTCCAAATCCTGTTCGATTACCGGGTTATTTAGTACAGATTTGAGACTCGCGCCCAGCTCACCTTAAGGGAGTTTTAAAACGGGACAACAACAATCACCCACTCCGCATTCCCCACATTTCCCTACTGTACATCTTTCATTTTGAGCCATAACCAGGCAATCCTCCAGCCCAACACACCAACAAAGACTTATCATGCCTGCATCATCACAAACATATTCTTTTATTTCAGTCCAATCTGTCAGTTTATCAGAACTTTGAAGAGCTACCATTAATTTTTCTTTCGGTTTGAACTTTTCGCCAACGGATATTACTTTATCTTTCTTTGAAGCTTTTACAATGCAGTAGGTCTTATTGTCTTTTTCGAAACATGCTTTACCATTTTTCCCCAGTTTTCGAATCACTTCATCCACAAAAGGGTTTTCTTTCCTTTGGTCACAGCCTTGGATAAAGAGAGTAAAAAATAAAGTAGAAAGAATGGAGTAAATGAGAAAGTTTTTTTTCATCTTAAAGGTTATTATTTGTTGAGCAGGTATAAATAATAGTGTAATAAATTCAAAAAATATTACTTTTCTTAAATAGATTTTTTTTGCTAAATCAGGATCTTAAGCAATCATCTGGATTAGAATTGGATTCTTACAAAATTGAAATAGGGAAATAAGTACATATGGTATCCATTTCTGTAATAAGAATGACTTGTAAGAAAGTAAGGCAATATTAATATTATACAGGTAAAATCATTTTGGCCACAAGTCAAATATTCATTTACCAACAGCATCTATAATAATTGGCAATTTTTCGGGACGCTGTATTTAACCTCCTCAAGCCAGCACCATACCAGTAGGTAATACTTCCAGATTTTTTATCTTACTAAGCCTTTTGAGTAAGCTATCTAAATAACCAGTGCTTATCGGACCCCAGCCTTCATCATCAAGACCGTGTACATTGAGTAGCAACCATCCTCCATCAGAAGCAAGAAAAGTATTTATTTCGTTATCCATCCATTGATCACCATTTTCGGGACCATAGGCCCAACATCCCAGCTGTATTTGCCTGGTTTTTCTATTGGGCCTTAGATGATATTTGTTATCTCCGAGTATCAGCCGACCACCCGTACGTAAAGCACGTACTTTTTCAAGTACATGATCATGCAATTCCTGATTAGATGCATTATAAGCAAAGTTGTATACCGCATGCTGCGCTTTGTATCCATCCAGGTTTTTCTCAAAATAGTCAAGGCATTTATCTATGTTTTCCTTTGCCTCGGTGAGTGGTAGGTCAGTGAGTTTTTGATGATCCCAGCTGTGCGGCATGATTTCATGTCCACGGCTTTTTAGTTTATTCCAGTCATTAAAATCGCCCAAGACATGAGGTACGATGTATTTGTCTGAGACCATTCCTTTTACATGCCCCATGGCTATTACATTAAAACATGCTTTTAATCCATACTCATCGTGTATATCTGCAATTTTATAAAATGATTTTTTAAAACCATCATCAAAGCTAAGGGTGAGTACATGTGTTTTGCGTTTGGTTATAAATTGTTCTTGTCCCAAACCCAATGAAAGCAGTGCGGTAGATGTTATAAATTTTCTTCTGAGCATGTGGAAATATTTAACTGTGATCTGAAGGTAAACATAAAGAAGGAAATTTTCACTGTCAGCCTGCCAATACAATAATTTTTACCCAATCATTAAAGATCAGTGCTGCCATTTATTTTTTATCCTTCAGTATTAAAGCCTGTCCGATCATATTATTTTTTTCCTGATGACTGTTCCGTTTTTATTGGTTTAAAAACTTCATGATCCGGATTTCCTCCTGCCACCAGGTAAGCAATAATATCTTTGATTTCCTGATCATTCAAACTGCCTAATAAGCCGCCAGGCATAAATGATACTTTTGATAGTTTAGCAGAAGCAACCTCTTTTTTGTCTATCTCACGCAGTGATAGCGGCATAAATGGATTCTGTGAAACAAAATATTTTTCGTTTTCTTCATTGATCAGCTTACCTACGACAGAACTTCCATCTTTCATTGTAAACACCGTGGATGCATACTGATCCGAAATTTCTTTATTCGGCTTATGAGTATGCTCCATTATATCTTTTGGTGAAAATCGCGATCCTACTTGTGTAAGATCCGGACCAATGGCTTCACCTACACCGCGCATCGAATGACATAGACTGCAATAGGCAGCGTCAAACATTTTTTTTCCATTTTCAAAGTCTCGCTTCCCGGCAGGCTCATCCAATAGAGCAAGGTATTCTTCCAATGTGCGCGTTTTACCCGGACCTTTTGGTTTAGGCCGATCTGCAAGATCATTGCCCGATTTGGTTAAAAGCGCAGCCCCTGAAAGAGTATCATAATGTCTCTTTTTATCTTTTGGTACATAAGCGAGTGCATTTTTTCTTGCTTTATCTATAAAACCAATATAGCTCACCCCACCTTTATACGTAAATGCATTGCCATACCATTTAAAATATTTATCATGTAGATCAGGAGTCCATCCTGAGCTGGCCATAGAAAGTACTACGGCAAAAAAAGTTTGCTGGGCTGGCGGAACATTTGACAGCATGCGAGCAATGTCTATTCCATATTGAGGATTTCTCATGATCATGTCGCTGGAAGACTTTACCGTTTTTTCCATGGGATCGTCTTTAGCTGTAGCCAGTAGCGTCAATGTTTTCTCTACGACTCCAGGAGCATTGATATAAACTAAAACTTTGCTTAACTGCCTATCCAATGTATTGGAAGAGGAAGGATAATGTTTATCAAGATAAGTCACCAGTTGGTCTTTGCTTGAACCTTCCGGTTTGCCCATTCGGAATATCAGCACTTCAAATGCCCGAAGAATATCCATCTTTTCTGCGGCACTTAGTTTTGTAAAATCCACTTTCACCAATGATTGAATCATTTTGTCCTTCAGTTCCTTTTTGCCATGCCGGGCAAGTGCGATCATCGCCAGGGGAAGTGCTTGCGGATTTGTTTCATTCAATGCACGATCTTGCCATTCGGTCACCGGTTGATGTTCTATAGCTATGCGTGCAGCGTATCGTATAAAGCGATCTTCGTGTTTTAAGAATGGCCAGGCAAAATCCACTGCTCCATTTTTTTGTTCATGATATTGCTCCAGGGTTCTTCTTAATTTATTAGCTTCATTGATGGTTGTCGAGTCTTTTGATGCTGCAATTGAATTTGCATTATCATTTACAGCTGTGACACGATACAAGTCAGATTCTATCCTTCTTCCTCCTGTGAGAAAATACATGGCACCGTCAGGGCCTATGATTCCATCAGTTAAAGATAGTGGTGAGCCAGATATAAATTCTTCTACATCTGCGGTGTAGGTAGCACCTTGTGGTGTCAGGTGGATAGCATAAATAATTCCAAAACTCCAATCGAAGGCATACAAAGCTTTCCTATACTTTTCCGGAAATTTTGCTGTGATTCCATTCATAAGATTGGTAGGTGATCCCTGGCCAATATTAATCACAGGAGGAAGATTATCAGGATAGTTGGGAGACCATTTTCCATTTCCGGTTCTCCATCCATATTCACTTCCGCTGGTGACATGACAAATGCGGGTAGGCCGATACCAGGGCATTCCAAAATCCCACTCCATATCAGAATCATAGGTAAACAAATCACCCGCTTCATTGAATGCGAGATCAAATTCATTTCGATAGCCGGCACTTACCAGCTCCCAATTTTGGCCTAATGAATCCATTCGTGCGATCCAACCACCAGGTGCTTCGCGTTTATTAGCATGTCCTCTTGGATCTTTTATTTTTGGAAATAAATTGTCATCTTTCCATACCGGGGGCAATCGATAGGTATCAAATTTTACTACATCAATGTGGTTACCGATGGTCATATAAATTGACTTTTTGTCGGGAGAGAGGATAAGGCTGTGGGGACCGTGCTCGCCTGCCGATCCTTCAAATGATTTCAGTAAAGTAACTTTATCAAACTGGTCATTGCCATCGGTGTCTTGAAGACGATAAAGACCAGTATACCTATTCATTTTTATTTCTTTTTTCTTTTCAACCTCCTTATCGACTTTCTTTTCAATTTTCTTTTTCTTGTCAGGGTTTTTATCAATGTCATTATTGACCATTACATACAAGCTATTGAATGCGTACAGCAAACCTTGAGCAAAACCCATCCCAATCGTTACAGTAGAAGTATCGGGATTTTTGTAAGTTTCATTTTCAATCACCAGCTTTTCTACTTTAGGGGTAGAAGTATCACCAAGTTTTGGCACATTCAGCCGATAGAGGGAGCCATATTGATCGGAAGTAATCATCCTGCCTTTATCATCAAAAGTCATGGCCACCCATGAGCCTTGATCGTGTTCAGCCGGACTATATAAATGCTCTGCCCGAAAACCATCAGGCAGCTTCAATTTGTCGATTTTAGGATCGGGAGCTTGTTCAACCTGCTTTGCTTGTTCTTCTACCTTCTTTTCCTCTTGTTTTTTACATGAAGGGGAGAGTAGACCTAACAGCATAATAGGTAAGAGTACGTACTTAATAGTATTGGATTTCGAGCAATTCATAAGAATGGTAATTTTATTAAAAGCATTTATTTAAGGTTGTTGAAAATAGGCTTTAGACCATTGTAAAGGTAATTTAATATCCGAAAAAAAAGGATGGATATCGTGATCAGAAATTCCGCCATTTACAATAATGGTCATTTTAATCCATTAGGCCTGCAGCTGAAGTCGTGGGCTGGATGAGAAATTACCAGGGAAGGCATGACAGCAGCAGTTGATTTCTATTGAATCTACTCATTAATTCATCGATGTTGATCTATAAGGATCTGGTTACCATCCGGGTCAGATAAAGTGATGTGCGCAGGTCCCTGCGAGTTGGCGTCAGCTTCCGAGGTTAATTTTATACCACTATTTTTTAAGTGATCTTGTATGCGTCTTACATCGTCATAGCTTTCCAGGTTTTGTGCATTTTCATCCCAACCCGGATTAAACGTAATGATATTATTTTCAAACATGCCTTCAAATAAGCCGATTATGGATTTTTCATTTTTCATGATCAACCATTTGCGGTCAATATTTCCACCCATTGCTGAAAATCCTAATTTTTCGTAAAATTCTTTAGACTTATGAATGTCTTTTACAGCGAGGCTGATAGAAAATGCTCCTAATCTCATACTTATCAGATTTGTTTTTAAAATTTTTATAAAAATAATCCAAACAAAACACTTCAATAGTGAAAAGATGATTCAGGTTATTCTTCACTTTTTAGATCCTGCTTCCTGACGGATGACAATAGGTACATACCCCACCTCCATTCCCTTGGGTGGTATAACCAAGAGTGCAGGATCGAGAGATACCAATTCCCCTTTGGTGATAGGTGCCATATAATCCCTGTCAATAGGCCATGCTGAATGAATCTTTTCTATGAAAGCTTGCAATTTTTCTTTCTTGTCTTTACTCCAATTATATTGTTGGAAAGAGGGTTGATCTACAAACCGATACCAGGAATAAGTGACCATGGAACCATCGATAAGTGTTACTTTAAATGGACCCGCCGCAGCACCAGGATTGGTCCATGCTCCTTTTTCGGGTGAAGTGAATGGGGCACCAGGCTCTGCCAATTTAAATTCCTTTTCGAGAAGATTAGTCTCAGTAGGAACTTCCTCTTTAGTAATGGCAATCAATTGATCTCCTTCGTGTCTGAAATAGGTGGGAAACTTTCCAAATGCATTTACGGTCCCATCAAACCATTCCAATCCCCATATATTATTTTCATGTACTTTGGTATTGAAGATTTTTTCCACACCTGTGATTTTTTTACCAGCCTGATCGAAAGCAGTGGTGTGGGTAGTCAGCGTTGATTTCCATGCCCCTTTTTCATCAAACTGGCCTGAGCAAACTTTGCCACCATCACGCCAGGCTTTGAATGAATCGTACAATGCCGCTTTTGAATAATACACTACATCCTGTACCAGTGATGTTTTGCTATTTTTATCGACAGGAAATTGCAGTTGCGGTATTTTGGAATAGGTAATGCCCTTTTTATCTTGTGATTCAAAACAAGGTACAGTATTGATCTCCATAGCTCCTCCACCCATTGTCCCTGACCTTGCATCCAAGCCGCGACCATATATAAAATCATAATTGAAAAGTTTTCCGATTTTACTCCAGGTCTCCGGAATATAATATGCTATCGGCCCTTTGAAATTAGCAGCACTTAGAAAACAAGTCCAGGCCAAATCACCCGTTGGTGGATCTCCGGTAGTAGGCTCTGTAAAAGGCAAGGCCATATAAGAATATCCCAGAAATTTACCGTTTGGATTATCCTGGAATGGTAAGGCATCCGGTGGTATAAGAATTCGATTGCTCAATTGGGCAATGCCGAGACGATCGTCAGGCAATGCTTCCGTATCATAAAAAAATGACCAACCCGGAGACCCTATTTCATAGTCATAACATTGGGGAGTTGCATTCATACTGAATTTTGGCGGCCCATATCGAAATCGATTTCCTGCCCAGTAGCCAAGCCCGCCTTCCAACGTTTGAAATACACTGCTCCAGGTGGGGCCTCGTTTTGGCCAATTGTCGCGGGCATGGGTACCAATCGGTGCCAATGGTTTGTCTTTATTATCTGAATTGTCTGGAATAATCCATGAACCTGCCAAACCAATTTGAAAGTCGGCAAGCGGTTCACTAATCAGTGGCCATACTGCGGAGTAAAACCCCATGCCATAACCATAGTGAGCCTTATCATTAGGTCTTGCAGCATCATAACTGATGTAACCATGCAGTCCCCGATGATGTTCACGAATCAATCCTGGTTTATTAACTGGAGTGATGCTATCCTGTGCAATAGAAAGAGGAATACAAAGAAATAATAATGATACAACCATAAAAGATAATAGGAAACTGATGGAATCAGGTTTTCCGTTTGTGTTTTTATAATTCATAACAATATTTTTAATGCCCATTAATGTCAACTGTTTAAAGTATCATTTTTTTTATTTCGTTTGCTTTTTAGCCTTTTCACTTTATCCATGCCGATGGGTATCCTATTTAACGGTGCACTGCGACCACTTTCTTTTGATAGTTTAAGTAATTCTTGTAACTCTATCCTTTTTTCAGCCTCTTTGAAAAACAGGTTTGTTTTTTCCCCCGGATCGTTGGAAAGATTATACAATTGACCAGGTGCATCTATTTCGGTTTCCGGCAAAGCATATTTTTTTAAATTCTGATTTTGATAATCATTTCCCCCGGATCCTTTATGGTCAAGGTATTTCCAGTGACCTTGCCGCAGTTGAAATTCACCTCTGAAACTTTGAGTCAGTAAATAAGGTCGTATAGATGTAAGTTTCTCTGCTGTACCTAACATTGCCGGCAACATGTCATAACTATCTGTGGCATCTTCATCTTTTAGTTTATATCCAATAATAGAAGCTACAGTTGCAAAAATATCTGTAGTACTTATCAATTGATCAGATACCAACCCTTTGGGGATTGTATTTGGCCAACGAGCTATAAAAGGTACGCGGTGGCCGCCTTCCCATCCATCCCGTTTCATTCCCCTCCATCCTCCTGCCGCATCGTGATGGTAGTCCTGGCGCATCCAATCTACATGTACGGTTTCAGCACCATTATCAGAATTAAAAATAATTAATGTGTTTTCCTCAATACCAAGCTTTTTCACCAAGTCAATTATTTGCCCAACGAGTACATCCAATTCATACATAAAATCACCACGAGGTCCGGCTTTAGTCTTTTCTTTAAATAGAGCTGCAGGAAGTACGGGAGCATGGGCTATCTGAGTTGAATACACAGCAAAAAATGGTTTTTGAGCATGTTTTTTCCTATGATCCGTTATAAATGCCTGTGTCTTTTCATAAAATAACAAATCTGCTTCCATAAAATTATAGCCAGGCGACATCCACCCTTCGTCATTATCCCAATGCCATTTATTCCCGGCATCGGGTAGGGTAGAAGTCTTATGTCTTTTACTGGCCGGGACCGGAACCATTCCATTTTCAATGTATACATAAAGCGGATCTGTGGTAGGGCAATTAGGAGTAATAAATGATTCATCAAACCCTCTTGCATTAGGGCCATCTACCAAAGGAGTACTTTTTTCATAATCAATTAATAGTGAAGTTTCAAAACCACCTTTTAATGGTTTATTCTCTTTATCAAACCAGGTAAGCCCTACATGCCATTTACCAAATACACCTGTGCGATATCCTTTAGATCGAAGCATTTCTGCAATGGTAAGTGTGCCTGGTTTTAAATAACTTGGTCCTCCCGGTCCTTCAAAAGCGACACCACCTTTGCCGGTAGATCTATAAATCTGTTGACCGGAATATAGCCCATATCGGGAAGGCGAACAGATAGTAGATGGACTATGTGCATCGGTAAACCGAATACCCTCTTTAGCCATTTTATCCAATCGGGGCGTCCTGTATGCAGCTTTTTTATTGTAACAGGATAGATCACCGTATCCAACATCATCGGCATAAATGATAATAATGTTTGGTAATCCTTGTGCGGCCAGAGTGGATAATCTTAGTGTACAAACCAAAACTATTGTGAATAATGTGTATGCAGTCTCGTTTTTCATTTTCTACTTCCGCCCTCCTGTAGATTTGAATTAATATCAGCTACAAATTAGTACCGATTATCCAATTTATAGTTCTTTCACTATTAATATATTATTTTTCCCATGTAAATTCACATAAAATATTTACATGATAAAACATTT
>JBGAVW010000088.1:0-15728 GCA_044227925.1 Saprospiraceae bacterium | reverse complement strand
AATACTTTTGAAATAACCAATCTCGGGTCATTTTATTCATAGCTTCAGACTCATAAGAATGCCTTTTATTCCATTTAAATCCAAATATATCTTTGGTCTGGTTTTGAGCTTCGCTATAAGTATTTTCTTGTAAATTTAAATTCAATCCAATTTTTTCTAATATTGACATTTTTATATTTTTTCACCATTTAAAAATATTCTACACCACCATTCAAAATTCATAAAACTCCAAAGCAGCAGTCTATGATTTATTTTCTTATTTATATGTTCATCAATGATCGACTTCATATAATCAGCGGATATAAATTCGGAGCTGCAGGTCTTTTTTGTCAATAATAATTCTTTTACAAATTCTGCATTTTCACCTCGGTACCAACTCTCATCGGGAGCAGAAAAACCTTGTTTTTTCCTGTTGATAATACTATCTGGCAAAAAACCTGACATCGCTTTTCTCAGCACCGTCTTACCATCACTATGCTCGTTGTACAATGTCTTTTTGTCACGATATTCATTTTCATCTATACGCTTCATTTGATCCAGGTTTCCGAGTTTATGCTTAACAGGAATTTTTTGAGAAAATTCCACCAGGTCATTATCCAGAAATGGAAAGCGCTCCTCGAGTCCATTGGCCATACTCAGTTTATCACCGACAAGCAAAAGACCGGGTAAAAAAGTTTTGATTTCGAAATATAAGGAATTGGCAATATGCTGTTCCGGAGTATTATACTTAAGATTGGTGTTGAAAGTAAATACACGTTCAAATATTCTACGCGGTTCGTCAAAATCCACTGATGCAGAAATGGCATTGGTAAACAAATCCGATTTTTGTGCATCCGGCACCAGTCTTTGCCAAAACTGATAGTATTGATTAAAAAAATCTTTCTGATCCAACGATTTAAATATGCGGTAATACCGCCAGGGATAACCACCGTACAATTCATCGCCACCAGTGCCTTGCAGACAAACCTTTACAAACTTACTGGCTAGCCTGGATATATAATAATTAGGGTATGACATACCCACTTTGAGATCTTCAAGGTGATACACTACTCTTGGCAATGACCAACGAAGATCCCCTGCATTCATCACCTGCTCATAATGTTCAGTTTTGAAATAATTAGCCATAAGTTCAGCATCTCGTCGCTCATCGTAATTCGCTTCTACTCCTGTAACCTGGCTCATATCAAAACCACATGTAAAAGTACTCAGACGATCCACTTGTTGACTTGCAATAGCTGTAATAGATCCGGAATCCATACCCCCGGACAAATAAGTACCCACGGGTACATCTGAGATCATTTGCCTTTTTACAGCCTGCTGAAAAAGTCTTTTAGTTTCCGAAACAGCATCATCAAATGTCATGCTATCATCTACATCGGTAAAATTATAATCCCACCAACAATTGTATTTAATTTCTTTAGTTTCTTTACTAATCTCTATTGTATTTGCTGCAGGCAATAAATAGACCCCTTTAAACAAAGTCTGATAAGTAAATAAATTTTGAAATGAAAAGTATTCATTCAGAGCACTTGCATTTAATTGAACCTGATATGCAGGATGTGCTAAAATGGCTTTGATCTCTGAGCCGAATGCAAATCGACTTCCGTCAAACCAATAATACAATGGCTTTACCCCAAAACGATCCCTGCTGAGGTATAATTTTTTAGATACTTTATGGTATGCTGCAATAGCAAACATACCATTCAATTTTTTAAAGAAATCTATCCCTTCTTCAGTAAGGCCTTCACATATCACTTCGGTATCGCAATTACTCCGAAATGAATATCCTTTTCTTAGAAGATTTTCTCTTAGCTCTTTAAAATTATAGATACAACCATTGAATACGATTACCCAGTCACCATTATTAGAATGCATGGGCTGTGCCCCTAAAGACGAAACATCCAATATCGCGAGTCTTTTATGTCCCAAGGCAATCGGATATTCCAGATATTGGCCTTCACCATCGGGGCCACGATGTGCAACAGCTCGTATCATAGACTGTAATACATCAGCAGTAGTGCTATGCCCAATCAGATCATATGCTCCTACTATTCCGCACATTTAAAGCGTATTTAATTTATGCAGATGATATACAATATACTCATAATCTTCCTGGGTCATTCTATTATGCAAGGGGATGCTCATGGAATACTGATCCGCTGCATATGCTCCGGGATAATCCAATGGTTTAATTCCAAATGTATTTTTGTATACATCGAGCATATGAACAGCATGTGTACCTGGCCTGGTAGCAATGCCTGCTGATTGTAAATACTCCATGATATCATTTCTCTTCATGGGAGACACAGATTCATCGATAAATGTCACGTAACTCTGCCAGCCATGTTTATATCCCGCTGGGACAGAAGGGGTACGCAACCATTTTATATCTTTTAATGCATCATGATAATACTTTGCCCATTTATCTCTTTCATCTATAAATGCATTTAATTTCTTTAATTGAACCAATCCGACTGCACCTTGAATGTCGGTCATTCTATAATTAAAGCCAACCATCTCAAAAGCCGGAAGGATATAAGGCTTGGGACCATGATGTCTTTGCTCTTCGGATATTGAAGCCCCGTGATTTCGGAGTTTATCCAACCTTGCCGCTAATTCATCATCGTTTGTAGTAAGCATGCCTCCCTCTCCTGTTGTAACGCTTTTTCTTGGATGAAAACTAAAACATCCAATATCACCCAGGCCTCCGGCATACTTATCATGTATTGCAGATCCCGATGCACATGCGCCATCTTCCACTATTTTAAGTTGAGGCCATCTTCTTTTTATCTCAGGTATATTGACACAAAGACCAAATAAATGAACCGGAATGATGGCTTTCGTTTTAGATGTTATTTTTTCAGCGATTTTATCTATGTCTATATTAAATGAAACGGGATCAATATCTACAAATACCGGAGTTGCATGACAATACATCACCACATTGGCAGTAGACACCCATGTGAAAGCCGGAAGCAATACTTCATCGCCGGATTGTATATCACAAGCTACCAGGGCAAGGTGCAAAGCAGTAGTACAATTGGATACAGCCAATGCATGTTTTACGCCATGAAGTTCTGCAAAAAGCCTTTCGAAAGCTTTTACTTTTGGTCCCTGCGTTATCCAACCACTAAATATTGGTTCTTTAGCTGCTTGCCATTCTTCCTCACCCATGCTGGGCAATGATATTGGTATATTTCTCTTTTCCATCCAATTTATTTTTTATCTATGCCCGACCCGATTCGCCAGTCAATCAATCGCTGCAATCCTTGCTTCAAAGAATATGAATATCTAAAACCCAGTTCTTTTTGTGCTTTCTCAGCTGAGCCGATTCTATTTTGTACATATTGTCTTGCATCGTCTGCTGCATAGGGTATGTATTTTACTTTAAGCGCTGATTTTTTAAGTTCAAGAATGGTATCGCAAAGTTCCCTGATTGAAGTTTGTATTTCTGTCCCTACATTGAACATACCAAAAAGAGTGTCCGAAATCAATGCGTCTACATTGCATCTGGCTACATCCTCTACATATATAAAATCATAAGCTTGTGAGCCGTCACCATTGATCATGGGCTGCTCTCCAGCTTCAATTTTATTGAGCATAATAGGAACTACACCAGTATAGACTGCATGCTGATCCTGGCCTGGTCCATATACATTCATATAGCGAAGGCCGATCACAGGCAAACCATACCGATCATTAAAAGCAGTACACATCGCTTCACCGGAGATTTTTGTAGCACCGTAAAAGTTTTTATTATTAAATGGGTGACTCTCTCTCATGGGTACCTCCACCGCATCACCATATACGGAAGCAGATGAGGAATAAATTAATTTTTTTACCTTATTTTTTACACACGCTTCAAGTACATTAAAAGTACCTGCAATATTTACTTCAAATGCAGTGCGGGGGAAATCTTTACAATGTAGTAACCACATGGCAGCAAGATGAAATACATAATCTACCCCTTGCATTGCTTTGTCCAGTACATCCAGATCGCGCACATCACCACCAAATGGAAAGATTGTGCAACGAGGATCTTTAAGGGACTCTTTTATATTCTCCATTTTACCCCGTGCAAAATTATCATAGATGATCACCTCCTTTACCGGGTGTTTTAATAACTCTGAAACTACAAAGCCGCCTATAAACCCAGCCCCGCCACATACCAACACTTTAGTATCTTTTAAATCCATTGCCATATTTTGTCTCAAAAATACTAAAGATTTTATATAAATTATAGATAATACTTAAGTGATTATTTTACAGAATGTTAGGATAGATTTCACTTATAAAGCCAGTCATTTGATTTAATAGGTAACCTCGAATCTTTAATTTCATCCTTTGAAACACGGTGTTGCCATATTGCTGTAGTGAGAGTCGACTCGCCACAGGTCATCTAGAGATATTTTAGCAATCCGACTTGGGGGAGTAAGTCTGCCTATCTTTTTTTGGCATACTGCTGATCTATTCCTTGGTCACAAGTCATGTTTTACAAAAGCAAGATTGCCAAATCCCATAATCCCTCTTTACATTTGCACCCATGGGGTATTTACAGCAGATCAAAACCACTGCCAATCAACTTAGTTCCAAGCTAAAAAATCTTGACCTGAATACCTTACCGCTATCCCCTGTTGGAAAAGACTACTTTGAATACAATCTTAGTCGCATAGACTTTGTAAATAATAATAATGCTGTCATGCTGGCATCATTATTGGACACTCTCAAAACCCAACCTAAAGATGCCACCATAGTAGATCACGGAGGTGGCATTGGTTTTTTTTCCTTTTTATGCAAATCGTCTGGCATAGGCCAGGTAATCTATCAGGACATCGAATCTCATTATAAAAAAGATACGGTACTCATAGCCAATGCACTTGGCTTTACTATAGATCATTATATCATCGGAGATACTGATGTACTGCTGGAGTATACTACGAAAAATAATCTCACTATAAATGGTATAGGGTCTCGGAATGTAATAGAGCATGTGCTCGACTACCGTTTGTTATTCCAGGAGTTTGCAAAAATTAAATCATCTGATCTTGTAATCTATATTGCTACATCTGCCAATATCCATAATCCTATAATACATTATTTGCACAAAAAAATGCACCACCAATACGATCTCTATGGAGATGAGAAAACCAGGCGTATTTTAAACCATGCCACTAGTGGCAATGCTATGCGAATAGAGATATTAAAAGCAGAAAAAGCCAAGGATGTCGAAATACAAGCTCTGCTACCCTATCTCAGGGACAAAACAAAACAGGAAATCACTTCAGCATTAAATAACTTTCGGGCAACAAAAACCCTACCTGCCCGACCCGATCGCACTAACACCCGTGATCCAAAAAGTGGTGTTTGGGTAGAAAGATTGGTTAAATATGAAGAGTATGCAAAAGCTGCCAAAGATGCCGGTTTCGAAATCAAATACCTGCCGGGGTATTACGATACTCATTATAAAAAAAGGTGGAAAAATTTTATAGCCATAGGAATGAATGTATTGGTAAAAGTTTCGAGACCTTGGCAGAAACATACCTCAGCATATTTGGCTTTCATATTGAGTAAGTAAACAGTACTGTACTAAGCTAAAAATGACAAAATAGTTCAAATCAATATGAAAGGCATATTAAACATTAAAAGACAAAAAAGTAAGCCATACTTTGAAAGTATTCGAAGGTAATTCCTATGTAAAAACCACCCCTATTGGATAAAAGGAGTCCAGAAATCAGGATAAAAAATCAAATATGACAAGCGTAAAGGATGTGAAACTCATTCCACATGTAAAACTAAAAAAGGATATCTGCCAAAGAATGGCTTTGTGACCTTTAAGATTATTGCTTTCCATTTATGATAAATCCTAAAATGAAAAATCAGCCGATGCGGGAATCGATAGAATTATTAAAACAATTGCCAAATTAATATCAAAGGCATTTCCTGCGATACGGGACGGGAATAATGATTTTTTTTCAATACAGTCTCTTAATTGGCACTAATAAGTGTAGTAAACATGATGCGGGTATTGAAGTAGCGGTAGCTCAACTTATACATAATTATTATACCAATATTCATAGCCCCACATGCAACACTAAATTTAACCTATTTTTGTCCAATATTAATGCGATCAAAAAAACAAGTCCTCATCATCGTCTATTACTGGCCGCCTGCAGGAGGCTCCGGAGTTCAGCGCTGGGTGTATTTTACCAAATATCTTAGAGACTTTGGCTGGGAGCCTGTCATATACACCGTACAAAACCCGGAAGCCCCTTACCAGGATGAATCCCTTTCCAACGAAATTCCTTCCGGTATAAAAATATTAAAAGAAAAAATATGGGAACCATTTGGTGCTTACCGAAAAATAGCAGGTATAAAAGAAGGGCAAAAAATAAAGTCAGGAGTGATCGCTCAGGAGAAAAAAAGTATCATGCGGTACCTGATCAAATGGATCAGAGCAAATGTATTTATTCCGGATCCCAGGATAAATTGGATATCAAAAGGTACCCGTACTTTGACTAATTTTTTATCCTCCAACAAAATTGACTTAATTATAACATCCGGGCCGCCACATTCTGCACATTTGATAGGCAGGAAACTTCATAAAAAATCAAATATTCCATGGATAGTGGATTTCAGGGATCCATGGACCCTGGTATTTAATTGGAATTTACTGCCACGAACTTCATTGGTAGAAAAAATCCATAAATCACTAGAGCTCAATGTACTCAAAGAATGCGATGGTCTCATTACAGTAAGCCATCAGTGTATGAAGGACTTGCTTAAAATCTATCCAGTCAAAAACAATGAGATAATTACCAATGGTTTTGATCACCTGCACAGCATAGCCGATTCTACCGAAGTAAATGGGAAATTGGAAATGTTGTATACCGGGGTACTTTCTGCTGACAGAAACCCTATACCACTCTGGAAATCACTGGCAAACTATTTAGACACCCATCCAACCATTGCAGTTAAATTTAAACTGGTATTTTATGGTGATATAGATAATGCCATTTGTGATTCAATTCAAGATGCAGGATTAGGAAAATATGCTTCATTTCATCCACCGGTAAAACATGAAGAGATCATAAAAATAATGCAATCATCCAACCTGTTACTATTAATAGGCGTGCCAAACGAACCGGGAGTAGTAACTGGAAAAATATTTGAATATATTTCTACCGGTAAGCCAATACTTGCTGTAAGTCCGGTACAGTCGGATATAGAACACATTTTAATGGAAACAAAAACAGGAATAAATATACCTTTTGAGGAGATCACTAATTTTGATACCACCATGACTGACCTGATTTCGAATTTAAATACACCCATAGCTCCTCAATCGTTAAATCAAATAATATCAAAATATCATAGGAAAAATCTGACTGGCCAATTGGTGAACTTTCTAAACAAAATTATTTCAACCAGGGCTTAGGTGCTACTCTCTTTTTTATCAATACTACCATATTTCTGAAAGATATAGTATAATAAATTAAATAGAGAAAGTTTGCAATGGCAAACCCATAGCTTGCTCCGATCCATCCAAACTCTTTAATACACAGATAGTGGGCAATCCACATAGTACCTGCATATAATAATTCGACAATCAGAGCTGTTTTAAGCATAGCTTTAGAAATAGCTAAAAAACTAAAAAGCATAGCCCCGGCTTTGAAAAACATTCCCATCATTTGAAACAAGAACAAATGCCTCATGGGTTTAAACTCATCATCCAACAGAATTTTTATTATCAGATCTTTACATATCCAAACTCCAAATACTAAAACAAATGTAAGGGGCAGAATTCTTTTAAAAGCTTTTACCATTTCTGTTACCAGAGCATCCGGGTCAACAAGGCTTGACAATTTTGGAATATAATATACAATCACCGAGGAAAACAATAAATTATTCATACGATCTGTGAGGCTATTCATAGCAGACCAGCATCCTGCTTCCACAGGTGAAGACAAATTATTTATTTGCCCTCTGATACTTATTAAAACCAGGGAGGTAAAAAAAGTGGTCACGCTGGCGATTAATCCAAATTTAAGCAACTGCCACGCTAACCCTCTGTCTAATGTCAGATTAATTTTTGACCAATCTATTTGTTTTGATCTTAGAATAAAAATACTTCCAAACAAGGTAACCAGAATCCCTGTCATTACATTTACTATCATGGCTCCTTTGATCCCTACAAATTGAATAAGCCCCAGGATCACAGCCAGATGAACTATTCCGGTAATTAAATTAACAGTAGACAAAACTTTTATTTGCCCGGTACCATTTAAATATCCGGATACCACGTTTTGTAACGCAAAAAAGAAAACGGAAATCCCATAAAATATGAATGTGTCCTTATACAATTCAGTACCAAATTTATATAGCGATAATAATCCGGAAAAAAATATAGAGAAAATCCCTACCAATACCGACCCACCCAGGATCATTGTTAAAGATGTATTCAACACTTTATACAGTTGTGCTTTGTCTTGTTTATGCTCGGAAACATATTTTACTATTCCGGAAGCAATAGACAAAAAAGTAAAGGTGCCTAAAACACCTAATATATTATTATAGTCACCTATGATGGCAGATCCCGACGGCCCGAACTTGACGGCAGTGACTTTGGTGATAATCAAGCCGTACACTTGAAACAAAAGAGTATAACTAAAGGTATAAATACTGCTTTTGTAAAAATTCATTCGAGGTTATGACTATATTGATTTTCCTTTGTAATACCGGTATCCTACTAATCCCAAGCCTATTAAAATTGAAAGTGAAGTAAACAAAGAAATAAACTCACTTTGATAATAAATGCTCGGTCTGAACTCAAATACAATAGTATGCTTACCTGATGGTATCTTCAATCCTCTCAACGTATAATTGACTCTGATATGCTCTACCGGTTGACCATCTATGCTTACTTTCCATCCTTTATTAGGGCCATACCAAATTTCAGAGAATACCGCAAGCTGCTCTGCACTGGATTCAGATTGGTATGTAAGTTTGTTAGGGGCATAGTCTGTAAGGGATATAGTACCCTGGCCTGTTGGACTAAGATTGCCAAGGTTATTTTTAAATTCGTTGTGTACAATGGCAACGGTTTTCAAGGGCGTAGATTGAATTGCGTTTATTTCTTCATCCGCAGTATTAACCCATTTAATACTATTTACGAACCATGCATTTCCGTTAATAGATGGATTTATTACTACTCCTTCTGATCCCGGATTTCCAAAAATAAAATATTTGGTATTTAAAGCATTCAACACATTAAGGCTATTGAAAACCACTCGCATAAGGGAATCATTCCCATTGGCTGCATTCAATCGCTGAGCAAGGCTTTGATTTTCATTTTGAATGTAATGGTCTATCATATCCTGATACCGTCTAAGTTTGGCCGGATGGTAGCCCCCTACAGTTTTATGAAAATTTGAAGCAAATGAACTGTTGTAGGTATCTATGCTATTATCCATCACCCTGTAATACAAAGCAGGATCCTGTTTTATTTGCAGGTCCACTTTACGGGGAGCATAGGTATCTGCGGTTTTCTTTTTGATACTAAAATCTTCTTCTGATATATATCTTCGATTAATTGGAATTACATCTAATAAAAACAAAGCTGCAAACCCAAGGAGTAAATAACTGTTTTTGACTTTTTTAGTCATCCAGAAATACAACAAAGCTGCACTAGCCAGAACAAAGAATAAAGACCGCACCGCATCGGACTTCATTAAAGATTCTCTCCAGTCACCGATCAATTTCATCTGGGGGGTTAATCCTTTCTGCGTGTCCCAAAAAGATGGACCCATCAACCAAATAACCAAGCAAACGGCTGTCAATATACCGGTAGAAATCAATAAAGATCTTTTAAATCTTGTAAGATCCAGTTTGTTAATATATAGATCATTCAACGTATATACTGCCAATAGTGGAATAAGGATCGATGTAATGGTTAATACAGAATTGGGTGTTCTGAACTTATTAAAATAAGGCAGATAATCGAATAAAAATCTATTGAGTATACTAAAATTCTTTCCCATCGACATTAGCATAGTAAAAATGACTGCGGTCAGGAGCCACCACTTAAATGGAGATTTTAGATAAAACACACCTACCAGGAATAAAAAGAAACATACAATACCAAAATAAAACGGGCCTGAGGTAAATGGCAATTCCCCGAAATACATAGGCATACGTGGATTTTGAGTTATTGAAACACCTGCCTTCTTCATGGAATTTTTCAATGAACTGTTAGTGCTCACTTTTTCACCGGAGCCTCCTCCTACCACACCCGGGATAAATCCGGATAACAGATCTCCCCAACCATTACTCCAACTCATAGCATAATCCCATTGCAATCCATCTTTATTCACTTCAGATGTTGAAGCTACATTTTTGCCATCTGAAAGTATAGACCCACCACGCATAGTATCTTTCGCGTATTGTGCTGTAGTGAGTATCCTACCTGCTGAGGTGGCTAATCCAATACAGGTACCAACACCAAGAATCGCAAATGAGGTAACCAATGATTTGTAATCTTTAGTTCTTATAAACTGAAATCCAAAAATCAGTATTAATGGCAATAATGTCAGCAATATAAAATAAGTCATCTGAATATGGTTATGGGTAATTTGAAAAGCCATCGCAGCGGCATATACAAATCCACCTAACCAATATCTTTTTTTAAATACCAATATCACTCCGGCAATTAACATTACAGTATATTCAATTACCCGAAGTTTACTAGTATGACCTGCCTCAAGTAAAGTGAGATTACCAGTATTAAAAGTGACCAAAAAAGCACCGAGAGCAGCTATCCATGGTGAAATTCCTAATAATAAAAATCCAACATAAGCCATTATTAAAGCGCCAAACCATCTTAAAATGGTGCTATTGTACCACAAATGAAGGATCCCATCAAGATAATCTATTAAATTCAACTTTATTGGGCTCGCCGTTTGGTACATCGGCATTCCTGAAAACATATTATTGGCCCACATGGTAGGTTCAGCATGTTTTTTATTGTACTCGAGCGCTTCACTTGCAGATGCTTTCCAGCTCAGTACATCCCCTTGCCTCAACTCCTTATTCTGCAATTCAGGAAGGAAATAAAATAATGAGATAATGAAAAAAGCCAGTAGTATAGGTAAATGAATTTTGAGTAAAGCTCCAATATTAAATTTCATAATTTATCCGGTAAAAAAATGAATGATTAATTATTTATTCTTATTTCTGATAGCAGAAACAATTTCTATTGATTTCCTGGTGTCTTCCAATCCAAAACCGTTTCCTTTCAAGATTTCCTCATAGCTGCGGGTATGGAGATCGGTAAAACCTTCGCTGAATTCAAATGCATCACCGTCAATTGTAATCTTCCGAAATGTACGTTTACCGGCAGTACGCACTTCTTCAGGTATTGTATTTTCATTTATACTTAAAAACCATTTCACCCTTGCATGCTCAAAATGTAAAACACCTTCTGCGGTATCAGAGGTATGTATGAGTACTTCAATATCTTTCACATCACCAAAAATCCAGCAAAGCATATCAAAAAAATGAACCCCAATGTTGGTGGCTATGCCTCCACTCTTACTCACATCACCTTTCCAGCTGGTGTGATACCATCTGCCCCGGGAAGTAATATACCTGAGATCCATTTCCCTGAACGAATTTGGGCTAGCCGCTACCTTTTCCCGTAAAGCTATTATGCTTGGGTGCAATCTCAATTGCAGGATGGTATACACCCGTTGACCTGTTTCCTTTTCTTTTTCCTGTAACGCATCTATATTCCAGGGATTTAATACAATCGGCTTTTCACAAATTACGGTTGCCCCTTGTCTTAGGCCAAATCGTATATGTGCATCATGTAAATAATTAGGTGAACATACCGAAACATAATCCAGTGGTGTTCCTTTCAATTTTATTTTTTCTATATGTCGGTCAAATCGCTCAAATTCTGTAAAAAAATGGCACTCTGGAAAATAACTATCCATAATGCCTACTGAATCAAACTTGTCTACAGCAGCTATCAGATTATTTCCGGTCTCTTTTATTGCTTTTAGATGCCTGGGAGCTATAAACCCTGCTGCGCCAATAAGGGCAAAATTTTTCATGCTTCTATTTTCGGGGTAATATTACGAAAAAATCTAATATATTCATATTATGCAAAGAACCGGGAATATCAATTCCCTACCCTGACCTTAACCAAACCCTAACGAAAAACAGGAATAATTTAGGATAACCAACGCCAAACCTTTAGGATCAGAGAAGCCAGGATGCTGGCCAAAATCATAGTGGTGATAGGAAAATAAAATTTAAAGTTTTCTTTTTCAATTCTTAAGTCACCCGGTAATCGGCCTACCCAGTGAAAATATTTTCCGCCATATAACCAAATGACCCCAACCAGTGCGATAGCCATTCCTAAAAGAATCAATATTTTCGGGCTTGAAGATTGCATGCTACGAAATTAGGTATTAAGTAAAACTTTTTTCGGTTTTTGAAACTGCTAAATTTATTTGCTGAAGGCGAAATCTTAGCGAGCTTTGTGCAAGTGAGAACAACTCCATCAAAGACAAAGAGTAATGTCAGACATGAAGGTAAATAAAAAAATAGTGAGCGTGGATGTGGGTGGCACCTATTGTGACGCTGTATTCCATGATGGAAAAAAGCAATACACCGTAAAACTTTTGAGTATCGGTGTACTCAGGTGCAAAGCTGTTCGCCAGATCAATAAGAATCGAATAGAAATCGAACAAAATTGGAAATTACCCTTCCCGCATGTACTCTCCGGTGCCTATGTACATCTGACCAGTCAAACTTCATTTATTGAATCATTTGATGAACAAAAAAATATATTGGAATTAAACTCGCCTCTAAAAATAAGCCCGGGAGAAATCCTGGATATCTCTATTGGCCATGAAGCACCGCTATTTGCTGCCCATCTACTTACAGGTATACCCTTGAAGCAGGAACTAAAAGATGTAGAACTCAGAGTAGGAACAACCAAAGCTACCAATGCATTATTAGAACATAAGGGTAGGCCTTGCGTTTGGATTACCAATACAGGATTCAAAGATTTATTATACATCAAAACACAACAGAGACCCAATATTTTCCAACTCGAAATTCCCGAGCCCGTTTTATTACATAGCCGGGTAATTGAAACTGATGCCAGAATGGATACGCATGGGAATATTCTTACCGCATTGAATTTACCAGATATCAATAAAATATGTGCAACACTACCAAAGGACAAGACTATACCGGTCGCCATCTCATTATTACATTCCTATAAATATCCAGAACATGAACTTAGAATAAAAAAAGAGTTAAATAAAAAAGGGTATAAAAATATTTCCATTTCTTCCCTACTGCAGCCCACCATACACTTTCTTCCCAGGTCAGAAACTGTGGTGTGCAATGCATACCTGTCGGTAGTAATGAATAATTTTATTCAATCCTTATTAAAGAAAATCAATAAAAAAGATTTGTATTTTATAAGTTCCTCAGGGCAATTAATAAACCAGCAAGAGTACAATCCTAAAGACAGTTTGTTCAGCGGTCCTGCCGGAGGAATAAAAGCTTCAGAGTATTTTTCCAGCAAATATGATATCCCCCGATTGATCACATTTGATATGGGAGGAACCTCAACCGATACGGCAAGAATTGATTCAAAAGCAACCTTGCGGTATTTTTCAAAGATTGGCGAACATCAGATTGCATCGCCCTCTTTCGAAATAGAAACGGTGGCCGCCGGTGGCGGTAGTATAATTGATTTCAGGAATGGCGCCTTCACCGTAGGCCCAGAAAGTGCAGGTGCGTACCCTGGCCCTGCCTGTTATAATCAACAGGGACCATTCACCATCACCGATCTTAATTTATTACTGGATCGGTTGGTAATAAAAGAGTTTAATATCCCTATTTCAAAAGAAGCGGCCAATACAAAATTTAAAGAATTGGTATCCAAAGCCGGTATCAGCAATAGTACTCTAATAAAGGAAAAAAGTATTTTACAGGGCATCGAAAAAATAGCAAATGAAAAAATGGCCGATGCAATAAAGAAAATTTCAATCGCTAAGGGGTATAATACAGCCGATTACACCCTTTTGGTATTCGGTGGAGCTGGCGGACTTCATGCATGCAGTATAGCCGAAATATTAAAGATGAACAAAATATTAATCCCTTTTGACTCCGGAGTATTCAGTGCACTGGGAATATCCAAATCTTCTCAGGACAAATTGTATATAAAACAACTAAATCAACTTTATTCAAGAACCCTCGTCACAAAAGAATTTAAAAAATTATTTGGTCAGGCAAATGCTGATTTAAATAGCAGGCAGAATCCCATTAAAAAAGTGTACCTGAGATACCTGGGCCAGAATGAAACCATTGAAGTGAACTATTCATCCAACCTAAAATCAGAATTTGAAAATTTATATAAAAAGCAATTTGGGGTCCGTTTTGACAAGCCCATAGAAATTGAAAAAATTACACTCACTCTGCCAGTGAGATCAAAAAAAAGAAATAAAACAAAAATAGTCTCCACAGCAAATAGCTCATTCCATCCAAATAGTGTCTTACACTGGAATGAATTAAAACAAGGCGAAAAAATTACAGGGCCATCCACCGTATATCACCATCAAGCCACCGTATTTATCGGCCCCGATTGGAGCGCGAAAGTGCAGTCTAACAAAGATTTGATATTAACCATGCGTCAAAAGAAAACAGCATATCAAAAATGGGACAAAAAAATTGAATTGGAATTATTCAGCAATCGATTTAAATCCATTGCCGAACAAATGGGTGTCCAATTGCAGCGATCTGCCTTCTCCGTGAATGTAAAAGAGAGGCTTGACTTTTCCTGCGCTTTGTTAAATAATAAAGGCTTTTTAATCGCAAATGCTCCGCATATTCCTGTCCATTTAGGCAGTTTGGGGATTTGTGCCAGAACAATTATTAAAGATTATCCAATAGCTGAAGGGGATATTCTTTTAACCAATCACCCATTGTATGGTGGATCTCACCTGCCCGATCTTACTTTACTCAAGGGAGTATTTAAGAATCATAAATTAATTGGGTATGTAATCAACAGGGCCCATCATGCAGAGATCGGTGGTAAAACACCGGGGTCAATGCCTACCGATGCTACCAAATTAGCTGAAGAAGGCATAGTATTTCCTCCGACATACATTTTCAAAAATGGGATTTCAAAAATGGATGAGATAAAACAAAAATTATCAAATAATATCTATCCCTCCAGGGATCCGCAAACAAATATATTAGATATCATGGCTGCCATACAATCACTGCATTCGGGAGAAAAATTATTGCAGGCATTGTGCAATGAATATGCTGCTCCATACATTAGCAAACAAATGAATTCCATTCTGAAACAAAGTGACAGATTAATCTCGGAATTTATTATCAACCACAAAAATCAAACTTTCAAAGCATCGGAATGTATGGATGATGGAAGTGAAATAACCCTCACCGTTCAAGTTATGGATAAGCAGATTCATTTTGATTTTAGTAATAGCAGCGTGGTGCATCCTGGCAACCTAAATTCAAACATTGCCATTGTATATAGCACGATCGTGTATGTATTACGGTTGTTGATTGGTAATGATGTGCCGCTAAATGATGGTTTGATGCAAAAAGTAAAGATCACTTCTGCTAAAAGCTTCATCACTCCCCGTTTTGAATTGAATCCTGATAATTGTCCTGCCGTAGTT
>JBGAVW010000087.1:15708-15957 GCA_044227925.1 Saprospiraceae bacterium | reverse complement strand
AGGTCTGTAATCGAATCTACCTGTAGCGTACCGGTGAGTTTAGTGGGACTCATGTCATTCACAAACAATCGGCTGTTGAGGTCAGTTGCACCTTGTACTGTAAGCGTATTTTTGAGTAAACCGGCTTTGTCTGTAATCAAAGTGCCTGTTAGCTTCGTCGGACTCTGATGATCTACAGTAAATGGTCCATAGTTTATTGTTTCACCACCTGAAGTATTGAGCAATACATTCTTTTTTACTATAAGCGAA
>JBGAVW010000087.1:0-15698 GCA_044227925.1 Saprospiraceae bacterium | reverse complement strand
GTCTGTTGTATCGATGTGTTGCCAATCACATCCAGGTTTTTACCAATTTCAAAATTGAGCTTAGTACTGATATCACCACTTTTATGAATTCTCATCCTTTCTATATTATTGGTGATGATGATTAAATCTACCATGTCCGTAGTGCCTAATGAATTCACTCTGTACGGATTGCCACTTTGATCTGTTTTTGCATTTCCAAATACGGACCATGTATTGGATACCACACCCGGATCTTGTAGATTTGAATAAGGAGATCTCGATTCAATTTGCCGATCGATTTTGCCTGCGCTGGCTGCATACAGAGCATAGGGTACAGCCAGGAGTTCACTGTTGGTTATAGTTGAAAATTCAGTTTGACTTTTATCTCTGACCGCCACTTCCATCCAGATATTCGATGCATGCCAGGGAATTAATGCAAACTCGCCCTGGCTATTGATTCCTTCACCTACTGTAAGTCTGAACCATCCCATGCTGTCCGTAAACACCTCATGAAATTCAGTATAATGATTCACTCGAGACTGGTCTTGCCTGCTGAACAAATAGATTCTCAAACCAATATGCTTACCAGACATTATTTGACCATTTAGATCCCGGGCTACTGCCTGGTAATTCATTCCTTTGGGTACAAACTGGCCATAACCGCTGACTACGATAAACAGAATAAAGAATAGAATACATGTGGTTTCTTTCATCTTGATTATATTCATATTCAAGTATTGATTAATGTTTAATGACTTTATAGGATTTAATTAAAATACCTTCTTTTCCGACCATAGACAACAAGTACATTCCATCCGGCAGATGATTTAATCTCAACTGCAAATCCTGATGACCACCGGAGGCTTTTTGTGTGAGCACCACTCTGCCTGTCACATCGATTAGTTTTATTAAAATGGGATCCAAAAAACCGGATCGCACCTCTACATTTAATAACTCCAGCACAGGATTAGGATATATCCTGACCCTATAATGCTCATGATTCATTTCCTTGGATTCGGATCGTACGAATAATACTGGTTGGTGAAAACCCTGTGTATACCAGGCATTTCCCAATTTATTTGTTGCTACAAAACTTTCACCTAAGGTCCATTCGAGTGTGATTTCATTGGTGCTGGAAACCGTACCAGCGGATCCGATAACATCACGTGAATGCTTTACCTGAGCCTTTAACGATATTACACTGATGGTACAGAGTAAATTTATTTTTATAAAGAAACGAAGTATTGATTTCATTCCATTTGGTATTAATTGAGAAAAATCATTTTTTTTGTTTCAGCATATTCATTCGTACTGATGGTATAATAATAAATTCCCTCACGCTGGAGATGAGATCGATGCAATACTATTTGATTCAATCCTTTTTGACCTATGCCCTTTTGGGTCCAGACCGTCCTTCCTGTGATGTCTGTGATTGTGAATTGATAACGAATATTTTTTGGTAGCATAAATCCAAAAGCAGATATCAAACTGAATGGATTGGGGTAGTTCTGCAAAAGCCGATAGCCATTATTGTCATCGCGGATATTCGTAGTCAACTGAGGAGGCAGGGTGTTGATCAGAGGAAAGCCAATCGGATTCTGGGTTTTGTTAAAGGCTTTATCCAAATTACTCTTTAACGAGTCAGGGCAATAGTTTCCGCTGGCATCCTGGATGGTGATCTGCACCAGGCAATAATCATACAGTCCCCCGGTATCCCAGACAAAAATCTTCTCCTTCAGATTTGCACTGCGACCTCCTATAATGTCTTTACATGTAAATATTTTATTAGTCAATTCTTTGTCTTCAGAAAAACTAAAACTCAGTAGTCCTGATGCTGTACAATTATCAAAACTGCCGGCATCCAGGTCTTTAGCCCATATCGTAATGGACCCTGAGGCAGGCATGATCACAGTTGCCAGGCCATCAAAACAATAGGGAGTAGGTCGCTTACAGTCTTTGATGGTCACTGTAAATGCACTGGTATCCTCATTGCCACATCTATCACTTGCGATGATATGAATTAAAGATACTCCTGAAGGGACAGTAGCGGCAAATCGCCTTGTATCAGATCCACTCCGCATGTCGATACTGCGAGCTGAATATTGCCTGGATGACAAATCTACAGCTGATGGTTGCAAATCCAATTCCCACCGAAACTGCAATTTATCGCCTGATGTGCAATCATCAATAGCCAGAAGCGGGATATCAATATATCTGCCTGCACATGCACTATCCAAAATGCAAATCGTAGTATCCTTTACCTGTACAGTTGGCGATACCGTATCAAATACTTTTATAACCTGTATATAAGTCATATCACCATCTCCATTATCTTTTACATTTCTATACACACAAGGTCTGAGAATGGTATCTGCCACAAGTCTATCGTCAACTACGATTTCCTGGCGTGTAGAGGATTTGCCGGATTCACCTCCCAGTCCAGTGAGCTGGAACTTACACCAATCTTTAACATGCCATGTACGGATGATTTTATAACAAGCATCGGGAACAATATCAAAAATTTCATCTGTATATGTAACCGCAACTAACTCGCATTCATCGTCTGAAATCAGAGGTACCCCGGTAGTTATGGGTAAAAGATCCGCTTTGTTATAGCAGTGCACTGACCTGTCCCGGGGAAATATGACTTCAAAATCTGATCGATGCAGAGTAAAGATCTTTTGGTGGGTGGTGACTTTATTCCCGCATCTGTCTTTTGCGGTCCAGGTCCTCTGAAACCAACCATTTCCACAATTATCCTGGAAAGAACTATCCACTTGAGTCAAACTATTTTTATCCATCTCACAATTATCCCAAATCCAAAATTTATTCTTGCCGGCTCTATTGGTATCGGGTAAGCTGCTTCTAAATACAGGGCTATAGAATAAGGTCAAAGGATTTATTTTACCTCCCTGATCGGAGCTATCAAGACAAAGCCAGCTGCGGCAATATATCGGGGCCCAGTTGCCGGTACTACCTTCACAGGGACTAGACACATCATGATTCTCTTCCTCATGAACAAGATGAGAGGTACAACCATACCAACCAAAAGGTTGGCCTGTTGCATCCAATGCATCTGTCAATATGCCGTCATTTTCCTTTATACATTCTATTTCATTATATGGAGCTCCTTTACCATCATGGCAGGTGCCGTCGGTGGCATTATCTCCTGTAGTTGATATATCATTACAACCGGCATACTCATATTGATTGCCATAAAGAGAAGAGGCATTATCACAATAAAAAAATAGGTCTCCTGGTTTTTCTGCTAATGGAACTTGCTTATCATCCACCAGCACATTCACCATGGCATCCCTCCACAGCATACGTGAACAGGTATTACCGGGTACATTTGCATCTCCATAATATGTTCCTGACATCAATCCCAATCTTGGAAAATAAAAATTAAAATCACAAAGTTCTGCTGCTCCTGCCCCGGCATACGCCGGATGATAATCATCCAGCCCTACCAAAGCAAACCAGGCTTTGAGTGGTGGATCACAAAATATTAAGGGATACCTCCAGTTGATGTCTTTTGGAGCTTTGAATTTAGAATAGTCTGCATTGAGCGAAAATCCAAAATTAAGATTGTGCTCTGCACGATAATGACTCCTGGGATAGCCTGCATTGTATAAAAACCAATAGTGTTCAGGATAGGGGAAAATATGCGGATCGTACCTGGGGATACCACAAGCTTCCCATACCCGTAATACGAGTTGGTAAGAGGAGCAGGCATTCAAATCAAGATAGTCTTTAAATATGTATGAACTGATGTAATCTTCAATATAAAAATCATAATAGTCTTTGGATTTAATATACTCGCGAATACCACACTGTGCGATGATGGCATCGTATACGTATTTGCGAGCAGCAGTAATGGAATCCAAATTTGCAATGGCAAAATGAAGCACATTACAACAATTGTCCCGGCTGCCTTTATCCAGGTCTTTGGCATATACCCTGGACCAACAAGTAGATGGATCTACTGTAGCAATGGTAAACTCATTGGCAATTACTTCCGGCGATTCATCATCTACTACACATACTTGAATAGTAGTATCCGTAGTATTGTAACATCCATCTGTCATCATTACGCTAATCTCATGACAGCGAACACCAAATCTGCCCTTGCCACCCAAAACTACTTCGGTAGGCAATTTTATTATCCCGGGCAATGTACCTTCCTGAACTATTAATTTAGAACCATTCCGAGGATCAGAATAAGTGGAACGAAATTTCTGAACAACTCCAGGACTGCAATCTTGTATTACCAGTTGCTTTAAATGGGTAGTAGCAAAACAGGAATGAGGATCTACAGAGGACCTATAAAATAAGCGATTATCTCTCAAGTCAAGACCACCAGTGGCTGGCAGTATCAGTGCAGGACCGGTTTTATCAAGAACCTCAATATATTGAATGCATGTTTTCTCTTTTGATGTACACCAGTCTATGATCCGCCACTGTCTTCTTATTTTAAATCCATTCCCGCATGTAGGTATGATTTCATCATGGTAAGTGACTTCAATCTTACAATACACATTATTTAATTTATAAAGATTGACCTTTTGCCACTGGTATATATATTCCCCCTCATCCCATACCAATACACTATCATAAGTATAAGGCACCGTGTTTAAATACGACGGTAAACATGGTTGATCAGAATAGATGGAATCTTGTATTTGAAGTGATAATAATAAATCTGGACTTGGATAGTATTTATCTTTAGGGTCTTTTGAGAATGTAATCTCTTCGTAGTCAGATAATGAAGGACTCGATTCCACATTACTGGAACGGCAAGTTACCTTACAATTTAATGAAATCAGGTCGGGGCACTGAGTTTCTTCTATTGAATCTTTCGATATGATGATGAGATCAGAGCATCTTGAAGTATTACCCCAGACATCTGTTGCCAAGGTGGTACGCGATATTTGTCCTAAACCCCTGAAGTCATTACAACCGAAATCTGTGAAAACCAGGTTTTCGATCTTTGCCGTATTCAGTTCAGAACAATTATCTATTACCTGGGACTTTATATCGAGTAGTTGGTTTAACTGGGAGCACGAGACCATACGGGTCCCATTACAACCGGTTACCGGAGCCGACTTATCTTCTATATGCAAATACCCCCAGCAGGTATTGCCGTTTAAATCTCTGACTGAATACAATAATGGTCTGCCCAGATGTGATCTATCCACATCAAATCCTGCCAATGTGTTGGTTCCAAAAGGATAACTAATCTTTAAATCGTAGCCAAAAGTGGTGCATGATTCCGTTACTGTTGACAGCACCTGATCCGGGCTGATAATATTGTAACATTCGTAGGAAGGCATAGATACATTTACATTTGCATGACAGGATAAAACACAGGTACTACACATATTACTTTCTAACAATGTAATCACTACCTGGCCATTACCTGATCGAACCCCAGCTATTGTGGTAGAATCATGTACTCCCCATAAGTTTGAGGACCCTCCTCCTCCTCCAGCGGCATAGGCACTACCGCCTCCAAACCATCCGCCACCTCCTCCACTGATGTGAAACTGATTTTCTCCGTCCCCTGCATTTCCTCCTTTGCCCCATGAACCAGGCTGTCCCGGGGCATACCCTGCTGTGCCGCCTGAGGCTTGCATTCCACCACCGCCTCCGGGAGTAAATACATACAGTGCAAGTCCATCCTGTCCAATAGTCGCACCACCGTTTCCTCCTGTACCTGCATCAGGGAATCCTGTATTACCACCGCCTCCACCGCCTGCTACAATCAATCGTGAATCAAGATCATGAAGTATAGTTCTGACATCTGTGGCACCACCACCTCCTGCTCCAAATAAACCACCATCACCACCCCCATTGTATCCTCCATCGTGTCTATAATTTAAACCTGGTTTACCTTCACCACCTACTACTATATACAATAGCTGTCCGCTCATCACGTTGAGCTCACCAGATGCATACCCACCTTTCCCTCCATCATTCTGTAGTACCATAATGGCGTGCTCACAATCCAGTGACCCTCCTCCCTGAGCTCCCCAAGCCTCTATTCTTATTTTTTGCACACAAGAGGGGACGGTCCATCGCTGTACCTTTCCTGTGTAAGGAAAGGTAATTTGATACTGGGCTAATAATGATGAGTCAAATTGAAAGAATAAACAGGATAAGCAAACTATAAAATGAAAGATAGAATGCCAGTTGCTTAATCGGAAAAGTGAAAGCCGGTTCAACGATTTTTTTGAGGTTGGTATTAAGTCCAGCCAATATAATAAAGAACCCCCTTTTTTTTTACCGGAATGATATATATATTATTTTCTAATGTATACTAGATTATTGTCTAATTCAGATAATATCTACTAATTGCAGTTATTTAAATAACAAATTGTGACTTACGGGTTACGGCTTTTCAGGCGCAGTCTAAACCGATTGGAATAAATATTATTTTAACGATATCAGACCTCGGTATGCCATCTGCCGAAGGTTGCTCTGAAAGAGGCGTGGTAGGTCGAAAGAGTTTCAACAAGATACTATTTTCTAAAACGAAGGCCTACCCCAGATGCCCGGAAACCAATTATTCATATGAAAAGCTGATAATTCACTTTTGTGAGTACCCATAATAAGTACAGGATCTTTTTGTATGATAGCCTTTGCACTCTCCATATTTTCAGCTTTGAGCACGATGATTTCGAAGACTGGTTTATCAGATCCGGCATCATGAAATCCACCCAGGATTACTCGATTTTTAACAGCCAGCGAATCAATGAATTTTCCGTGCCTTTTTAAAGCATTAGCCAACGTGGTATCGTCCACATGACCTGTAGTGGAATGGGAATTTGGGCGGAGTAGGTATACAAACAATTCTTCTTGTTCTTCTGCATAAAAATTAAAATTTTGCTTAGCATACTTGCCCTTTCTATTACCCTCTATACTGGCATGAAGATACCTGGGTAAGTATCTGCGGTAACTTATCCGTTGAGGAAAATCATGTGCAGGATTTTCACATATAAATTCAAAACCACGTTGAAAAATAATTTTAAATCGGACAGGTTGATTGTCATTTTGATTTTTTACTGTAGGTATATAATACCAAATGGTATCACTCGACACCGATCGGATGATTTCAACATTTTCTTGCAAGGCAGTGTCCTTCTCATTGGCAAAAACACTTTTCCCCTGGTATACGCTATCGTTAAGTTTTTTCCAGGTTTCAATGATTTGACCACGCCCGGTATTGTATTTCCACGTACCGACCAGCCAGTTAAAGTTTATCTGCTGACCATATAAAAAAGACGAAGTCAAATACAAAACCAAGAAGTATATAAATTTTTGCATGTTGCTTTTTTGCACAAATCTCTAATTTCTCATCGATATAAAATTGTATAAAAGCGAACAGGTTTCCAGCGGGTACATAAAGCAAGTTTCAAGCCATTGATATAAATAAACATGGACCGGTTTTAATTATTGTTGATTTTCTATCTTCAATTAGTACAATTCCTTAATAGCGAACATATAACTATATAAACCTCTTATTCTCTTCCGTTAAGCGATACGGATAAAATCATCCGGCATCAATAAATAAGGCACTCATTTTTAAATTATCTTTATAAAATTCCTTGGGGCTGGTACCGGCAAATTCTTTAAAGTCTTTAATAAAATGGGCCTGGTCATAATATCCGCTTTCATAAGCCAAAGAGGTGAGTGTGGCAAATTGTTTTTGTTGCATCATTTTTAATGCAGCCTGAAGTCTTATGATTTTGGTAAGTTGTTTGGGGCTGATTCCAATTGTACTTGAAAATTTTTTTTCAAGGTATCGGGGACTGATTTGCAACTGGCCGGAAAGCTCGGAAACAGACATTTGGCCTTTGGAGCCCAACAGCAGTTCTACACTGGATTTTACTATTCTGTTTCTTACTTCATCACTAACTAATTTCTTCATTAAAAATTCTTCAATGATCTGTATTCTTTGACTAATTTCAGTAGCTCCCAGTATGGCTCTTTCGATATTTATCCCATCCTGGCCAAATAAAAACTCCAGTGTGGTAGCTTTATCATTCATCTCTTCTACATTCACAGGAGAAAACGGCATAAAACCATCCGGCTGAAATCGAACTGCAAAAATGCCAATACCACCCGTAGGTTCAATTTCCAACGGTCGGGTTATTTGGCCAAATACGAAACTTCTTGGCTGTAATACGAATTCCGTTTGATCCACGTATTGTTTATACAAATCACCGTAATGAAAAATCATTTCCATACAGCCATCCGGTAATATATTTTGCTTTAGTTTTGGCTCTGTTTCAGCCGATTCCAGTGTCCAATAACACTTTATATACTGAGCCAGATCTATTGATGCATCGTATTGCTTATATTCCATACTTTGGTAATAGTGTGTAAAAGTAACGAATGAAGGAATGCCGTCCAACATCCTATTCATTCTCAACTACTCCAGGCCTGCCATACTATAATCTAAAGTGCATTTACATATCTTACTCATTTCTTAATGAATTAACAGGCTTGGAAATGCCGGCTCTAACTACCTGGAAACTCATTGAAAAAACTGCAATTAAACACGCCATCAGGGCTGTCAATAAAAAAGTCCAAAAATCTATTTTTATTCTAAAAGCAAAATGATGTAACCAATTATTCATTAGTAGAACTGCCACAGGCGAAGCAATGATATATGCCAGCACCACCAATTTGATAAAATCAGCAGAAATAAGCAAGGAAATTTGATGAATAGATGCTCCTAAAATTTTACGAATACCTATTTCTTTAGTTCTGGTTTCAGCGGCCATGGTAATGAGTCCAAACAAACCTATAGAAGAAATAAATATTGCAAGTCCGCTAAATACAGCAAAGATTTTGGACAGTCTGTTTTCATCAGCAAATGTTTGATAAAAAGCTTCATCTAAAAAATAATATTCAAACGGACTTTCGGATTGGTATTGATCGTAATATGATTTTATATTAGATAGGCTTTGAGCCATGGCAGCGCCCGATACAAACCGGAGATACACGGTAGGATTTGAACTACTTCCTTTCCATTCTATTTTGGATTCCGGATAAATATTAATTGCCAATGGCTTTATTGTTTCCCGTACACCAGTAAAATGAAAGTTTTTAAATACACCGCCTACTTCCTGCTTAGAATCACCTAGTTCTACATATTGGCCAATTGGGTTATTATCTAATTCCAATTCCTGTACCGCAGTTTCATTTATAAATAATTTCTGTTTGATATTAAATGTATCTATCGGTTCTTTAGTCCATGGGATGCCAAGTGCAGTAAAAAAGTTTTCATCGGCTGAAATGGTATATAGAAATACATCTTTCTTTGATTTTACAGATTGAGTAAACCAGGCATTGTATCCTTTGTAAAAGGGAGAAGTGGAAGAGGTGATCGATTTGACGCCTGGCATCTGGCTTAGTTTGTTTTTAAAATCAATAAAATGAGTAATCATTGACCCGGATATGGGAAGCGCTACTACCTGAGATTGTACAAATCCTAAATCCTTTTGTTTCAGGTATTTCATCTGTTTTTGAGTGATGATCACACAAAATACTAAAGCTATGGAAACCACAAATTGAAATACAGTAATGCCTTTACGAATGGCAGCACCACCCTGACCGCTTGAAAATTTTCCCCGTATTACCTCCATGGGGATAAAGCGTGATAATAATAATGCAGGGTAACTACCTGCCAATGCAATGGAGATTACATAAAGGATACTTAAAAAAAGTAAACTTTGGTTGCCAGTTAGTAATGGAGTATCCATTTTCACTCCTACCAATTCATAAAATGGGATTAGAAATAATTTGGTCATCATCATAGCTAATCCAAACGCTATGGAACAAACTAAAAATGATTCTAAATAAAATTGAATTATCAATTGTTTCTGTGAACCACCCACCACCTTTCGTACTCCCACTTCCTTCGCTCTGCTAGTAGACCTGGCCGTTGCAAGGCTTACGTAATTGAATATGGCCAGGAATAGGATCAATAATGAAATGCCACCAAAAATATATACATATCTGGCATTTGTGTTTTGGCTGAATCCCCCACCCAAATGTTGCGACGAATACTGTTTCAATGAATAGGCAGCAGTAGTATCAAAAGCATTTGTTTTAGCGCCTATGGATTTAATATCATGAGCGACTTCCTCTGCATTCTGCTCTGATTGAAGCAGTAAAAAAGTCTGAAATGCTCCTGCTTTTTCCCATACCTTTTCTTTCTCCAGATTAAGCTTCGGAAATGTTTCGATGGAAGAGATAAAATCAAACTGCAAAGTCGAATTAGAAGGAATATCTTCCATTACGCCTGTGATGGTATACGATTGTTTTGTACCACTTAATAATGATTTACCAATAGGATTTTGATCACCAAAATATTTTTTAGCAGCCTCTTCAGAAATCACCAATGAAAAAGGCGAAGCCAATGCCTCATCTGCACCACCTGCGATCAATTTAAATGAAAAGAATTTAAAAAAAGAAGGATCTGCAAATAGCAGCGGCCCTTCTTTAAATTTTAAAGCAGGTATTTCAGGATTTATAAAAATCACTTGTTGCTCACTTCCTATCCTGGCAAAATCCAATACATTGCTGTTGGATTCTTTCATCATAGGTGCTAATTTTGAAGTAAGCCCTTCAATATTGATCGTCTGATCACCCATTTTTACCTCCGTCATTACTTTAAATATCCTGCTCCCATTCACATGAAAATTATCATATGCCATTTCATGCATAACGAATAACAGGATAAACATAGAAATGGTTAGGCCGATGGAAAGTCCTAGAATATTGATAGTGCTATACAGCTTGTTTTGCATTAACTGACGAAATGCCACTTTAAAATAATTGGAAAACATGATGTTTAGGATTTTGTTCTTTAGAATTCAAAATCAGTTATCTTTTTTATTGCCATATATCTTATACTATTTATTCACTTCGTAAGCTTCGTATTGGATTGGCCATACCCGCTTTTACGGCTTGAAAACTTACTGTGACCATGCTGATGAACATAGCAATACAAGTAGCCACCACGAAAACCATCCAACTGATATTAATATGGTTTTTGTAATCCGACAGCCAATCCTTCATGTAGTATAAAGCCAATGGAGTTGCTATAATACAAGATATAAGGACCAATAAAACAAATTCCAGGCTTATCAATTTCCATACTTGTGGTACAGATGCACCGAGTACCTTTCTGATTCCAATCTCTTTTGTTCTTCGCTCAGCAGTATAAGCAGACAAGCCAAATAATCCCAGGCAAGAAATCAGTATTGTAAGTATCGAGAATATACCTGCCAGTTTTCCAACCCGTACTTCTAATTCAAACTTTTGAGCATACCCTTCATCTGCAAATTCGTATTCAAATGGCAGATCGGGATTATGTTTGTTGAAGATAGGCGCCACTTTAGCAAGAACTTCTTTGGCTGCTACATTCTCTTTGATTCTAAACATGATGGCATTGGCCCAGGGCATAGATCTGAAGGATGTCGGGCCTACCGGTTCATATGGATTAGTCATGATGGTATTTTCGACTACACCTACAATAGTCAGTCTTGTATCATTCATCTGAATGATTTTTCCAACAGGATCAGATAGTCGCATACGTTTCACAGCAGCCTCATTGATGATTACCGAAGCGGAATCGGAATTGGAGGCATCAGCGTAAAAATTTCTACCTTCTTTTATTTTTATCTGTAAGGTTTTAAAATAATCATCAGATACCGCAATATTGGCAAAGGAAAGTATTTCATTGGCTTGCTTACCCGGAAACCCGGTTACATTCCAGTTTGACCATATTGCATTTATAGGGCTGGATGCTTTAGTAACACTTTCTATAATGCCGGTGTTGAGCAAGTCTTGCTTCGCAACTTCATAATTTTTATAAATATCCCCTTGCATTTGTACCATCATCACACCATTTGGATTATACCCTATGGGCAGGCTCTGCACATAATTTATTTGCTGATACATCAGTATGGTACATATGATGAGTGCTACCGATGTGGCAAACTGAGTCACTACCAAAATCTTGCGGGGCATAGTACCTGATTTGCTCAATGAAAATGTCCCTTTTAACACTTTCACCGCATCAAAAGATGAAAGATATAAAGATGGATACGATCCCGCCAGTATTCCGGTGATGAAAACTACCATCAAAGCCACTGTCCAAAACCCTGGATTGCTAAAGGGAATAGAAATTTCTGATACTAATAATCTATTAAATGCCGGAAGTGAAAGAATAATAAACAACAAAGCCATAATGAATGCAAGAAAACTGATAAATAAAGACTCACCGAAAAACTGAAGGATAAGATCTTTTCTGTTTGAACCTATGGTTTTCCTGATGCCTACCTCTTTTGCCCGTTTTTCGCTACGTGCTGTACTAAGATTCATAAAATTGATGCAGGCTATGAGTAAAACTAAAAAACCTACTAATCCAAATATGCGGACATAATCAATTCTGCCTCCCTCTGCTTTCCAATCTTTAAACTGATTATATAACCTCCATTTTGTCATCGGGTGTAATGCCACTTCGTGTTTGGAGTTTTGCAGATGGGCTTTTACGATATTTTTTATTTTGGGTTCTACCTGGGCATACTCTGTATTGGGCTTTAGTTCCACATACATCTGGAACGAAAAATTATCCCACTGGGTACGAGCTGCTTTTACCCAGTCTTGTCGGTTCTCATTAAAACTAAACGGTGTGAAATATTGATACTCTTTAAAAAAACTATTCCGTGGCATATCCTGAACTATACCACTCACTTTTAACAACTCTTTGCCACCCCATTGCACGGTTTTGCCCATAGGATCTTCTGTTCCGAATAATTCTCTGCTGGTGGTTTCTGTGAGTAATATGGAGGAAGGATCAGCCAAAGCTGTATTTACATCGCCTTTCAAAAACTTAAATTGGAAAGTTTTAAAAAAACCATCAGCCACATCGCATCCTGTCTTATTAAATTTTTTATCTCCAACCTTTAAGCCCCATTTTCCATCCCAATTGGTCTCTATTACATTCTGCACTTCCGGTATAGCTTTGAATTCTTCTACCAGAGGTAATACAGTAGCTATACTGGAATATTTTTCTCCGGTATTTCCATCATAGCCATTGATCATCACGCGAAATATCCTGTCTTTATTTGTATGAAAATGGTCATAGGAATATTCATCGTAAATCCACAGTCCGATCAACATGGATATGGTCATGCCCAATGCCAATCCAAAAATATTTATAAAGCTAAAGGCTTTATTTTTAAGAAGATTTCGAATAGCGATCTTTAGGTAATTTCTAAACATAATCAAGGATTTATTACTGTTCTTATTGAATAGACTTTTCTCATCCTGATTTAATTCACATCTTAGGCCAAATACGTAATCAATTGAAAATGTACCATTTATAGAATATACCAAATCTAAAAACTGTTCGATATCGATACAGTGATTTGCATTATCAGCTATAGCCCCACCACACACTCATCATCAATCATGCGATTAAAGACTCATAAATTCTTTTTTATACTGTACGGGTGAACTATTCATTATTTCTTTAAACTGTTTATTGAAATTAGACAAGGTATTGAATCCGGATTCATAACAGATCCGGGAAATGGATTCCTCGGATTCTATGAGTAATTTGCATGCATGTTTTATCCGGATTTCTGCAATGAACCGCGAAAAAGGTTTGTTGTTTTTCATGGTAAAATACCGGCTAAATGAGGTTGGCGTCATATGTAAAAGGTCAGCTAGTTGCTGAATGGAAATTTTTTTTCGAAAATGCTGGAAAGCATATTGATAAACTCTATTCAAACGATCAGTCTCGTCCTGATCTATAGCATCGTCGTAGGCTCTGGAAGAAATGTAATGGTAGTCTTTAGTACCGGCTAGTAATTCAAAAATTTGCAGCAGATGGATTACACTTTGTACTCCTTTAAGTTCAAGCAATTCCTTCATCATTTCAATCGCTTTTAGTTTACCCGCTCCATAAAATTCCAGACCCCTCATAGACTTTTTGCATAGTTTTTTTATCGAAACCATTTCTTCTTTTTCCAGGATATGATCTCCCAAAAAATTTTCATTAAGATAAATCACTATTCCTTTGGTTCCTAATCCGGATTCGCCACGAAAATAGGAATCATCACTTCGCCATACATGTGGCACATGCGGACCCGTCAAAATCAGTTCACCTGGTCGGAACGATTTGATACTATCACCAATAAATCGTGTACCTGTCCCTTCCAATACCACAAAAAGCTGATATTCCGAATGGGCATGCCAGGTAGGGTCAAAATGTTTTTCTTCTAAATTTCGAATCACAAAAATTTGCGAAGGAGGAATAGAAGATTTATGAATGGCTTGTTTCAACACCCGCTAAAGTTATCACGGAAAAAGAAATTTATTAAACAGGGTCAGCTGGTTAAGTATAATTTTTTTTATTTTGCCATTCTTTCTTTGTCTCCCGTCATCCATTTCATTCCTACGGGACAGGCTGCCAAAGAAAGAATCAAAGAAAGCTCGTCAGAAAATAAGGCCCGCCTGACCACTACATTTAAATACAATAAGTCGGGCAGGCATTCCTTTGGACCGACCTCTTCAGCTGCCCTACGTAACATTCGGATTTCCAGGCTAACTTCAATGCTTGACGGTGATTTTACTTTTGAGCTTTTAATTGATTTCAGTTGCAGCATGAACAGGTCTATGCTGTATTTTCTGACTTACGCCTTTGCTTGGCCTTTGAGCCAATTATTTATAAGTGGATGCTTTTTTAACCTTTTTACCAAATATCCTTGCACTTCTCGATCTATTTCTTTCAATAAATTAATTTGGGTCAATATTTTATGATTTCCCCAGCAGGTTCTATATAGGTCTTGCTGGTTAAATAATAATTTTTTTTAATTTGCCATTCTTTCATTGTCCGCCAAAGATAGAATCAAAGCCTACTGCAACACACTTGAAAAATTGGAGAATACGAGGTTGATCTTGCCCTGTGCAATGAGGTTAAAGTTAAGCTGGAGATATTCCAAAAGTGCTTTAAAATGGCCCCTGTCCAGGAAGGTTAAGCTATCAGCTTTTATCGGAAACAACAAGATGGTAACTGGAAAATCCGGGAACCAATATGGGCTGATAAAAGGACAAAGGATAAGTAATTTTGATAATGCAGGTCTGGAGTGGTATCATTTCTTTAATTTACCACTTCATTTTAATGCTGATTACAAGTAATAATTCAAACTACATAAAATGAATACAATTGATCGTCGCGAATTTATTGGGACTGCTTTTACTCCCCTGTTGGCATCTATTGGCGTAAATAGAAAAAATAAACTTAAACTGGCCTTTAATACATTAGCTTGCCCCAACTGGAATTTAAAAACGGCCATTTTAAATGCTTCTAAAATGGGCTATCACGGCATAGAAATCAGAGGCATTGCAGGTGACTTAAATCTTACTGATGCCCCTGAACTCAAGCCTGGCCAATTACCTGAAATCATAAAAATATGCCGTGAAGAAAATGTAAAAATTATTAATCTTAATGCATCTGCAGTATTACATGAATACGAACCCATAAAACGCCAAAAGAACCTGGATGAAGCCAGGGCATACATTGAGCTGGCACAAAAACTGGATTGCCCCTATGTAAGGATGTTTCCTGATAAATTTCCTCCTGAAAAAAGCAGGGTATTTGGATTAGAAACTATGCGTGAAAACTATGGCAAGGC
>JBGAVW010000086.1:0-16633 GCA_044227925.1 Saprospiraceae bacterium | reverse complement strand
ACAGTCGGCCCTAATTTGACAGATCAATTCTGGATTCATAAAGGCGGAATAAAGGACATTTTTAAAACCATTAAATATGGATTTCCGGATAAAGGGATGAAAAGTTGGAAAGATGATTTTAGCCCTTCGCAAATAGCAGAGCTAGCATCTTTTGTAAAATCACTGGGAGGTACCAATCCACCCAATGCTAAAGAAAAACAAGGAGATTTATACATTGACTCTACGGAAGTGGTCAATCCTATAGACTCCATAAAATAAAAATAAATGAAAAAGAAAAAGATCCACCAAAAACTGGTCTCCTACCTGGATGACACTATTAAGCAACTTGAGAAAACAGTAGCCGAGTTTGAAGTGGAAGCGGATTTGGATGAATCGGCTGTGAAAGACCCCGAAGATATGTCTTTCCAAAACAGTGCTATAGAAATGCTGAATCATTATAAAGCATTGCTGGTGCAGGCCAAATTCAATAAGCAAAAGCTCGAAACATTGCCCGAAGTAAAATCGCTTAAAATTTTACCCGGTTCTGTGGTTGAGACCAAGCAAATTCTGTTTTACATAGGTATACCTACCACTCCATTGCCATTCAATGAGGATAAATTATTAATTGGAATTTCAACTGAATCAAAATTGGCTAAATCGTTAAAATCAAAAAAAATTGGCGATTTAGTAAGTTATGGAAAGTCAAAATTAAAAGTATTGGATATATTTTAGCAGGAAATGAACAAAAATGTGGAAGACGAAGACTACAAGGATAAAATATCCACTGTATATTCATCGGGTAAAAGAAAATGGATATATGCGTTGCAACCCAAAGGGGAGCTGTATACCTATCGGACCTATTTGAGCTATTTTTATTTAGTGTTATTATGTGTAATCCCATTTATAAAAATACATGGTGATCCGCTGTTTCTCTTCAACTTGCCAAAAGGGATATTCATTATTTTCGGCAAAATATTTTACCCTCAGGATTTTGTATTGCTCGGCCTTGCCATGATCATTTTTATCTTGTTTATCGTAATTTTTACCTTAGCCTATGGAAGGATTTTTTGCGGATGGATGTGCCCTCAAACTGTTTTTCTGGAGATGTTTTTCAGGAGGATTGAATACTGGCTTGAGGGATCGGCCACCCGCCAGCGAGCCAATGATGCCAAGGCATGGACTACTGAAATTTATATCAGGAAAATGGCTAAACACCTGATTTTTTTTGCTTTTTCTTTTTTTATAGCCAATATTTTTCTTACTTACATAATTGGAGTTTCAGAATTGAAGACCATCATGCTGGAACCCGTAAGTAAGCACCTTATCGGCTTTATTGCAATTCTTATTTTCTCCTTTGTGTTTTATTTTGTTTTTGCCCATGCAAGAGAAATAGTATGTACAGTTGTTTGCCCCTATGGCCGGTTGCAATCAGTATTATTGGATAAAAATTCTATAGTGGTGGCTTACGATTATCTGAGAGGCGAGCCAAGAGCAAAAGCTAGTAAAGGAAGAGAGCCGGGTGCCGGAGATTGCATCGACTGTGACCTGTGCGTACAGGTATGCCCTACAGGTATTGATATCCGCAATGGTACTCAGATGGAATGTACTAACTGTACAGCATGTATCGATGCCTGCAATATGATGATGAAAAAAACTTCCAGACCACCTGACCTGATAAAATACGCCAGTGAAAACAATATAAAAGAAGGTGCAAGCAATCGCTTTACCTATAGAATAAAAATGTATACGGCGGCTCTTGTAGTGTTGGTAGGATTATTTACCTATTTGCTGGGTACTCGTAAAACGCTGGATGTAACTGTAATGCGGGTATCCGGTCAAATACTTCAGGAAAATAAAGACGGGACCATCAGTAATCTTTACAGAATGAAAATTATAAATAAATCAGGATTGACTCAGCCATTTAAATTAATCCCCTCCGATCCGGAACTTAAGCTTCATTTTGTAGGCAAACAGGAAGATTCAATACCGGGTAAGTCACAAAATGAATATATGTTTTTTATCAATAAATCAACCGAAGACATTAAAACCCGCAAAGAATTATTCAAGCTTAAAATTATGTCAGGTCCAAAAGTGATGCATAATGTAAAACTGCCTTTTATAGGTGAAAATTGATTAAATATGAAATGGAATTTAAATACAGGTAATATATTGATTTACGGATCGGTACTTACTCTATTGTTCATTTTTTCACTGATTTTTAGTTTTATCAAAGAAGATTTATTATTGGTCACAAAAGATTATTATGAAGAGGAGGTGACCTATGATCTTTACAAGCAAGAGCTGAAAAACGCCGAATTACAAGGTGATCTTATCAAGGCAGAAAAAAACGGAAATGCAGTGCTGTTGACTATACCAGATTTTATTGCTAAGGATTTTCTCAAAGGGGAGGTCATTGCCTATTTTCCTTCATGGCCGGCAAACGACCAGGTTTTTCCACTTTCGAAAAATGATACCGGTCAATTTAAAATTGAAATAGCAAACAGCAGAAATGTACCTTTTACTTTGAAGGTCAAATTTTCTGATTCTTCTAAATCGTATTATAAAATTTTTCAAATGTAATGAATATTTCCTGGCTTATAGGAGGTTTGATATTGGGTGCCGGCAGCAGCCTGCATTGTATAGGAATGTGTGGACCACTGGTGGTTGCTGTACCATTCGGATCTTCTAAAAGGCAACAGGATATCTCGTTGATTGTCTATCTGCTTTCAAAAGCCATTGGATATGGTATTATAGGAATAGTATTTTCACTGTTGGGTACGGCTTCTTCTTTTATTATAGGTCAACGCATACTCTCCGTATTATCAGGTATATTGATATTGGGAATTCTTTTTTCTAAATACCTTCATCCTAATTATTTTTTTACACAAGGCATTTCCCGGAAGCTGAATACACTCATTCAGTATTTGAAATTTAATGGATCCTGGTATCATTATACCACTTTGGGACTTTTCAATTCTATGTTGCCCTGTACGATGGTGCTGGTGGCAGCCAGCGCTTCGCTTGCCTCCGGAAGTATACGGGATGGATTTATCTTCATGTTGTGCTTTGGGTTGGGTACCATGCCCGCACTATTTATGGTGAAAAAGTTTCAGTCATCCGTAAGTATGAAGGCCAGGATAAATTTAAAATATGCGGCTTCGGTGGTAGGGGTACTGCTTTCCGGTATGCTTGTATTTCGGGGTATCAGTTCGCATTCCGGATCTCATACTGCTGAAAATAAAGTTTCAATTTGTAAACCAATACTTGAAAAATGACAGAAAAAGCCCAAGATATCAGTATTGCCTGCTTTCATTGTGGAAATGATTGCCTGGATAGCTCTTTGCAGTTAGACGAAAAAAAATTTTGTTGCCAGGGTTGTATGACCGTGTATGGAATCCTACATCAAAACGACCTTGATTATTATTATTGTCTTAACTCCAATCCGGGTCAGACAATAAAAAATGGAACATCCGAAAAATGGGATGCTCTGAATGATCCGGGTACTGCTTCCAACTACATAACTTTTAAAGACGACAGATTAACAAAAGCAGTATTTTATTTACCTCAGATGCATTGTAGTTCATGCATTTGGCTGCTGGAACATTTATCCAAAATACATGAATCCATATTATTTTCAGAAGTCAATTTTGCTGCAAAAAAGATCTACCTGAGTTTCAAAACCTCCGACTTGACTTTGGCTGAAATAGCTAATATATTGGAATCCATTGGGTATGAACCTTATCTTGAGAAGGGGAACGTAAAAAAAGCGGTTAAAGGAAATGATGCCCGTGTTTACATTGGGATTGCCGGATTCTGTTTTGCCAATATTATGATCTTAAGCTTTCCCGAATACCTCGGATTATCTCAATCAAAAAACAAAGAATTGATGGGATACTTCAGGTGGATCAGCCTTTTGGCTTCACTGCCTGTCTTTTATATAAGCCTGAATACTTTTTTTAGAAAAGCCTGGGTAGGTATACAAAATAAGATTTTAAATATTGACTTTCCCATCGCTTTGGCTATACTGATCACTTTTAGTCGAAGCCTTTACGAAGTTTATACGGGGGTTGGGTCTGGTTATTTAGACAGTATGTCGGGAATAGTTTTCTTTATGTTATTGGGAAGGTATGTACAGGATAAGACCAATAATTCACTGAATTTCGAACGAAATTTTACTTCCTACTTCCCTCTATACGCATCCATTATCAAGGATAATCAGCTTACTTCTATTCCGGTTAGTTCCATCAAGCCGGATGATCGATTAGTATTAAAATACGGCGAATTAATCCCTGTAGACGGTATCCTAAGCATGGGGCAGGCTAAGATTGATTATTCATACATCACCGGCGAATCAGAATACCACACCATTTCCACTGCGCAGCTGGTATATGCTGGTGGCAGGGTAGTGGAAAGTACAATTGAAGTAATAGCTATCAAATCATTTTCTCAAAGTGATTTTATTCAAATTTGGAATAAGCCGGTATTTCATAAAGTGACGGAGCAAAGGACTGAATGGACAGATACAGTAAGCAAATATTTTACATGGTTGGTGCTTTCTATTGCTGTGCTCGGTTTTGTTTATTGGTATGTAAATGGGGCCACCACAATTGGACTCAATGCATTGACTGCAACACTGATAATTGCATGTCCCTGTGCTTTACTATTAAGTGCAACCTTTACGCATGGCTTTATGCTCAATATTCTCTCGCAAAGTGGAATTTATTTTAAAAATGCGGAGCTATTTTCAAAATTATTAAAAATCAATCATGTAGTATTTGACAAGACCGGAACATTGACTTACAGGATAGCGGATAGAGTCAAATTGGTATACAGCAGTTGGACCCGCGAGGAGAAAAAAGTAGCCCTTACACTAATCTCTTATACTAACCATCCAATTGGAAAAAGTATTCTGGATTATGAAAAATTTTATGAATCTGATCTTAAGATCAAAGATTTCAAGGAAGTTGAAGGCTCAGGGATTGAGGGTTGGGTAAATGAAGAATATTATAAAATCGGTAATCATAAATTCACCAGTCAGCCTAAAAGAATAGCTGACGAATCCGCTTTGTATATAGTTAAAGATGGTCTATGTATCGCCGTTTATTCATTGCAGTATTTATTTAAGCCAGGCATCAGGGAATTGTTAAAAAAGCTCTCAAAATTCAAACTTACATTACTAAGCGGTGATAATACCAATAGTCAAAATTCCGTGTTCTCAGAATTACCTTCGGGTATGGTGATCAGCTTGGGTAATAGCCCTCAGAATAAAATGGAATACATACAGAATTGCCAAAATTCAGGATCCGTAATTATGATGGTGGGTGATGGTTTGAATGATGCAGGGGCTTTGCAACAAAGTGATATAGGTGTGGCCATAGCCTCCGATCATTTCAGCTTCACCCCAGCTAGTGATATGATTGTCCGTGAAGCAAAATTATATGCATTGGATGAATTATTTGTGGTTGGTCGATTCATTCGAAAGCTGATATTACTGAGCTTTGGATATAGTCTGATATACAATTTAATTGGCATAATATATTCGGTATCTGGTGATTTGGAGCCGGTAATTGCTGCCATTTTAATGCCTTTATCCTCTCTTGGAGTAATTGCAATAGCCTATATCGGGACCAAAATAATAAAAAACAAACTTCATATAACTCATGATTAAATGGTATTTTTAAATGAATATGTTGGACAATGCAACGATAGAGTCAATTAAGAAGGAAGGATTGAATGCTTTTTTAGATTTTGCCTCTATTGGAATAATACTGGTGGATAAACATGGGGAAATTTTGATTGCCAATAAATTTGCCTCTACCTTATTTCATTATGATGATGGGGAATTGTTGGGCAAAAACTTAAATGTGCTCATACCCATGCGATATAAAGACAGTCATGTGCATCACCATAAGCGATATTATGAGGATCCTCAAAGCAGGCCCATGGGGTTAGGCATGGATTTATATGCCATACGAAAGGGTGGTGAAGAATTTCCGGTGGAGGTATCGCTCGGTACCTATAAAAATGAAGCGGACGAAATATATGTAATAGCCTTCATTAATGATATTACTCTCAGAAAAGAAAGTGAGCAATCTATCAAAAAGCTGAATACCGACCTGGAAAAGAAAGTGAATGAAAGAACTGAAGCCCTTGCTGATGCCATAGTTAAATTACAAAAACAAATAAAAGAGACTGAAGAAGCCAAAAAAGAATTGGACCTGGCCCTCGCCAAAGAAAAGGACTTAAATGAACTTAAGTCCAGGTTTGTTTCCATGGCTTCTCATGAGTTTAGGACACCCTTGAGCACTATTTTATCCTCTACCTATTTATTACAGCAATACAGCCACTCTGACGATCAACCTAAACGGGAAAAACATCTTGAGCGGATTTTATCTGCAGTGAATTCATTAGATGATATACTTGAAGATTTGTTGAGTGTAGGTAAAATTGAAGAAGGCAAAGTGGTTACCAAATCTGAAGAATTTAATTTAAATGAACTGATAGAAACCATCCGGCACCAATTTGCACCGATACTCAAAAAAGGTCAAACTATAGTATTTCATTTGACAGGTCCTCCTGTGGTAATTTCGGACAAAGCCATTATAAGACATATTATAAATAATCTCGTATCCAATGCTTCAAAGTTTTCTCAACAAGACAAACCCATAACTATTACTATTGACAATAGCCTTCCAGGTAAGTGGTCATTGAAAGTAAAAGATGAAGGTATTGGCATTCCAGAGGAAGATCAGAAAAATTTATTTGAACGCTTTTATCGGGCATCAAATGTAGCTTCGATCAAAGGGACTGGGCTTGGACTGCATATAGTGGCCAGGTATGCTGAGTTGCTAAAAGGAAAAATAACCTTTGAAAGTATTGAGAATCAAGGGACGGAATTTGCCCTTCATTTTAATAAATAACCTAATTTTATGGGACAATATGAAAAAAATACTTTTGATCGAGGATCAGGATGATCTCAGAGAAAATACCGAAGAAATCCTTCAGTTGGCACATTTTGAAGTGACTTCGGCATCCAATGGAAAAGAAGGCGTTGAAAAAGCATTGCAGGAAAAGCCTGATTTGATTGTTTGTGATATCATGATGCCCATACTTGATGGATACGGGGTTTTGACTATGATTCAAAATTCTCCGGAACTATACGATACCCCTTTTATATTCTTGTCTGCAAAAGCAGACAGATCAGACTTAAGGAAAGGAATGGAATTAGGTGCAGACGATTACATCTCAAAACCTTTTACCGGGTCTGAATTATTATCGGCTATTGAAAGAAGGCTTAAAAAATACGAATCCTTAAAGCAACGCATCGCAGAAAGCTTAGAGAAATTCCAACAGCCCAATCATGTCCATCACAATTCTAAGGAGATATTAGCAGAAATACTTAAAGGAAGGCATATAAATAAGTATCGAAAAAAACAGATTATATATTCGGAAGGCAACCGGCCATCCCGACTCTATTATATTATAAGTGGCAAAGTAAAATTAGTAAAAACCAATGATGATGCTAAGGAATTGGTAGTAGGCCTATACAAAGAAGGAGATTTTATAGGTCATGTTCCTCTATTGGAAAATTCTGTGTACCGGGACTCCGCTGAAGCGTTGGAAGATGCAGAATTGGCATTGATCCCGCGCGAAGAGTTTGATGAGCTTATGAAAAAAGATATTTCATTAATATCGCTTTTTACAAAAATATTGGCTAAAGATGTCGCCGAATATCAGGAGCATTTGATCTCCATCGCCTATAACAGTCTTAGAAAAAAAGTCGCTCAGGCTCTGGTAGCTTTAAATCGTACTTATAAAAAACCAAATGAAGAGTATTTTATAGACATGTCACGGGAAAGCCTTGCGAGCATAGCCGGTACCGCCACCGAATCTTTAATCCGGACATTGACTGACTTTAAAAACGAAAAATTGATTGAAATAAAAGAAGCGAAAATCAAGATTTTAAATGAGGAAAAGCTAGATAAACTATTAAACTAATTTTCTTCCATTCATCAAATTGATAAAATCTGAGAAAGACTTTTTTAATTCTACCAGATTTTGTTTGATATGCTCTTCGTCTTCATGTAAAAGATGGTGATTGTTTAGAATAGTGGGATTTGAAAGGATATCTTTTTCCGGCTTTTTATTCAGTTTTTCATAGTGATTCAGCAGGGACTTCTTATATTGAAACAGCCTTTTTTCGTTTTCTAAAATAGTAGTTTGAAGTAATTCGAGAACCTTAAGTATGTCTTCATTTATTTTTTTCTTTCCGATTATTCTGTTTAATTCTGACTTTATTGTAAAATATTCATCTTCCATGATTTCAATAAATATCTTCCATGTAGCAATCTCATCTTTGAGATCATTGTATTCTTTAATGGTATTGAAAGTCATTGAATAAATTATCTGATTAAAGTTGAAAAAACAAAATCGCCCCATTCAAGAAATTTTAATTTTCAGGAAGGGGCGATCTACTTAAATGCTTACTTGACTTCAATTGTTTTGGTTAAAGATGCTTTTATTGCTTCCTCATTCTTTGGCAATTTGATTTTTAGTATTCCATTTTCATACCTGGCATCTATTTTTTCTTTGGAAACAACTGATGGCAGTGTAAAACTTCTACAGAAGGATGAATAGTTATATTCCTGGCGGGAATAGTTCTCCTCTTTTACTTCTTTAGATTCTTCTTTTTCACTGGATATGGTCATGATATTACCTTCGAGGTCTATGTGAAAGTCTTTTTTATCCATTCCAGGAACAGCCAGGTCAAGCTCATATGTTTTTTCATTCTCTACTACATTTACAGCGGGTACTGTATTTGGACTTAAATTGAATTCTTTAAAAGGAGTCCAATCTGTCCATGGTTTTAGGAAATTCTCAAAAACAGACGGCAGAGGCTCATATCTGCGGCTTAAGGCACTTGTTTTCATAATAATTTGTTTTAAAAATAAATTAATAAATTATAGTTAAAAGACCATGTCTTGTTCGACCAGTGTCAATAATTTCTTCAAGGGCTTAGGAACCACGGATTTTATATCATCCCATTCGCCCTCACTGATGTATTCACTCAATACTTTAAATACTCTTTTTACTATGCTGTATGTTTGTACATCGTTACCAAAATCATAACCAGAACTGTCTCCATCATTTGATCTGATGTCATCAAAAAAATCAGCTAATGTATACGCTCTCATGTGATATTTGGTTGGATTCCATCCGTCAACATATACTGCTTTAATTATCATGGGCAGTTGGGCTAAAAGATCAAAGTTTTCTTCCAGGGTCAATTGATTTCTCAATGCTTTTAGTGTGCTTCGCAATATTCTTGCACCCTGATCTCTCGGCACTTCCAATTCGGTTGCGACACGATTTACCATTTCATTTCCTTTGCTGATGTAAGATTCAAAATTGAGTGCCATATTCTTTTTTTTATATACTGCAATTTATGTTGATTTTTTATATACGAACGATGATCTACTTCATTTTACACCCTGATCTTTGTCAGCGGTCTACTTATCCTTCAAGCCTACCTTGTATTTTAAATAATAAGAATATGCTAAGCAAATCAAAAATCGATATTTCAAAGTTAAAAACAGCCGGTAATGTGTTGCCCTGCGTGTCTTTAATATTTCCTTTTACTGTTAAATACGGTGGGGAACATGAATTGCATAAACTGCTTAAACTTAAATCAAATCAATTACATCATAGCTTGTCCAAAGACTTTCCGGAAGAAGTAGTAAGTACTATAATGAAAAGGTATTTTGACTTGATTACCCACGTTCCGTTTCATTCATTTATCAAAGGATATGCGTTTTATTTATCTAGTACTTATTCCACTTACTTTGAATTACACAACGAACCAAAGGAAAAATTAATAATAGATGATAATTTCGAAATACGTGATTTGCTCATTGATCAGGCCATGGAGCACAAATTTATCGTCTTATTGATGAGCGAAAGTGAAGAGAAATTTTTAAAATACGAATCAGGGGTAATTTCCGTGATGTCTGTACATGTACCAAAACACATTGAAGCATTTATGCAAAATACCCTGCACGATGTGGAGATTTATTATGAAAAATCAGATCGGCAGGAAAAAGCAAGGGATTTTTTTATAAAGAATGCTGATGCCGGTCTTGAAATACTGTTTGAATCTTATCCATGGCCGGTGATCGTAATGGCTCCCAATAAATTGGTTTCTCATTATAAACTAAAAAGTAAATATACAGCCAGGATAACTGGGGTAGTTGAGGGAAATTTTTTAGAGTCAACCGAAGCTGAAATACTTGCACAGATGCATAAAGTCATTCCTGAAATTGAAAAGGCGGTTCAGGCTGATTTGATGCTCAAGATTGAAAAAGCAGACAACGATCATTTACTTTGTTATGGAATACAGGATATATGGAAAGAGCTAAGCATGAAAAACGGCAGGGAATTAATACTTGAAAAAAATTTTGTAAAGGCGGCTATCCACAGTGATGTACCCGGCGTGGTCACGACCTATGAGGCGGAGAAAGCAGAGTTCCCGATTCAGGATGCAGTCGATGATCTGATAGAAATGGCCATGGCCCAGGGAGGGGAAATAAAATTTGTAGAAGATGGGGCTCTTGGAAAATACAGAAGAGTGGCTTTAATAAAATATCACGCTAGTTGAGTTTCAGCCTTGGACCTTACTTTGAATGATGCCATCCATTATTCTGGTTTCTATTATTTCATCGGCCTTTACCTCGGATGTGTGTTTTATTAATTTGCCATTTAGTGTGGTAATGGAATATCCCCTGGCTAATAATGCAAATGGATTTAGTAATTCTAAAATTCTGCCTGCATTTTCCAATTGGGTGTATTGATTTTTTATAAGAGAATCGACATACGCATTCAGTTGCCTATTGTATTCATTTAATCTATATTGTTTTTGCTGAATGATTTGAATGCCCAGGTATTTAAGTTTGTCAGCCAGGCTTGCCAGCGATTTTGATTCAGAATGCAACAGGTGTTTTGCATAAGTCTCAATGGTCCTTAGCTTTTCAAATAACGAGGATTCATAAGTCAGATTATGATCAATAATGAAATTGGCTACTGCAGTTGGTGTTTTTAGACTGGTGTGCGCAATGATATCAGCCAGAGATTGGTCTATATCATGCCCGATTCCGGTGATCACAGGAAAGGGCATATTGGCCAGTTTTTCACAAAGCTTATAGGTATCGAATGCTGCCAGATCCAGCTTAGAACCTCCGCCCCGGATTAGGATGATTGCATCGTATTTACTTTTTTCAATGAGTATTTCATTACAGGCTTTAATTATTTCTCTTTCTACATTCTTACCTTGCATAGCTGCAGAAAACAATTCACACCTGAATGAAAAATCATACGCATTCTCCTGCAATTGGTTTATAAAATCTTGCAGACCTGCTGCTTTTTCTGAGGAGATAATCGCCAGGTTTTGCAATACCGGGGGTAGATTAATTTTTTTGTTTTTTTCTATCAGGCCATTCTTTTCCAGTTGCTCAAGTATTTCTCTTCGCTTAAGTTCCATTTGACCAAGAGCAAACGTGGTATCTACATCTTCAACACTGTATTTTAATCCATAGCGTTCATTGTATTCTACTTTGACTTTGAGCAGGACCTGTTGGCCTTTTTTTAATATTGCATGCAAATGAGGACCTGTCTTGTGTTCGATGAATTTTAAATTTCTATACCAGATGGCCGCCTGCGCCTGCGCTATGATCTCATCCCCATTTTCTTTCTTCTCTACCAATTCAAGGTATGCATGACCACGGGAATAGCTGATTTGATTTAGTTCAGCTTTTACCCAAACAGGATCTGTAAAATTTAATGATATAACCTGGCGGATATATTCGTTTAATTCAAACAGAGAGATTGTAGTCATTTGATTGTACAATGTACAATTTTAGAAATTACAATTTAATTATTGCCGACTTCGTAATTCGTAATTCGAAATTAGTAACTCGAAACTTGTAAATTAATTTAGCGCTTCCTTCACCAATGCTGCTGCATCTTTCAATAATATCGCCGACTTCACTTTGAGTCCTGACTTGTCGATTATTTCTTTAGCCAATTCTGCATTAGTGCCCTGCAATCGCACTATAATCGGAATTTTTATCTCCCCAATGTTTTTATAGGCATCGACCACCCCCTGAGCTACCCGGTCACATCGCACAATACCTCCAAAAATATTAATTAAAATTGCTTTTACGGCTGGATCTTTCATGATGATTCTGAATGCCTGCTCTACCCGGGCAGCATCAGCTGTACCACCTACATCAAGGAAATTGGCTGGTTCCCCTCCGGAAAGTTTTATAATATCCATGGTAGCCATGGCCAGTCCGGCTCCATTTACCATACAACCTACATTTCCATCCAGCGACACATAGTTTAGGTTATAATTCTTAGCTTCTACTTCTGCGGGATCTTCCTCATCTATATCTCGCATGGCTTCCAGGTCAGGATGTCTGTACAATGCATTGTCATCAATGGATACTTTTGCATCCACAGCTATTATATTACCGTTGCCATCCCTCAGGCAAGGATTAATTTCAAATAGTGTCGCATCACTGCTTACAAATGCTTCATACAACTGACTGATGAATTTTACCATGTTTTTAAAAGCAGCACCCTCCAGCCCCAGATTAAATGCAATATTTCTGGCCTGGAATGCCTGTAGTCCTGTAAGCGGATGTATATATTCTTTATGAACCAAATGCGGGGTCTTTTCGGCCACAGCTTCGATATCCATCCCCCCTTCAGTGGAATAAATAATTACATTAGACTTTTTTTCCCGATCAGTAAGAATAGAAATATAATATTCTTTGCATGCATCAAATGTAGGCAGGAAAGAATCCTCTGCAATCAATACTTTTCGGACCAGTTTACCGGCACCGTTTAGGCCCCCTGGAGTCTGGGGGGTTTTGAGCATCATGCCAATGATCTGAGGAGCTACCTGGGTTAATTGTTCTTTAGATTTTATAAGTTTTACTCCGCCGCCTTTACCCCGGCCTCCGGCGTGAATCTGGGCTTTTACAACAGCCACCGGTGACTTGGATAATTCAGATATTTTATCATATGCGACGATTGCTTCTTCCAGATTGGTAGCCACTACGCCTTCCTGTACTTTGATCCCAAATTTTTTAAGTAATTCTTTGCCTTGATATTCGTGAAGATTCATATTAATATTTAATTACGGCTGCGAAAATAACTATATATCACTACTTTTATAGAATTGATTTGCACTAAAAAACGAATCGCATTGTCATGGGTAAAAGCATATCTCAAAATTTGATGAATCCCTTCAAAACCAGGTTGTTTTATCTCAAAAGCCTTCCCGGTGCTTTGTTTTTTGGCCTCAAAATCATAGAGCTTAATGAGCAAATTGCTGTAGTTTCGGTTCCATACAGATGGTCTACCAAAAACCCATTTTACTCTATATATTTTGCTGCCCTGGCTGCAGCTGCAGAGTTGTCAACCGGCAGTGCTGCATTGGCAGCCACCCACGGAAAAAACATGTCTATGCTGGTGACTAATATGGATGGAAAATTTATTAAAAAAGCCAAATCAGATGTGCTATTTACCTGCACCGAAGTACAAATAATAAGAGAAGCAGTAAACCATGCACTCATCAACCCGGAAGGATCAACGGTATCTGTAGAAACCATTGGCAAAATGGCTGATGGGGTAGAGGTGGCAAGATTTCACTTTCAATGGTCATTCAGAAAAAAAAATTAGTAGTTCTGGCTTAATGGCTGATTTACATTTTCGTTCAAAAAATTTATCTTTTTCTTCACTAATTACTAAACCTATTGATATTATTTTAGTCAAATCAATTGTACACAAAATAGATATTTAATATGTTTCTATCCATGTATTCAAAATTTTTCCTCATTTTCAATCTGTTGGTAATAGTGGGGTATTCCTCCAATGCTCAATCCTATAAACAGTATAGGAATAGCTCAGATTATAGATTAGATCAGCGGTCAAGAGCAATACGCTTTCATCACCATGATAAACTGAGATATCATCCGGATAGAAAAGGAAATAGATTCAGACCACATCGCCATGTTTTGAGAAAAAGATGCGCTCCAACGGTCCGAAGCCACGCTTTTAGGAATGGATTTAGAAAAGGCTTCCGGTTAAGAGGTGAATTTGAAAATCGAAATTTTGGGAATAGAAGTTTTAACAGAAACCGATGGGGCGATCGGGAGAGAAGGGGTGGTCGAATAAGATCTCTTTAATAAATTTCCAATGATTAATTTAAAGTAAAAGGCGCAAATAAAATGCCCTTTTTTGCATCATATTCTACCCTGATGCCAGCTTGGTGTAGATCCAATTTCTCGGGAGATTTTCTGCCATCGATGATAAAAACTTTACAACCCTGGGCAAAATTTAGTTCAGGGTTATTGTCTTTCCAGCAATGCGCGAGCTCAAATACAGTGGCTGAATAATTGTTATGCCATCGGTTACCAAAGACTACCTCGAGGTAAAAAATACCATTCTGTAAGTCTAACAGCCTGGATTTCAGGCCATAACCCACCCGATACAGACAGTCTGTCTTGGTGATATGTTTCTTATTTATCTCTTCTATGTTTACCACGAAAGCTTCTAGAACAAGTAGTATGCCAATTTTTTTAACATTCAAAGAAATACAGATATAAAATATTGACAAAGTATTAATTACTGACATTCAGTTAATTAATTATATTCTAAAATTCATTTAGGTCATAACCAGTCATTTGCATTTTACTTATTTTTTTATGAGAGAACTATTGAAAGTATGAGACTAAGTATTGAATAACCGCAATCCTATTTGAGAACCCACCACTTTCTTATCTTCACATTTGATCTGTAAACTCAAATTTTGAGCAATTAAACTTATGAATAGAAGATCATTTATCAAAAATACCGGCTGGGCCGTCGGACTTATCGCTAATAGCGATGCAATACCACTTTCAAAAAAAATCAAAATGAACATAAAAATTTTACAAACCAATTGGGGTTTTTCCGGATCTGACGATGAACTCTGTAAAAAGACCAAAGAATCGGGTTATGATGGATTGGAAATGTGGTGGCCTGCAGATAGTGCAGCACAAAAATCACTATTTACTGCATTACAAAAATACGAATTGGAGGTAGGTTTTTTGATTGGCAGTGGGGAAGGCCAGGACTATACTAAACACTATGCCTCATTTGAAAAAAGTTTGTTGGCTGCATCGACTAATTCTGTTCAAAAACCGCTCTATATCAATTCACACTCGGGCAGAGATTATTATAGTTTTGATCAAAATTCGAAAATAATAGAACTCACAATCAATCAAGCTAAAAAGACTGGATTAAAAATACTGCACGAGACCCATCGTGGCCGTATGTGTTTTGCTGCTCATATCACCAGGTCATTTCTGGACAAATACCCCGATATGCAACTTACACTCGACATATCTCATTGGTGCAATGTGCATGAATCTTTATTGGCTGACCAATCGGAAAATGTAAATTTCGCCTTGACCAGGACTAAACATATTCATGCCAGAGTCGGACATGAAGAAGGGCCTCAGATTAATGATCCCCGTGCCCCTGAATGGGAGGAAACCATAAATACGCATTTGAAATGGTGGGATAAAGTAATCGAGCTAAACGAATCAAAGGGGAATCCCAGTTTTACCTTTCTCACAGAATTTGGCCCTCCTAATTATATGCAAGCACTTCCTTATACACGACAACCTGTTGCAGACTTATGGGATGTAAATGTTCATATGCTTCATTTGCTCAGAAAGAGGTATAAAGTATAATGATAATAAATTTACAAAAACCTAACCAGCCCTAAGATGTTTTCAGCCTTGGAATTTCATTCTGTAAGTAGCTAACGACATATCAACTGTTCGATTGAACCAAATAAATACTTCATGTTAAAGTTATGTTAAAAAAATATTAAAATATTAAGAATAATTTTATTGTATTAAAAATGGTATGAAATGAAAAAGATAATTTTAATTTTTATCGGAAATTTAATATTTTACCCTAGTTATACTAAATGCATAGTCAATTTTACAGTGGCTACAGGAATGACTTGCAATATCTCAGGAGTATTTGAAATAAATAATAATTGTACCACTAATTGCTCTCAAATTACAACTTCTTGTATTGCTGAAGTTCAACCTCAGCATTGTGGAGGAGACTTCAATCCAATAGGAGGATACTTTGATGTTACATTTGGTGGTAACTTATTGTATAATTTTGGAGGCACTTGGAATTATACGACCGGATATTATGACCGGGTTTTTATTTATTCAGGTTGGTCTTGTACAGCAAGTTGTTATGATAATTTCTAATTAATTCTTCAAATCTTTAAAATTTTAAAATGAAAATATTAAATTTCTCCAGCTTGGTTTTAATTATAATATTTACAAGTTGTAATGAAGGGTTCAACTTGAAAAAAAGCGAATCTAAAAAAATAGATCAAGTTGTTGCCATCCTTGAAAATATGGAAAAGATTTCATCTAAATATCAATTGCCCGCAGATTTTAAGGACTCACTTCGATTCAATATCTCCCAATATCGTAATGGATTTAAAGCAGTAAGTGATTCACTTTTAAGTACATTCGACAACCCGGAAGTTTGGAACAAATTAGATCTTCAATTTAAAATG
>JBGAVW010000085.1:0-16634 GCA_044227925.1 Saprospiraceae bacterium | reverse complement strand
AAGTATATCAAAGTCTTTGGAAGGACCAGCGCCAACAATTTCAGTAAATGTAGATATACCAATACCCATCAATTCGCCTTTTGCTCTTTTCTCTTTTTGCTCTTTACGCAATGCATCATAATCTACTGCCTCCATGGCTTTTTTTAGCCCGGCATGGTAATCACCGCTATCGTAAGTCCAACCTGTGGGTGACTTCCAGGGGAAATCTTCTTTTTTGATAAAATTTTCCATGCGCAGCTGGGCTGGGTCTTTGCCCACTTCCGCGGCAAACCGATCTGTAATTCTTTCAATGGCATGAACTGCTTCTGTTACCCGGAATGAGCAACGATAAGCCACCCCTCCTGGAGGTTTGTTGGTATATACGGCATCCGCTTCCATAAAACTTGCACCATAATCATAAGAACCCGTAGCTATGGAGAATAATCCGGTATTGAACTTAGATGGATTGGCGGAAGCATCGGTATATCCGTGATCTGCCAACACTTTGAATCGTGTAGCTTGTATTTTGCCATCTTTGGTGCCCGCCATCTCGGCAGTAATATGATAATCACGTGCAAATGAATCTGCCTGCAGGTTTTCACTGCGGTCTTCTATCCACTTTACGGGAGCACCGGTGAGAAATGAAACTGCAATGGCTATGACATATCCGGGATAAACGGGAACTTTGCCGCCGAAGCCACCTCCTATGTCTGGTGATACCACTCTTATTTTTTCTTCAGTAAGTCCTACATGTCCCGCTACAAGCGCAATTACGGTGCGTATTGCGTGAGGAGCCTGGGTCGTCATATACATGGTAAGATGATTATTGACTTTGTCATAATCTGCCACACAACCACAGGTTTCGATAGAGGCTACATGGATACGAGGAATGTACATGTCTTGTTTAACTACCACCTCCGCTTTATTGAATACATCTTCGGTCTTTTTTTTATCTCCTACTTCCCAATGCCAGATATGATTGTCTTTTTTATCCGGTTTATCTGTTCGCAATACAGGTGCAGATGCATCCATTGCTTTGTGTGCATTGATGACCGGTTTCATTGGTTCGTATTCCACTTTCACAGCTTCACGGCCATCGCGGGCGGCGTACCTGCTGGTAGCTATGACAGCAGCCACTTCTTGAGATTGATACATCACTGTATCTGTAGGCAATACCATTTGAGTATCCGACATCAGAGTTGGCATCCAATGAAGATTATATTTTTCCAGGTCTTTGCCAGTAACTACTGCTGCTACTCCAGGTACTTTCATGGCTTCTGAAATATCTATATTTTTAATTTTAGCGTAGGCATATGGGCTGCGCACAATATCCATATAGAGCATGCCTTCGAGTTTGATATCGTCTACATAGTTGCCTTTACCCTGAATGAACCTTGCATCTTCTTTTCGTTTCATGGAGTGACCCATTCCACTGATTGCTTTCGAAGTTTTACATTGAATCATGATTGTTTCTTTTTATAAGGTTAATGAAATGGGTTATACAAATTGAGGTTCGGTACTTGGGGTTTCTACACCTCTCATTTTGGCACTTGCATACTGTATTGCTTTTACTATATTATTGTATCCGGTGCACCGACACAGATTACCTGATATGCCCCATCGGATTTCATCTTCAGTTGGATCTGGATTGTTAGCTAACAATTCTGTTGCCCGCATGATCATGCCTGGCGTACAATAACCACAATGCAAGGCATGATTGAGGTGGAATCCTTCCTGCAAAGGAGATAGTCCATTAGCAGCCATACTTTCAATGGTTTGTATGGATTTTCCATTGGCTTGCACAGCCAGTACAGTACAGGATTTGACTGATTTACCATCCAATAAAATTGTACAAGCCCCGCAATGTGAAGTATCGCATCCGATATGTGTACCTGTAAGATTAAGATTTTCACGTATAAAGTGAACCAATAAAGTACGAGGCTCTACTTCGGCTTCGTGAGTCGTACCATTTACTGTGACATTTATTTTCATATTATTCAATATTCATTTATGGTGATTTAAATATATTTAGGCTCTCTCTATCGCTTTGTGTATCATTCGTTTTACAAGTACAGATACCATGTCACGCTTGTATTCTTCACTGCCTCGTAAGTCTGTACTTGGATTGCAGTCTTCAGCCGCCATTTGTGCTGCTTCATTTATATTTTCCTGGGTTAAAGGTTTTCCTTTTAAAAACTCTTCTGAGCGGGCAGCCCGCATGGGGACAGGATTTACATTAGTAAGTCCAATACCTATTCGTTTGCATTTTTGCCCATCTAAAGTGAGTACCACAGCTACCCCGGCAATGGCATAATCCCCTACTTTTCTTTCTAATTTATGATAGGCACTCCCGGTATTAGGTGGAGGCACGGGAATTTGTATCTCGGTCAATATTTCATCGGACTTTAACTCCGTTGTATAAAATCCCTGGAAAAATTCATTTATGCCAATACACCTGGTTCCGGTCAGACTGGTTGCATAAATATCAGCCCCTATAGCCAACATCACTGCGGGATGATCGTTGGCTGCATCGCCATGCGCCAGATTGCCACCTATGGTGCCCATATTGCGCACCTGCGGATCAGCTATGAGTTTTGTGACATCACCAAAGATGGGGTAATGCTTTAATAATAAATCAGAGTGCTCTACCTGGGACTCTCGTACCAATGCACCTATGCTGATCATATGACCTACTTCTTTGATATCAGACATACCAGGTATGTTATTGATATCTATCAAATGAGCAGGTGTGGCAAACCGGAGTTTCATCATAGGTATCAGGCTATGTCCTCCGGCCAGAATTTTTGCTTCTTCTCCATACTCTTGCAAAAGGGTAAGTGCCTTTGCCAGGGTGGGAGGAGCCTCGTAGTTAAAAGATTGCGCAATCATGTTTTAATAATATTTAAGATTTTTATTTTTTTGTGACGGAAGTTTATTGAAAGCAGAAAATATAAATTGTTTAAATGAGTGAAAACTTCCATTAATCCAAATGCCAATAAAAATAATGGCAATGGATGAATAGTAGAATACGGGACCCAACTGAAATACCAAAGAAAATACAATCATAACGAAACCTGTCAAACAGATGATCAATGGATAGTGTTTCCCAGGTTTATTTACCCTGTTTTTTATAGAAACCAGAGTAAGGAATGCAGAGAAGAAAACAATTATCAGGGAAGTCAAAACTGGTTGGCTGGTATGGGCTGAGGGAGATGGATTTAAAGTGCATAAAGCGACAGTACTGCTATAGGCCAATACACAAAAAGGACATTTAGGTAAAATAATCAGTGCTATTGTAGCCCATATTCCAGACTGACCGCTGTCAATAAATAACTTCCGCTTACATGATTTGCAAGACATATTACATTTAAGGTTTTACAGGTTTGTTGGAGCGACAATTAAAGATATACAAATTATTAATGTAAAGTTGTCCTCTTTACCATTTTTATTTTGATAAATAAAGTTTCTGACTTTATTTTTTTTTCACTGAATATGCTGCATTACCATTGTCAAATTGCATTGAAAGGACTTTTTCGTCAGTTGAAATGCATATGGCCAAATTTTATAAACACAAAAAATGAATGCATAAATAAAATTTCAAAGAAGAAAATGCGGTTAAATTTAAATTTTATGGAGATGTCGAATTAAAATTTTTAAAAACAGATATTTATGAAATAAAATCAGTTAATGATAAATGCCGAAAGCCCGTAATCTGATTATTCTTAAAACGACAAATTCTTAATTATAACTCGCCCGGTTTACTTCATAGGTAAAAGCTCTTTTCGCTTTTTCTGCTACTCTCAGCATCATAGATATATCATCAGGGCAATGGACAGGAGCTATTCTGCTGGTCAGGTTTGCTTCAAGGGCTCTGGGATCTCCATAATAATTACGAGCTGTATGATTAAACCATTCTTCAAAGAACAGTGGTAAGGATAAAGATCTAAAACCGGTCTTCAAATTGATTACCTCCAAATTTGCATCGATATAGGCTCTTTTGGATACATTTGTTTCGACCAGGGTGGCATGTACTTTAATTCTTCGCTCGCGTTTAATATCATTGCCTAAGCTGTCTTTGGCCACATTTCCATTGGCATCCAGCACATATTCCCATCCGTCAGTAATTTCTTTCCTGTATTTATTTTCAATGGTGCGGTATTGCTCTGGTTCTGCTCTCAGGTCATGGATTCGAAAACTTACTTTGTAGTCCATTTCGTCTGCTTCAGTGATATCTGTATAAAATCGATTCCAATTAGATGCATTGCCATTCAATGCCACGTAAAGCAGGTCATCAGTTACGCCATAGGGCAAATGGTTAAATGATCTGTTTTCTACAGTTACCCATATTTTATTTATACCGGCGTGGTACATTTCATCTTTTAACTTCACCAAATCGTATTCATCCGATAAGCTGTTGATACGATCGATCAAATGATACGCTTTCCTTGCTGCTGGTTTATTGCCGGCATAGGCTTCATCGGAAAGTCCAATTACCCTGGTGTGGTATAATGCCGCTGCGGCTTTTTTGGCTTCTGAAATGATTTCGGCAGTGCCAATAAAATCAAACCTGGCTCTATGGCCATTTTCTGATACTAATGGTAATAAAGGTTTAATCTTATTTTGAAGCTTTTCAATATGGTATCCCATATGCAATATTGACTCCCAACTTTCGGCAGTATTGATATTTTTGTTTGATTCTATTTTGGTTAATACTTCGGCTGATAATTTTTTGTAACCTTCCTCCAGGGCAGATACCAGTTGGTCTTTCTTTTTATTACCAGCCAATTTTCTGCTTGCCTTAGTAATCAAGTCCTCATAGTCTCCCCTTTCTAATAGTTTTTCAGTAGAAACACAGGATGCTAAAAGCGCCACTGTCATTCCAAATAATACTAATTTTTTCATGGCGTCAAATTTTAAAGGTTATTAATACTATATCGACGCATCCTGACCACCAGCCAGGTGTAAAGAATTAGTTAAGGTTTTGGTTTTATTTAATTTTAATATGTCTCTGGAATGGGTTTTATAAATTTAATCTACCACTTCAGGTCAATAATAATGAAAAATGAACTAAGTGCTGACCTTCATGGGGGGATACCTGTTTATACTTTTGTTTTATGGTATTTGAGATACTCATTCTCAGAATAGGTATAAAATAAAACACGGATATATAAAGCTATGCAATTAAATAGCTTTTTTAATTTTCAACTACAATCTTTTTTATTAAGATACCTTCTTCATTTTGAAAATGAATAAAATACAGGCCATTAGTAAGGTCATTTACCGGCAGAATACTTATTTCATGTGCCTGAATCAGTTGTGATTTAATTATGCGACCGTTAATATCCATAATACTGATCTTGCCTTGCTCTGAATGATTGTGAACATACATTTGGATTTTGGCCGGATTTGGATAAACCAGAAGATTGATTCCTTTTTTCTGATGATGGATAGTTGGAGTGGATTCGATTGCAGCTACACCAGCACTATTTATTACTAATTGAGGGCGATTGGCAGATGACTCTTTGGAATTAAATATTACCTGACTGCTACTGTTATTTGAGTTGACTAATTTTAAAGACATGGTACTGAGTCCTGCATTCCTGAGACTTTGTACATGCGAGGTCAGATTCCATTCGTAGTATTTTTTAGTCGTTCCCACTATTGAGGAGGTTGACAATATTGTAGTACTTGCAGCCGGCTTATTATTCCAGTTGATCGTATTTTCAAGCCAGGATGTATTGGATACATTATGTATTTCTACAGGAATGGCGGCAGACTGTGAGCTACTCAAGCCCCCATATAATCTTAGAATAACGGATGACGCACTGCTGCTGATAGTCGAAATATCAAATTTCAAATAGCTTTCATAGTTTTTACTTGTTGATGAATTCTTTTGGTTTATTAACGATGTAGATGAACCATAATTTGAATTAGTCCTGTTGCCAGCGACATAGGCATCGGCAATAGGGGAGAGGGTAGTACTTGTAGCAAGGGTAAAATTTGCAGTATACGAAGTATTTGAAACAGGGGTAGTAATGGTTTGGTTAGCTGTACCTCCATGAGACCACGCTGAAAAGGAATATTGACCTTGAGGTGACGGAGTTCCAATAGCACGAAGCATACCTACCACGCTACTGCTGGAATACGGGGCAGTAAATGGTTGACCATCCAGGGTAATTTGCAAGCCTTGAGGATTAGTATTTAAAGTAATGGTGGAAGTATTGGGTAATATATCTACAAATGAAGTGTCCTTGCCTCCCTGAAGGTCTGTGACGACCAAATACAATCGGTAAAAAACATTTACAGCAGTTTCTCCTGTATTAGGTATTTGAAAAGAGCCACTGGAGACACCACTTGTAGCAGAAGGGCCCGGATGTACATGTGCATCATGATGAAAATGTACAAACCAACTGAACGCAGATGCAGATAAATTTCCATTTTCTGGATCAGTGCCAGTCCCTGAATAATTAATTGTAGCCCCGGCATTGTACCTGGCTCCCGCTAAAGGCGAAGTGATGGTAGCTGTTGGTAATTGATTTGGCCCGGTCACAGTCAAAGTGGCATTATTGCTGGTTGCTGAACTTACACTATTGGTAACCACTACTGAATAATTACCGGCATCCGAAAGAAGTACAGAAGGGATAGAAAAGGTAGCACTGGTAGCCCCGGTTATATTTATATTGTTCTTTCTCCATTGGTATGAGAAAGGTTGAGTACCTGTAGCGGATACGGAAAAATTAGCTGTGCTCCCTTGAGGTATGCTGATACTTTGAGGATGACTGGTAATGGTAGGTGCTGTAGAAGAAGAATATTGTATCTTATAAACAGCTCCTGCGGTCCTGGACAAGAAATATAAATTACCGTCAGGTCCTGTAGCCATGCAGACTGAACTGCCTGCAATGGATGAAGCAAAATTAGACCTGGTATAGGTAGTGCCACTGATGCTAAGCATATCGATCCAATTATTACAATAATCCATAAAGAAATATCTTCCCACATATTGAGATGGGTAATTTGTACTGGATGGATTAAAAAAGCTTCCGCCTGTGATGGCGCATCCGTTTCCTATTCCGCTACCATGAGGATAATAGTAGACAGGGTTGGTAAATGAAGAATTACTGCTAATCCCTTCGGCAGTGGGCCATCCATAGTTTAAGCCTCCGGTATTGCATTCATTTATTTCTTCCCAGGTATTTTGTCCTACATCATTTACAAATAGTTTTCCAGTACCGGGTTGAATCGCTAATGTATACGGATTACGCATGCCATATGCCCATATTCTTTGTCTTTGTGCTGACCCTGTGGTAAAGGGATTGCCGGCAGGCACTGAGCCATCCGTATTTATTCTTATTATTTTACCATGATACGTATCCAAATTTTGAGCATTCGAGGCAGTGGCATTCTCTCCAATACCTACATAGAGCTTTCCATCAGATCCAAATTGTAAAGAACCTCCATTGTGATTAGTAGCTGTGCTGAGCGGATCTAGATTCAATAGTACTAGTTCACTTCCCGGGACGACCAGATTTCCATTGGCAGTAAACCGGCTGATTCTATTATTGGCACCGGAGGAAAGGGTATAATACACATAGATATATTGATTGGTAGTAAAATTGGGATCAAAAGCAATACCTAATAAGCCCCTTTCGCCAGATGAATGCACACTGATAGACATAAAAGGAGTAGCCAAAAGGCTACCATTTTGTATGATGCGCAATACCCCATTTTGCTGGGCTACAAATAGTCTGCCATCCGGTGCAAATGCCATTACAGTAGGGCTGCTGATGCCATTGGCAACCTGCACCTGGCTAAAGCCTGCTGGATAAGTTTGGGAGTTTAAAATACAGGCTGTAAAAAGGAAAAGAACGGAATAAATGTAGCTGCGCATGGAACAAATAAAAGATTTAGGAAATTTTGAAAATATCAGAGGTCAAATGTATAATAATCTGAGGAGAAAGAACAGTGTAACAAATTTATGGACTAAATCTTATTTTGAGGTGCCGAAATAATATTTTTTCCAACTTATAACTTCTTATACTAGCTTCATCAGGATCATTTTTTTTAAAACGAAAATTATAACAAAACATACGACCTCAATGGGGTCGAGATGCTTCTTGATGATTTTGTTAGGAACATTTGAATCCTTCGGACTCTGAAGCCCATTCAGGACTATCGCTAAATCTTATTTTGAGGTGCCGTAATAATATTTGTTCCAACCTATAACCTCTTATACAAGCTTCATGCGGATAATTTTTTTTAAAAACGAAAATTATAGCAAAACATACGACCTCAATGGGGTCGAGATGCTCCTTGATGATTTTGTTAGAACCATTTGAATCCTTCGGATTCTAAAGCCCATTTAGGGCTATCAATCCCGAAGGGATTACATATTTATAAATTCGAATACAGAATAAATCCGACCCTGTCAGGGTCGTACATCATTATTGATGAAGTGTTTCAAAGAGATATCCATTGTGAGCCAATTCAAATTTTCCATCAAAAAAATAAGACCTGAACTTTTTTTTACATTCGGCATCTCAGAATAAGATTTTGCCAAATTTATAGATCATCCGATTGCCCTATTTTACTGTCTAGATACCTGTTGTAATCTTCCCTGGTATCAATATCAACTATCCCTTCCTCAAAACGAATTATAGCCGTCTGACTTAAGTTTTCGTAGATGATTTTTCCAGCCCCTTTATCGCCAGAAAGCTTGAGTAATTCAGGAAAAAAAGAACTATGAAATAAGGCGGGGGTGCCCAGCACATCCTTGTATTTACTTGCCACGATATATCGGGAAGTATTTTGAAATGTATACAGGATGGCATCAAGAATTTTTTTGTTTAAATAAGGCTGATCGCATACGACAAACATCAAGCCATCGAGATCATTCTTTTTGGTCAATACTTCTACTGCGATTTTTATGGATGATGCGATTCCGGATTTCCATTCCGGATTGATGATGACCGGTATTTCGATTCCGTGTAATTCGGATTGAATGCTTTCGTGATTGGCCCCTAATACTATCCATTTTTGCTTACATTCAATTGAATTGATCAAAGTGCAAACAATTCTGATTAACGAGATGCCATCCGGACCTTTTATCAACTGTTTAGGAGTACCCAAACGGGTCGATCCTCCTGCTGCCAGTATGACTATGCCGATATTAAGCATTATAGCAGGTGATCCTGGTTTAATGATGAGGTAATTTGTAATCCTTCTCTTGAATGAATAAATTCACCGGCGTCTCTAAGTGATATGGGAATGCTTTTAGCCATTACAGACTGAATCTCCGCAGCGATAGATAATGCTATTTCTTCCGGGGTTTCTGCTCCCAGGTCTAAGCCGGTTGGGCCAAAGACTTTATTCATTTGTGCATCAGAGATAGTCATGCCTTTATCTTTAAGTTCATTAATCATCCGGTCTAGTTTTTTTCTGGGCCCCAAAGAACCAATATAAGGTATATCAATATCCAGTAAAGCACGCAACATGGCCAGGTCGTAATTGTAATTATGTGTCATCAATACAAATGCGGTACGATGATCGATGTTGATTTGTTCTAATACTTTTTCCGGTTTGGCTACTACGATACTGCAGGCAGAGGCAAATCTTTCTTGTGTGGCATAGTTAGCCCTGCCATCGATTATATGTGGTTCCCATCCAAGCACGTTGGCAATTTCTAATAAAGGGAATGCATCGTTGCCACCACCAATGATCATGAGTGAAACAGGAAGGTCGATGTATTCAATGAAAGCCGTTAACTTGTCATTAGAGTTGGCATATTCCCTAAATGAGGAATTTTTATTTAATAATGAATATTGGATATCGTCCATCATACTCCCCGGTAATGAATTCTGATCTCCCATTATTTCGTGCCCTTTTCTAAATAATAAACAGGTACCGGGTTGATGTGCTTTGCGATCTTGTAAATTAAATGCAGTAATTAAAATGGATTCAGTCCTTTTGGCGGCAACTTCCTTCAAAAGATGGATAGGATTCAATGCTTTTCCTGGATCTATAGGCTCTATCAATACCTGTATAATCCCATTACAACCCAATCCAACCCCAAATTTAGCATCATCATCGTCCATGGTATCGTATGTGACCAGCATAGCTTTGTTTTGCGCTATTACATACAGGGCTTTACGTAAGGCATCCCCTTCCAGGCAACCACCACTAATAGCACCTGTAAGTAATCCATCTTCTTCGATGAGCATTCGCGCTCCCGGACGACGGTACGATGAACCTTCAAGGTGCACTACAGTAGCCAACGCACATTTTTTATGAGTACTGCTCAATTCTCTATACCTGCTCAGAATGGATTTTATCTCTTTCACACATGCTAAGATATAGCAAAGAAAGATTTAATGGAAGAAGGAATAAACTAGTGTTTGACTATTTTAGGGCAAGGCAATGGATTGAAAAAATACATTAACCCGATGGAAAGCATACCAAATCCATCTGTTTCTCTCTTGTCACCCCGTTGCCTTCCGGGCTCTACTGTTTGAGATAAAGATCGATTGCTTAATATAGAACTTAGCGGGTCTCTGCCTGATAGTTGGCTTGCATCCGGATATACACTGCTTACATCATCTATATAATCAGTGAAAGTAGTACGGGCACTGATTTCCACATTTACGCTCCAGGAAGGGCTGAGGTCGTATTTAAATCCCATTCCATATAAAAGTGCCGGCTGAATTAAAGAATATTCTTTGCCTATAGCCTGACCTTCGGTACCCAGTGGTTGTAACCGTACTACACTCCCATTATAGCGGGTACGTGGATCAAATCTAAAACCGGTAGCTCCGGCAAATAGATAGGGGGTACTATACCTCTCTTTGTCACCGTGTTTGTAAGGGAAAAAATTGAATTCAATTTGGCCACCCAATTCTAATAGGGTAGTGAAAAAACTCAAATTACGATCACGCTCAAATGCATTGCTTGATTTCAGATCGTCACCGGCTAATCCCATAGCGCTTGCTTTTGCCATCACCGCTATGCGCTGATTAAAATTGTATCTCAGGGCAATACTGCCTTGTGGCCTGAGTTTGTCCAGCTGATACGTGGTGTTTAAATCTCCAAAATAATGTGCCGCCCCAAGCCAGGCTCCTGCTTCAAATCCTTTCATAGGCTGAGCTTGAATAAAAACATATCCATAAACCAAGCATAATAGAAACCAGATTCTCCGCATAAAGGGGGTAAAAATACTAATTTGACATAGAAACGAATGAAACAATCATATCTGTATTCAAATGGAATGCCAGTCAGTCATAATTATTTCTTAAAGGAAGCTTTTAGGTGGATCCTGGGTATAAACTTTATTTTATCTGTAGAGCCCCCGGGCTCCTATCGAGATTGGCAATTTTTTGATTTAACTGATTTCGGGACAGTGTGGTCAGATTACCCTAATTAAAAATTCAATTATCAGCGCCTGGCAAACAATGAAATGAATTACCATCATATAATGGAAGTAATTCATCTCATTGTTTGCCAAATATTGAGCAAAAAAGTTTTTAATGTAGTACGATTACTCTGTAATCGATTGGAGCCCTCTGTCTCCGGTGGTTAATTTATTATAAACTACAAGAATCAGATGATTCCACTGATTTCTTACACGCTTTATTAACTGAAATTCGGTATAGCTCGGTAGTTATTTACTAAAAATCCATTTTGCAATCTCCTTGTAACTCGCTTTTTTACCATACATCAGTATACCTGTACGATAAATTTTAGCAGCTAACCTGGCCAATAAATAACAAGACAATATTAAAATTCCAATTGAGGTCAATGTTTGCCAGAGCGGTGGGTCAAATGCCAACCTCGTGGCCATCACGATGGGTGCAAAAAAGGGAATGAAAGATGACACTACAGCCAATTGTGAATGAGGGGCACGTATAGCAGCAATGGCAATATATAAGCCAAGTACTATGATCAACGTAATGGGCATAATCAATTGTTGAGATTCCGCCTGATCATCACCCACAGCACTTCCTATTGCAGCACATAAGGCAGCATACAGAAAATAACCAAGTACAAAGAGGATTAAAAACATGGGAATGATAAACAACCAATTTACCTGGCCCAGCTCCATCATGATGGTATTAAATCCCATATCATTTGCCTGTTTTAAAGCTTCTTCCGTGCCTTGAGGTTGGATCATTTGAGATTTGAATATGTTTTTACCAAAAAAAGCACTGGTGATGATCCCTGCCAGGGGCATAAAAATAAGCCATATTAATAGCTGGGTAAGTCCTACGAGGCCGACGCCAATGATTTTACCCATCATGAGCTCCATGGGTTTGACCGACGATAACATAACCTCTACTATACGGGTCATTTTTTCTTCCATTACACTGCGCATCACCATCATTCCCTGAGAAAGTACAAAAATATACATCAGTATCATCATGACCCCTCCCAGTATAGCGCCTACCACATTGGAGGCCTGTGTTTGTTTTTTGTCTTGTTTGAATACAGCACTGCGATCCAGATCCACATCTACATTCAGATTGTTTATTTCATCGTTGCTGATATTGAGTTTATTGAGTTTATAGTTGCGGTAAATTTTGGATAGTGTGGATTCTATGCTGCCACTCGTGTTGATATCCAGTTTTTCGTCAGTGTGGATTTTAATCTTAAAATCAATTTGTTTTAAATCGGAGGGTGGTACCAGTTCAATCACTGCCTGGTAATTACCGGCTTCCATATCTTTTTTCAAATCTGAATAAGGTAAATCAGTATAGGTATAGTTTATACTGTTCGATGTGGTAAATGAAGAGTCGGTAGTCATATGCTGCGGATCGGATACGGCTATCTTAAGATTGGCGACTGTATTTTTACTCATGATAAATCCTACAATCACACTGAAAAATATGATTCCAATCGGTACCAGCAGGGTAAGCAGAATGAAAGATTTTTTAAATACCCGGGTAGTGTATTCGCGTTTTATGATTAGCCAAAGTTTGTTCATAGCTGATTGGATTTTTCTACGGTTTGAATAAAAATATCATTGATGCTGGGGAAAATCTCTTCAAATGAAGTGACATGTATATTCTGATCTAAGAAATATCGAAGCAGATCTGAAGAGGTCACATTTTGATTGGGATAAAACTCCACTTTTTTCCCTGCACGATTTGATTCATTGAATTGAGATGGGAAGGTAATGGGAAGATCACCCTCAGAGATCAACCTGAACAAATGTTTTCGATTTGACTTCCTGATTTCCTCTACATTGCCCTCCAGTACATTTTGCCCTTTATTTATAAGCACCATACGCTCGCATATTTCTTCCACCTGTTCCATTCTATGAGTAGAAAATATGATCGTCGTGCCCAAGGATTGTAACCTGGAGATTTCATCTTTTATCATATTGGTACTGATGGGATCCAGTCCTGAAAAAGGTTCGTCTAAAATGAGTATCTCCGGTTTATGTATTACAGTAGCGATGAACTGAGCTTTTTGAGTCATACCTTTAGAGAGCTCTTCTACTTTTTTAGTATACCATGATTTCATTTCCAGTCGCTCAATCCAGTATCTGAGCTCTTCTCTTGCTTTTTTTTCGGTCATGCCTTTGAGTTGGGCGAGGTACATCAGGTGATCCCATACGGTCATTTTCTTGTATAATCCGCGTTCCTCAGGCATATATCCAATTTCCTGGGGTATGGTATTATTTACCCGTTTGCCCCTGATGAAGATATCACCGCTATCGGGGTGCGTGATGCCGGTGATCATACGGATAGTAGTAGTCTTACCTGCGCCATTAGGACCGAGCAATCCGTAGATGCAGGCCTCAGGTACAGAAAAACTCACTCGATCTACAGCCTTATAATTTTGGTAGGTCTTCGACACCTGGTCGAGAGTAAGTATGGACATATTAGTATAGCTTAAGTGATGTCAAAGATGGTCAAGTAAAATGAATTCTTAAAATCCAATTAGACGAAGGAGGCAAAATGAACGATTACGATCAGTTATTTAAGACTTCTGATCACTTTACAGGGATTGCCGGCAGCAAAAACATCATCGGGAATATCTTTAGTCACTACAGATCCGGCACCTATTATAGTGCGATGGCCGATGGTCACCCCCGGGCAAATAGTAACATTTCCACCAACCCATACATCTTCACCGATCTTAATCGGCTTGGCATATTCCTTGCCAGCAGCACGCTCAATATGATCTATTGGGTGGGTGGCAGTATAGATTTGCACCGATGGGCCAAACATAGTTCGGCTCCCTATAATCACCGGGCATACATCGAGTACCACACAGTTAAAGTTGAAAAATACCCGCTCGCCCAGTAACATATTATAGCCGTAGTCGCAATAAAATGGAGGTTGTAACCAGAGGGGATGGCTGGCATGAGGTATCAACTCCTTTAGTATGCTTTGCCAGTTTTCTTCATCATCTTCCCGGCTATCATTAAGTTCTTTTATCAAAAGCCTGGTCCGTACCCGGTCTGCTGCTAATTCTTTATCGAGTGGATCATACAGTTCGCCATCGATCATTTTTTGTTTTTCGGATTTCATAGGGGATGAAGGTAGGGGAATCGGTTTGTTTTTTAAAATAAGGGTGTAATTGGCTTTTTGTAACTTTGCTTTTTTGTAAAATGTCATCAGAAGAATTATTAGAAATTGTTAGTTTGGGTGAAACGAGTAAAGTTCAGTTTAAACTTGAATTTCCACACAAAGATTCCATAGCACAAGAAATCGTAGCTATGTCTAATTCTATGGGAGGAATAATTTTAATTGGTATTGCTGATGTCACCGGGCAAATAATTGGCCTTTTGCCTCAACAAATAGAAGAATACGATAGACAAATATCACAGATATCAGATACTATAAAACCAACTGTTTACATTACGACGGAGGTCGTGAAATCAAATAACAAGTTTGTATTGTTGATCAACGTGAGAGAAGGAATAAACAAACCTTATAAGACCATCAAGGGTGAAATCTTTATAAAGCAAGGTTCTGATAAAAGACTACTTACTGAAAATGCTGAGATACTAAGACTCTTTCAGACAAGTGGTAATTTATTAGCAGATGAGATGGAGGTTTTCGATACATCCATTGATGATGTGGATGAAAAAGAGTTCAACAATTATTTTAAAAAAGAATTTGGAGAAAGTTTTTCTGAAAAAGGATTGACTTATATGCAGGCTTTGAAAGCCAAAAAAGTAATCAGGAATGGACATCTTACTTTGGCTGGTTTATTGTTTTTTGGCAAAGAGCCGCAGAGTATAAAACCTGCTTTTACAATCAAAGCAGCCTCCTTTTTTGGAAATGATATCTCGGGAAATGCATATAGAAGCAAGCCTAAAGATTTACAGGGTAATATTCCTGAATTATTTGAAAAAGGATTGGATTTTTTTATGAGCAACCTGCATTACGTGCAGACCACGCCGGATTTTAATTCGCCTGGTAAATTAGAGATTTCAAAAATTGCCTTGCAGGAACTTTTACAGAATGCATTGGTGCATCGCGATTATTTTAAAAATGCCCCAATTCGGTTATTGATTTTCGACGATCGTGTTGAAATAATTAGTCCTGGTAAATTACCCAATAGCCTGACTGTAGAGGAAATAAAGTATGGTAATCCGGTGATCAGAAATAATCAATTAGTTGCATTTAGTATTCATGCATTGCCTTTTAGTGGTCTGGGTTCAGGAATAAAAAGAGCGCTTAGAGAGCAACCCGATTTGGTGATGATTAATGATATTGAGGGAGAACAGTTCATAGTGAAGATACCCAGGAAAAAAATAGAACGAATTTGAAAATTTGAATGCAGTGTACCTGCTGACTGAACTTTTAGCTAAATTTAATAGTAAGTATGCCTCACGGGGAATAATTTAACCATCATTCCAGTAACATTCACAATAATCACTACACCTATTTTAGTTATTCACCTATAAAATACTACCAGGGTATGTGTTATTGTATACAACGGAACCCGATCCAGTACATCATCCCACCTTACATGATATACAGTAACATCAGGGAGGCAAAACACATCCCTGCAAAACTGTATAAATGAAATTTTAAAACCTCTATAATATGGCAACAACAAAAAAAATCATTGTACCCCGAGTGCGATTTCAGTATGCAGCAAAATTCATTTGCATCTCTGCAATTCCCGGCACCTCTAATGCCAATGCATTTATGTTACCCGGTAATTACCAGACCGTAATAAACATCCACAATCCGTGGACCAAGCCGGTCAAGTACAGACGAAAACTGGCCAGTGCCATAGGCATCTCCGAATACAAATGGACAGAGCTAAAGCCCGATGGAGTGGAAACCATCACCTGCGAAAACATGAATATGTTTGATTTGCATTTTATTCATGGGTTCGAAGGATTCCTGGTGGTAGAAAGTCCGGCAAGCCTCGATGTCACCGCTGTGTATATGGCTGGTGATAAATCGGTAAATAGTATAGATGTGGATGAAGTGAAAGAAAGGAAGATTTAAAGTCAAATGGTATGGAAAGTGATGAAGTGATGAAGTGATGAAGTGTTCAGATTTGCTGAATAATACAATTGAGTTTCCATAAAATGAAGGGGTGAAATCGGAGTTCACCCCTTTTTGTTACAATCGAAAAATATAAAACTAAAAAGGGGGACTTCGCGGTCCCCCTTTTTAGTTTTATTGATTTATTAT
>JBGAVW010000084.1:0-16977 GCA_044227925.1 Saprospiraceae bacterium | reverse complement strand
GGATGCCGGGGCCATTGTCGGAAACGGAGATCTCACAACGGCCTGCCTCTCCGGTAGGCAAGCGCAACCCTGCCTCGCCGGCAGGCAGGGACGCAACGTACTTGGTTTTGATGGATACCAGTGGTTGATAACCTTGCAACCCGCCTGCCGGACGGGCAGGATTTGACAAACTATTTGTGTAGGTGGAATCTGTGCGGTTTGCACGTGACCCTACCGCTTGAAAAGCATTATTTAGAATGTTCAAAACCACCCTCGATATATCTTGTGCAACTATATTGATTTTCGGTAATGTTGGATCGAGGTCTAATGTATATTCGCATTGAAATGATTTATCCTTTGATCGCATGCTTTGATAGGCGAGTCTCAAATATTCATCACAGAGGGCATTTATATCAGTCAATACTTTTTCGCCCGATGATGTACGACTGTGCTCAAGCATGCCTTTTACGATGCTGCTGGCGCGGAGACCGTGTTGATTTATTTTTTCGGAGTTTTCTTTTATAGCTGTTATTAGTTCGGCTTCAGTTTTTGAGTCTCGATGCTCTTTGCTGGTTTCTTCTTCCAGCTCTTGGATAAGTTCTTTGTTTAATTCACTAAAGTTATTTACAAAATTCAATGGGTTTTGTATCTCATGCGCGATACCGGCGGTAAGCTCACCCAGCGAAGCCATCTTTTCGCTTTGTATCAATTGTCTCTGAGTAGCCTGTAATTCATTCAATGCTACCTCTGCTTTTTGTTTAGCTTCTTTGATGGCGATCAAATCTTGCTCAGCTTGTAGTGCATGAGCTTCTGCAATTTTTAAATCACTAAAGCGGGTAAAGGTGAGATTGAATACATAGGCAAAGCGCTCCAGCAATTGTAATGTCTCTGCAGGCTGTTCGTCAGGTGATGCCATCCCTATCAATCCATGGCTGAAATAGGCTATATATTGTAATCTCCTTTTTTGTTCAAGGCCACCTTTAAAGGGAACATTTAAGTCATCGTGAAGATAACGGAAATACTCTTGCAATTCTGCTCCGCGCATATCAATCACGAGGTTAGTTCTTTTTTCTTTCCAACCTTCATACATCTTTAATAAGGAACCATTTTTGGTATAGTCACCTGCAAACCCTTTATTGACTTTACTGCCGTCTTCATCCGTCAGCCATGCTTCCATAACTGAAGAATTTTCATTGATAAGTATAATGAACAATCTGTTGGGAGCAATACCTAATAAAATCAATTGTCGGAACAATACGGCTGCAGTCTCTGCCAGCTCATCCGATTTTTGCATCGCTAATGTTCTGGAACGCACTCTTTCTAATGCAGTTTCAATCTGTGCCTCCCTTGCTTGTGCTTCTGCTTTTCTTAAATCCAAATATCGGCGATAGGTCTGACCAAATACGGATGCAAAGCGTTTGAAAATTTTTCTTTGATCATCTGTCAATTGCAGCAACGAGAAAGCGAATAGAATGCCTTCAGGAAAATAAAACTCATTGTGATGAATTTGTTTTGGCAGCGTATCCGTTTTATACCGTATTGGATAACCCGGATAATTATTGATAGCATTATAATAATTCAGCAGGTCATCATCTTTTAATTCATAAGAATAGGATTCATTTTTATTTCTCCAGCTTTCAAAAGCACCTTTCAATAGTGGATGAATATGCATATCCAACCAGCCAATAATAACTTCTGTTTTGTTGTTTTCATTTTTACTTATCGTCCACACTTCCATGTCACCAGGTTCGTGCATAATACCAATGCCACAGCGGATCGTATCTATTCCCAGTTTCTTTAATTCATCCTCCATCACCGCGGCTGTTTCTCCCACATCATTACTATTGTGCATGGCCATGGTCTTACTCCTGACCCGTTCCAATGCCGCTTCAATCCGAGCTTCCTGTGCCTGCTCTTCTGCTTTTTGAAGATCAAGGAATCGTTGATAAGCCAGGCTGAAGACACCGGCTACCCGTTTTTGCAAATCAATGGCTACCACAGTAGGTTTTTCTTCTGTAATCATCAGTAAAGCACCTCCTGAAAATCTTGCGAAATGGTAATGAAGTTTATCCGGTATGATCAGTTGTCCCTGCTGGTCTTTTACCATTATTTCCGGTATCGCCACATTCAAATATTCGTACCATTCCTTCAACGTTTCACCGGTTGCTATAATCTCATAAGTCGGTTGATTGGTGAAGTACTTTTTTACTGCCTCGCGCGCCCATCGGGTGGTAAGTGGGACTCGTGTCGTGCCGGTAATGATGCCTCTATCTTTTACATCAAGCGGTTTATTGGACCACCAAACATCAAAATATTGGTTTTCGTCATAATAGAGATGAATATTAGATGACTCAAGTTTTTCATTTCCCAAATGTTCCATTTGCTCGCGAAGTACCAGCACCACATCCATGATTTCGTCAGAGGTATGCATGGCCAAGGCTTTGGACCTCACTCTTTCCAACGCTGCTTCTATTTGTGCTTCACGCGCCTGTGCTTCTGCTTTTTGGAGATCAAGGAAACGGATATATGTTTGTTCAAAAACTTTTGCGAAACGTTTTAAAATTTCAGCATTTTCTAAAGAGAGCGGATTATGGCCGAGTGCCTGTATACACCCATGACTAAAAATGGCAGTTGAAAAGGTTACGGAAGGTGCTTCCATCATTCTTTTTTTTGCATCAAAGGGTATTTTTTTAAAATCAGTTTTTGTAAAAAATATCTTATCAAAATCTTTCTTCATTTGACCGCGATATTCAATTATATAATACTGTTCTCCTTGCTTCCAGGCGTCCAGCTGCTTATTTACATATGGATGATTTATATACGGCACTTTATAACTTTCAGGATACAGATCTTGAGCAAACCCAGATACCCAAAACTCCCGGTCACCGGTTTTTTTGTCCGCGATGATAATATTACAGGCTTGTGTATTAAAATCAAGCTGTTGCAGTTGCTCATACATCGTGCGTACCACTGTCCTCAATTCATCACTCTTGTGCATAGCCATACTTTTGCTGCGTACCCTTTCCAGTGAAGCTTCTATCCTGGCTTCTTTTGCCTGTGCTTCTGCCTTTTGTAAATCGAGGAAACGGGTATAGGTTTGATTGAAAACAGACGAGAATCTTTCCAATAATTGCACTGTAATAGGGCTGCTTGCTTCATGTTTTGAAAATGCAATAAAACCTTTTGAGAAAAAAGCTGCTGTAATGTATCGAGGTTTTTCGGCGCTTACTTTTACTCCGGAAAGTTTATTGCGGTAGCTTACCCATTTTTTTAATCGATCTCCTTTGAGTTCTATCACAATGGATGACCTTTTTTTCTTCCATCCTTCATAGATTTTTTTAAACAAGGAAGGTTCGGCAAAAGGTATTTTATATGTCGCAAAAACGGAATGGCCCTTACCACTCCAATCAGTCACACTGGTATCAAAGAGTTTTTCTGATTCGTTGGCGATACCAATAGTCATTTGGAGGGTAGTTTCGCCCAAACCCTTAAACTGTTCATGCAGCAAGTGTGCCACATCAAAAAGTTCCTGACTTTTTTGCATGGCCATCGTCCTTGCTCTTATTCTTTCCAGCGCTAATTCAATTTCCGATTCTCTTGTCTGAGCTTCCGCTTTTTCTATATCCAGATACCGACGATAGGAGAGTTCAAATACTTTTAGAAAACGCTCAAATAATTCATGTTCTTCTTTTTTTAACGGGGCATAAGTAGAGATACCGAGGGCTACCGGACCGAGCGAGTGCCAGTAATAATGAAGCGAGGATGCTTGGTTTAAATATTTATCAATAAAGACATTGGTGGTTTTTTGATAGAGAATCCATTCTTTGACTTTTTTACCTTTAATATGTGTAATAGAGGTTTGCCCTTTACCTTTCAGCATTTTGTTTGCAAATGCTTTATGAATCCTATGGTTGGTGTAGCTGGTTTCAGTAGTATATGTTTTATTATGTTTTGCATAATATTCATAATTCATGTAGACACCACGTTTTTCATAAAATATAGCCGTTTGCACATTACGGATTTCCTGGATGCCCAATATGGCAAGTTGCTGTGAGATCGTTTTACAGATTTCGGCCATATCATCTGCTTTCTTCATCGACATAGCGATGGCCCGTACCCGTTCCAGTGCTGTTTCGATTTCAAGCTCCCTGTTTTTGAATTCGAGTTCTTCCGTCCGGCGTCTTACTGCCTCGCGCAGGTTATTGTTCTCGGCTTTTATATTATCTATATTGATCTGATCTCCTTCTTCGGTCCTGCTGTCAGGTATCGAGGCGTGCCAATTCACTATTTTCCAGGCATTTCTTTTTTGTTCAAAAACCGCAGAGATGCGGACATGGGCATAAAACATCCATGCGGAATCTGCCAAAACGTACAAATCACATAGTTCGTTTACAGCGACAGTATTTCCTATTGCTTTACATTTAATTTTTCTTTTGCGGAATTCGACCTTACCGGTCATCTGATCAGCAGTGTCCTTATAAAATTTTACTGCATTTTTTTTTGATGTAAATATTTCTCCTTCTGCAGTACCATAAAGTGTTATTTTATCATCCAGAAAGGAAGCAAATGTTTTTATATCACCCGACAGGTTAGCCTCCCATAAAATTTGATATGTTTTAAGTATTTCGCTTTCCAGTTTTCTAGTCAATTTCATATCTTCTTAATTCATGGGTAAGCTAATAAAAAATGATGAACCTTCACCTTCTTTAGTCTCTGCGATTAATGTACCACCATGTGCTTTTACAATATCATAAGCCAAACTCAAGCCCAAACCGGTTCCTTGTCCCGTTGGTTTGGTAGTAAAGAAAGGTTGGAATATTTTATCTACTATTTTTTGCGAAATGCCTGGTCCGTTATCCTTCACTTTAATCAGAATTTTATCTCCCATTTTTTTTGTTGAAATGGATACCGTAGGTTCGTAGTGTTCAATCGTTAGCTTTTTCTTTTCAGAGACTGCAGCTGTACTAAGATTTAAATATTTTTCATGAACAGCGTAGAAGGCATTATTAATTAAATTCAAAATGACTCTGCCTATATCTTGCGGCATAACTTCGATTTTGCCAATAGAAGTATCAAATTCAGTCTCCAATTTAGCATTGAAAGAATTGTGCGCAGCCCCCGGGGTCCTTTGGGCATCCTGCGGATCTTTTGCCTTAAGACCGTGGTAGGCTAACCGCAAATATTCATCGCATAAAGCATTGATATCAGTCAGTTCTTTTTGCCCGCTTTGGGTACGGCTGTGCTGAAGCATACCTTTTACAATATTATCAGCGCGTTTGCCGTGATGATTTATTTTTTCAAGATTCTGAATGACATCGGTCATAATTTCTTTCGCTTCTCCGATATCGCCTTTTTCCATCGCCACTCTCATCTCCTGCAGGAGTTCATTACTTACCTCTGAAAAATTATTTACAAAATTTAAAGGATTTTGAATTTCGTGAGCTATGCCGGCAGTAAGCTCGCCGAGTGATGCCATTTTTTCAGATTGGATGAGTTGCTTTTGGGTGGCTTGTAATTCATTTAAGGCTTCTTCTGCTTTTTGCTTCGCTTCTTTAATAGCGATCAAATCCTGCTCTGCCTGTACTGCGTGTGCTTCGGCGATTTTTAAATCAGTAAAGCGGGTAAAGGTGAGGTTAAACACATAAGCAAATCGTTCGAGCAGTTGCAATGTCTCAGCAGGCTGCTCATCCGGTGATGCCATGCCAATTAATCCATGACTGAAATAGGCTATGTATTGCAACCTTCTTTTTTGCTCCAGTCCACCTTTAAAAGGTACTTTCAGTTCATCATGCAAATAATGGAAGTATTCTTGTAATTCAGCTCCCTGCATATCGATCACCAGATTCGCTCTTTTCTCTTTCCAACCTTCATACATTTTTAATAAAGATGTATTTTTTGTGTAATCACCTTCAAACCCTTTGTTGACTCTGCTACCATCTTCATCTGTCAACCATGCTTCCATATAAGCTGAATTTTCTTTGATCAGGATGATGAACAACCTGTTGGGCGCTATACCCAATGCAATTAATTGCTGAAATAAAACTGCTGCCGTCTCTGCCAGTTCATCTGATTTTTGCATGGCAAGTGTACGGCTACGCACTCTTTCCAAAGCCGATTCTATCTGTGATTCTCTTGCTTGCGCTTCGGCTTTTTGAAGATCGAGAAATCGGGTATAGGCCTGGTCAAATACTTTTGCAAAGCGTTTTAAAATATCAATTTCATTTCCGGTAAGTAACTTTCCAGATAAATCGGGTAATGAAATACCGGAGTTTTTACCCAGGGATATTGAATACGTGTAGTATTCGGTTTCCAGCATGCTTTTTTTTATTTCTTCCGGTAAACTTTTATAGCCTGTATTGTTGAACAAATAATTAAAGAAGGGATTTTTTTCTTCTTTATAAATTACCCTTGATGAAAAATCTTCACCTTTTTCTTTGGCTTTCCAGACATGAGAAAGGACATCAAATGGTACATCTGGGATTTTAAAACTGGCTGGGTAGGTTTGGCCAGGATCAGTTATCCATTCAGTAAATTCTTTTGAGCCCTCCGTATAAATATTTATAATAGCCGCCCTTCTATCCATATTAAAATTTAGTTCTTTCAATTTTTCAAAAACCACCGCTATTACTTCTTTGAGTTCATCCGTTTTGTGCATGGCCATACTTTTGCTTCTCACTCTTTCCAATGCTGCTTCTATCCTGGCTTCTCTTGCCTGTGCTTCTGCTTTTTGTAAATCGAGGAAACGAGTATAGGCTTGCTGAAATACTTTTCCGAAGCGGATTAAAATTTTATTCTCATTCTCTGAATAGGAGGTGCCTTCAAAATTTTCAATATACAGAGCTACATTTTCCATTACCACGGTAGTAACTGCAAGTCCCGGGCATGTTAAATAAAATTCTTTTGAGGCTTTTGGCAGATCGGGAATATAGGATAGGAGTTCGGTATAAAACGTATTCTTTTCTTCAAAATTCAGATGTGTAGTAAAAATCTCTTCGCCTTTTTCTTTTGCTGTATTAAACTGGGTCGCCCATACCGATTCAAAATACGGATGGGTTATTTTAGAAGGTATTTCTTGTTCATCGGTAATCCAAAAATGCCAATCTCCACCGGGTGTATAATCGACTACAAAACCGGCGTGTTCCAATTTAATAGCTAAAAGTTTGAGCTGCTTATAAACAATTTTAATTACTTCTGTGAGCTCATCACTGGTATGCATAGCCATGGATCGGCTTCGCACTCTTTCCATTGCAGCTTCTATCTGTGCTTCCCTTGCTTGTGATTCGGCTATTTCTATATCCTGATATCTCCGATAAGCCAACTCAAATACTTTCAGAAAACGAAGGAATAGTTTGAGCTCTTCTTTATCCAAAGGATGATAAGTAGAAATACCCAATGCAACAGGCCCAAGAGAATACCAATAATAATTAAGTGATGATGCTTTATTTAAATAGGTATCTATAAAAACATTAGTAGTCTTTTGATAGGCAACCCATTCTTTTACTTTGTCACCCTTGATATGGGTTTTAAAAAACGATCCTTTGCTTTTAAGCATTTTATTTGCAAAGGCTTTATGTATTTTATGATTCGTATAAGATGTTTCTGTTATTATGGTTTTATCATGCTTCGCATAATATTCATAATTCATATATGTGCCACGACTTGCATAGAAAATAGCGGTCTGTATATTCCGAATGTTTTTTACTCCAAGTGTCGAAAGTTGATATGAAATTTCTTTACAGATGGCCAGCATGTCTTCACGATTTTTCATGCTCATGGCTATGGCTCTTACTTTTTCCAGAGCAGTTTCTATTTCAAGTTCTCTGTTTTTATATTCGAGCTCAATGGTTCTTCTTTTTATAGCTTCTTTGAGTTTCAGGTTTTCGTCTTTTATTTTATCAGCGGCTATATTTTCACCTTCATTGGTCCTTGCATCCGGAAAAGAGGAATGCTGATGGATTATTTTCCATGCATTTTTTTTCTGTTGCATGATCGAGGTAGCCCTGAATTTGGAGTAAAATATCCAATCACCATCTGCTAAAACATACACATCACATCGTTCATGGACTAAGATAAAGGGATCCTGATTTTCTAGGATAGTTTCCCTATTCCTCATTTCCAATTTTCCTGCTACCTGATCGATGGTATCATATAGAAATCGTACAGCATCCCTTTTATTAGAAAATACCTCCGTTTCAGCACTCCCTACCTGAGTATATTTTTCATCCAGTAAGACTCGCATTGCTTCCACATTGCCTTTAAGGTAATTATTCCAGTAGGCATTGTATGTCTGGAGTATTTCTGATTCAAGTTTTTTGGTGAGTTTCATATTTATAATGGATACTCAAAGGGGAGTTGGATTATATAAGTATTGTTTATGAATTCTCCTTTTAGACTTTGATCAAGAATTGATTTTGTTGGATAATGGACGAGCTGTAATTGCCGTAATGAGACCGCAGTCGAATTGCTTATCCAATAAGTATAAGGAAGCCAATTGATTAGCAGACCTGCTTTGGTGGTGTCATCTACAGCATGACCAGATACTGATTTTTGTACACTATCGATTTTAGTCAAATTGGGATTAGTGCCCGTTTGTGATAATGACAAATTAATTCCTGCATTAGACTTTAATACTACTAGAAGATATTTTTTCATTTAGAAATAATTTAGTCCAGATCTAATCAGGAGAAAGTTGGCAGGAATTTGTTTTTAAAAACGGTGTATTACAGGTAATTGAATGATAAAGGTTGTACCATGAGCAGAATCAGAATTTACTTCTATAGTTCCTCCATGTGATTTGATTATATCATATGACAAAGACAAACCCAATCCAGTCCCTTGTCCCGTAGGTTTCGTAGTAAAGAAAGGTTGAAATATTTTGTCTTTGATGGAATCGGGTATGCCGGGACCGTTGTCGGAGATGGAAATACTCACGTAATGGTGCAATGGCGCAACGCTATTTTCATTTATTAATTTTGTTGATACAAGTACAAATGGCCAATAGGAAGCATCCGACCTTCTTTCTACTTTTTCCATTCTTCCGCGTTCCTCGCAAGCTTGAAATGCATTATTAATCATATTCAGTATCACCCTTCCTATATCCTGCGATACCACGTTTATCAATGGAATATTCGGATCAAGATCTAATTTATAATCGCAATTGAAGTCTTTATTCTTAGCTCGCAGACCATGATATGACAATCGAACAAATTCATCACACAGTTTATTGATATCAGTAGGTTCTTTTACTCCGGTAGATTTACGACTGTGTTCCAGCATTCCTTTTACTATTGATTCAGCTCTTTTGCCATGATGATTTATTTTTTCCGAGTTTTCTCTGATGGCTTTTAAGAGTAATTTTTCGTTATCAGCATCCCGTGTCTCACTACTGGACTCTTCTTCCAGTTCTTTTACCAGTTCACTATTTAATTCGCTGAAGTTATTTACAAAATTCAACGGGTTTTGAATTTCATGTGCTATACCTGCCGTGAGTTCCCCGAGGCTAGCCATTTTTTCTGATTGAATGAGCTGGGCTTGTGTGTTTTTTAATGCGGTATGGGATACTTCCAATTCTTTGTATGCTTTTTCTATTTCTTTTGCTTGCTCCAGTTCTTTTGCCTGACTTTTTGAACGTTCTTGTTCCAGTACCCGGTGTTTATAATAGGTATTACCCAACTTAGCTACGATGCCGATAGCCAACAGATAAAATAGATAGGCAATATTGGTTTTCCACCAGGGAGGTAAAATTTTTAAGCGAATAGTAGCATCTGCTTCACTCCAAAGGCCATTACTGTTAGCCGCCTTTATTCTAAAGGTATATTCACCAGCGCTGAGATTTGTATAGTAAGCGGTATTTTGATTTTGCACCTGATTCCATTCAGATTCGAAACCATCCAGCTTGTATGCATATTTATTGTTTTTAGGATCGGTATAGTGTACCACAAGGTATTCTATACGTATATTATTTTGCTGATGATTTAAAGTGATGGAAGTATTCGATGAAATGGAATCATACGACTCGAGCATGGATTTGTTTCCTGCTTTAATATCCAGGATAGATACGAGTGGTGGTAAAGATTCTGATTTAATTTCATCCGGAGTAAACCGGATCAAGCCATCGCCTCCGAAAAATAATTGACCATTGGATGCCTTTAAGCTGGTACTGAAAAATTTGCCACGTATACCATCGGCAGTGGAGTAATTAGTAAATTTTTCACCGGTGATATCAAACTTACTGATCCCATTGTCGGTACCGAGCCAAAGTATATTGTTTTTTAAATCAGGCTGTATAGTATTAACAGTAAGATGCGGTAAGCCATGCGTGGTAGTAAATGTTTTTAATTTATTGGTTTTTACATCGTATTTATTTAAACCTCCATTTCGTATAGCTACCCATACTATATCTGAACTGTCTTCTGTATAAATGGATTGTATAGATTGAGCCAGGAACCCTCCTTTATTTTTAGGATCGTAACCATGTCGGGTAATTTGTTTTGTAGTATAATGGTATAAAAACAAACCATTAAGAGTGAGAATCCAAAGGCCATGATGTTTGCCATCTTCTAAAATCATCATATTACTCTCTTCTGATCCACCGGGTTGTGTACTGAGATCTATTGCCTTAAAAGCCTCAGCCCCTTTCATTTTTGAATATAAATAACTCAGGCTACCTAACCATTCGTTTTGAAATCTATCTTTAAAAAGCATAGTAAAACCAGGATGTATATTAGGTACTCCAGGTAATTTTAATGGAGCTACTGATTTAAGATTATTTGATAACAAATAAGTGCCCCTTTCCGTACCAATAAAAAAAGTATCTATTCCTATTTCTTGTATTCCGGTAAAAACAACACCTTTGGGAAATAGTTGTGTGAGATAAGCATGTTTCAATGTATTGTTTTGTAAGTTCAGCGAATTAAGATAGACTTTGTGTTCGCCATCTATAAACTCCCCGGATGAGAAACCGATAGATCCATCTTTTCTTTGTTTTATATCGCCGACATATCCTGAGACTTGTAGATTAGTATCAATTGATTTGCCGATGTAATTAGTAAAAATGGGCTTGTTTTCATATTTCAGTAATCCTGTTTCTGTACCAATCCATAAATTATTAAATGAATCAAAGATCAAACTATATATTTTATACGCTTTTCCATTTGTAGTTACAGGCATTTCAATTTTTGTAAATTTTTCCTGGGATTTATTTAAAAAAAATAAACCATCGGAAGTGCTTATCCAGATATTTTGATTTTTATCTACCGCTACATATTTAGCTGATGTTAAATTGTTAGATGTAGAAGGGGCCAGGTGTTTAAATGAATATGTTTTGATAGGAGATGAATGGATATTATCAAAACAATACAGAATGGCATTATTACTCAATATCCATAGTTTTCCATTTGCATCATAAGTAATCGGTACTCCAGGAGCAGCATTATTTGCCAATGCTTGCAGCTCAGAAAATGGCATTTTATAGATGGTATCCTGTTGAACACTTAGCTCATATAGCTGATTGTCATGGCCTAATACCACTACGGATGAGGCACCGGGTTTTTGAATAAAGGCATACGAATAATCAGGATGTTTACTGTTAGGTGCAAAAACTTTTAATTTATCGGATGCAGGATCAAAGTATAATATTGATTTTTCTAAAGGAGCGTTAAAAGCTATTGTAAACAAAAGTTTGTTTTGTATGTATTTAATATCGACGATTTGTACATATTTTTCTTTTTTTTCTTTTCCTACTATATTGTGAAAACCGTATTTTTTTATTTTTTTTGAAACGGGATTGTACCTGATCAACTCAAAAGATCCATTAGATCCGATACTGATCCATATATTCTTCATGTTATCCTCATATATGGCGGCAATTTCATTTCCCTGTATAGAATTAGAATCGTAAGGATTGTTTTCAAATTTTATTATTTCGTTACCATTGTATTTCATTAGTCCATTCGTGTAAGTACTTATCCATATTTGGCCGTTTTTGTCACTTATGATCGGGCCTATAGGAATTCCTTCGGTTTCTTTTATTAACTGTACATTGGAGGTGGACTGGGAAATGATCAGGCTATTACAGAAAACACTAATAGTAAATAAGAAGAAAAAGCGATACTTCATGAAGAGCATATTAGAGAAGAAGGTTAAAAATAATTATGGTATGGATATCTGATTAATTAAAAGTATGCATCACATATTCTGACAAGTCCGGTGATCCATTGGTCAGTTGAATGGAAGGCGTCGCTCCTAATGATAACACCACTGAACTAAATGTAAATCCTGCCTTCCCCACCGTATAAGTCCTGCATACAGGATTTTGCAGATCATCTTTTGAACGGAATGTTTCCTTTAATACAATATCGGTAATTTCAGCAACCGGTTTGTTTAGTCTGTTTATAAGAGATTGCATTCGGATCACACTATTGTCATCATTCGCTTTTCCAGCCAGGACCTGCTTTGTAAAATTAGTATACCAGGGTTTTATATCATCATTAGCCACCGGATGATTAGTATGATATACCAAACCTTCGTTAGCGGGATCGGGCAAATACCGAACCACTTTATTGGCAGAGGCTTCAAAATCGTATACTTTATCTGAGATACCCAGTGTATAATTTTGACCCGAAGCATGAGGCACTGTTTGTAAGAATTTTAAAGCAAGTTCTCCGGTGTGCTGAGCCAATACTCCTCTCACTATACATGCCACCGGTAAGCCATCGGTGCTTGCGGCTAATTCCATCAATGTATTCATGCACAAGCCAATGCTTTTTTCATTGACCCCATTTAGGGCAATGAGGCCGGCACAGCTCAGTATAAACTGCTCCGGTTCGGTATCCGTTGCAGCTATATGCAATAGAATCTGGTACCCGTTCATATAACTTTCCAGATCCATATTTTGCGATACATATGCCGGATGGGAGGCTGCAGCAGCTACCCCTATTGCGCTGCAATGGTGCTTTTGAATATTATTTAACCGGTCCAAATACACCCAAAACTCATCTACCAATTGAAAAGTGAGGACATCACTGAATGACTGTTCCGAGCCGGTAGCTATACCTTTGATCTCCTCATATATTTCCGGTGTATACTTCCTGATGGCTGGTTCAAAATTAGTGGCAGTTAAAAAAGCAGCAATTAGTGAATCTGCATTTTGTTTGGTGTCGTTTTGAATACTGGTTTTCCATTTTGAAAAAACTTCATCTATCTCTGATTTTAATTGTTTGCCGTGTTGCAATCCGCGGGTACGACCATCGCCGCTTAATTCAATTACCGGCACATCTTTTATTTTTGTGATGGTTGGTCTATCGATGGTTTCCTTTTTTGTACCAGCCCCATTTTTTGACATGCATGCTGATACTATAAGAAATGGACTACAAAACAGAAATAAAAATTTAAGTTTTACAATGGTTTTCATTTTACGGTTTATTTGTTGGACTGATGTTGGTTTTGTTTTTTCAATCTGGACTTAAATGGAAATGATTTAAAGCTTACGCTTTGACTTTTAGCTATTAATAATAAAACGGATTTTTCAATTTCGGGAAGGCTTTTCTTGAAATATCATGTATAAGTAGACCAAATCAACTAATAGCACATTATTCATGGAAAACATTTTAGAGAATACACAAGTAAGGTTTAATAAATCAATGTAGGGATAATACCTGAAATCGGAAGATTTTATTTGAAATAAAAAACCCACATTTCACAGCGTTCTGCGAAATGTGGGCAAGGGGTCCTTAAATGGTTTAGTGGGATTCGGGATTCTTAGAGTTTGCTCCAGAGTGACCGGTGTGTAAATAGGGCTATTCCCATATAGGATCAGTGCGTCATAGTGTATCGGGCACTGCATCCAGGTGTTTGTGTTTTCGATAGCATGGTTGCGTTGGTTTGTTTTATATATAATGTAATTACTCTCAAAAAAGTCTCAATACAGGCATCACATGTTTGGGTGATTTTAATACTGTATGCCGGGTATTCAATGAACTTTTTAGAAAAATTCCCACAGTGTGTTTAGGTTTTTTGAGGTCTGGTGATCCGGAGTTTAAATATTTTAGGGGTTCCCATAGCCGGCCTTAATGGGGTTTAATTTAAAATTGGGTTGTTCTCATAAGTGTTTCAAAGCAAATGAATTACAATTTTTAATACTAAATTGATAATTGAAAATGCAAGACTGGCCCTATTGCAGTTTTGCGGAACAGTTTACATTTTATTTGCCTGTTTTAATTCTAAGTCATTATGTATACAATGCTTTTCAAGGCAAAAAAGTCTCATAAACCCCATCACATGTTTGGGTGATTTTTACACCGGGAGGGAATATTCGCTTAATTCTTAAATTTTATTTTTTTATTGAGGTGTCAGCCAATAGATCCAATCGGTTTTGAGTTGGGACAAATAGTGAAAATCTAACTCAATCTGATTCCCATTTGAGATAGTTTCTCCAATTATGTTGTTCTTTAAAACCGAGGACTTCGCGAATTTTACGATTTGAAAAGAGTGCTTCGTATTCACCCAATTCACGTGTGACCGGTACACCCGGAAAAAACCGATCTATCAGGTCTTTGGATGGAAGTATTGCCCCATTATGGTCATTTCCGGCATTAAAAACCTGGAAGCCTAAGCCATCTTTTTTAATACACAAATCAACTATCTGCCCCAGATCACGCGCATCGATATAACAAAAAGCATTGCGTCGGCGTACTTCGGGATGCCGGAAATAATTTGGAAACAGTTCCTTGTACTCATGAGGCTCTATGACATTGCCGATTCGCAATGCATATATATCAAATCCGGATCTTCTCTGGAAACTGCGGGCTGTTTTTTCATTTACCAGTTTTGATAATCCATAGCTGTCCATCGGGTCTATATCGTATTCTTCTTCCAGGGGTAATGAATGAGGATCGGTTTTACCATCGGAAAAACAAACACCATAGGTAGTTTCTGAAGAAGCAATGATGATTTTTTTTATCCCCAGCTTTACCGCAGCTTCGATCACATTGTATGTGCCAATGGCATTCACCCTGAATGTTTCATTATCCGGTTTGAGTAATATCCTGGGCACGGCTGCAAAATGTACTACCGCATCAAAAGACGGCATAGCTCCCAGCTCCAGTTCATCCAGACCCGCATACGAAGTCATGGCATTAAACATTTGACCTGAATCGGTAATATCCGCATGCAGATTATCTACTCCGGGATGATGTAATGGAAGCAGATCCACATTGAGCACTCTGTATCCCTGGTTTAAAAGATAGGGTATCACATGTCGGCCGGCTTTGCCGGAGCCACCGGTAAAAAATATTCGTTTATTGGTCATGGTAATATAGCTAGAAAGGTAAAGTTAGGAAAACCGGGACACTGTTTTTGAGTCTTTAATCTTGAGTTTAAATTATCTCTCGCACAGGCGCGAAGGATGCAGAGAAAGACACAACTATCAATGTGCCTTATTGTGGTTGATAATTTCTCGCAAAGACGCAAAGACGCAAAGAAAACCACTATGTGATCTCAAACTGTAATGTGCCCTACTGTGTTTATAATCTCTTGCATGTGAAGGCGCAACGACGCAAAAAAACAACTATGTGATTTCAACCCTACCTATTTGCCCTACTGTGTTTATAATCTCTTGCATGTGAAGGCGCAACGACGCAAAGAAAAAAATACCCTATGTGATCTCAAATCTCTATGTGTCCTATTGTGTTTAACGCGAAGCGCGAATGTTACCTCATGATCACTACCCACCCTTTCACCGGCCCTCCCTGCGACCCCATGTCAAGTAAATAATAATACGTACCATCAGGCAGTGGCTGACCCTTATTGTTTTCACCATCCCAGTCATTTTTATATTCAGGGCTGCTGTACACCAGGTCACCCCATCTGTTAAATACTTTCAGGCTGGAGGGCTTGGGGCCAAAAGCATCGGGGCATTTTTCTATAGCCTCTACATGGAAATAGCAATTGATACCAGATGCATTGGGAAATATGATATTGGGGAGTTTGAGATTGGTTTTGTCGTTGCAGGGGGGTTCGACAACGAATTCTATTGTACTGGTTTTACAAGCACTCCGCTACTTTTAAAAATAAGGGATCTTTATGTATGGCCAGTTTGAGATTGCGTTTGGAGCATTCGGGAAAGCAAACAGTATAGTTTAATTTTTCTTTGCCAGAAAATTTTGGATTTGGAGTATATATGCCAATGCCAGTGGAACTTATGCTAGAAACTTTACCATTTGCAGGTAATTGTAAGGAGATAATCTTATTAGAAAAATTTGCAGGAATAATGTCATTTGCAAATAAATTAAAATTTGTTGGGGTTTGATACTTTGCAAGTTGTTGATCGGGGTTAAAAATGACATTAGCTAAATTTAAATTAGATTTTAAATTAAACAGTAATGAATTATTATTAAAATTTGCACGGCAACCATACTGGTCTTTTATATTTACTGTGTAACTCCCATCTTTTAATTCAGTACGCAAATTTGTGTTTTGTTTCGTATCACTCCAGGTATAAATATATGGCGAAGTACCACCTTTCATTTTAATAAGGATATGGCCATCATTACCAGGAAAACAACTTTCCGATTTGACTTCGATCATTACAGTGTCCAATAATTGAGGTTGGTAAATATCGACTGTATCCAATAGATTACATCCAGACTGGTCTTTTACATTAATATAATACACCCCACTTTTTATTTGATCATGTCTCGCCACTTCAGCCGTATACCTGGTTATAGAACCATTGGATACATTGGTAATGAGTACACTGTCCAATGCCAGGGCTGTTCCATCTAAAAACTTTCGATTTCTAATTGTGATTCTTCCATCAGATGCATTAAAACATTGGACACTGTCTATAGTAATTTCAGCCGTGACCGTTTTTAAAACCCGTACATTAGCATAACTGGTGTCCGTACAGCCTTTGGAATCTGCGATAATTAATCCTATTCGACCTTCTCCAAGACTAGTAAATGCGTTTCCTATTTTATTTCCTTTACCTATCCACTCAAA
>JBGAVW010000083.1:0-17697 GCA_044227925.1 Saprospiraceae bacterium | reverse complement strand
TAACAGGTCTGATCCTTCGAGCTGGATTGAACCTGTAATTCGATTGGGAATGTACATAGACGAACCTTTTATTAATTCAGTAAACACTCTAACGTTGCATATTGCTTTTAATCAATTAATTGGCAAAGACAAATGGATTCCTTGCCGGAGTGTAGGAACATTTCCCGTACGATTTCCATCCGTTCAACAGCCTGCCGATACCGGCAAACATGTAGATGCCAGTTTCCCGGGTAATGATGTGAATAACTATCTTGAATGGCGTGTCAATGTCAAATCAAAAGGACGCGCTTTATTAATGTTGATTTTATATTCTGATGTGAGCATACATGACGCCCCTACCGTCATTTATAAAGGTTCACATATTGATGTTGCAAAATTATTGTCTACAAAGGGAGACGCAGGGCTTTCTTTTATGGAATTAGCAGGCAAGCTCGACGAGTTGCCAAAAAGAAAAGAAGTGTACGCCACCGGCAAAGCAGGTACCGTTTACTTATGCCATCCTTTCCTGGTTCATTCAGCTCAAACGCATAGAGGCCGTACTCCTAAATTTATGGCACAACCACCATTGTTGTTAAATGGGGAATTGACTATTTCAGATTCTCATGATGGTTATTCTCCGGTTGAAAGGGCTATTCGTTTAGGAATAGAGAATTCTGAATAGACAGATTATTTTGTATCCGGCTTGGTAGCATCATAGTAGAGATGTGGCCAAAAGTTTTGTCTCAGGAGAGTTAATAAGAGTATCATCCGTTTCCCGTTTCCATATTAAAATGTCTATAGGAATCAAGAAATGTTACCTTTTTTCTTGGTATTTGGTTTTGCAGGTATAGTAAAAGAAATGACAGCAGGAATTAATGCCATTATAAAAATCGATACAAAAGATTTATCATCCGGCATTTATTTGGTACAGTGCCATAATAGAGGAGAATTGGTAAATGTAAAACAACTGCTGGTCAGATAGCGTAAATCAAATAACCGGGATTGTGATAACAAAAGTACTTCCTTTACCAACAGTGCTATCCACTAATATCGTACCGCCGTGAGCTTTTACAATATCATATGCAAGGCTGAGACCCAGTCCTGTGCCCTGACCTGTAGGTTTGGTAGTAAAAAAAGGCTGAAAGATTTTCTCTTTGATACTATCTGGTATTCCAGGTCCATTATCAATTACGGAGACTTGAATTTTATCGCCTACCATCTTTGTCACCAATTGTACACCCGGTGATGCCGCATGATCAGAAAGTGAATGGTTTTCTGATACTGCCTGGAAGGCATTATTGAAAATATTAAGTAAAGCTCTTCCCAAATCCTGCTTATTTATATTCAGTAAAGGAATAGAGGTATCCAAATTCGTGACGAGATCAACATGAAATGTTTGGTGCATTTCATCGTGAGAATCTTTTACTCTCCACCCCTGCCTTCCGGACAGAAAGGCATGGTAAGCCAGTTTTAGACATTCCTCTGCCAATCCATTGATATCCGTAAGTTCTTTTTTCCCAGTCGATGTACGACTATGCTCTAACATATTTTTTACAATACTACTGGCACGCTGACCATGATGATTGATTTTAATGGCATTGGCCTCAATATCCATAGATATGCCCATAGCATTTTCGTTATTGCCTTTGATAATTTCATCTTTTAATTCCTGTATAAGCTCTTTATTGAGTTCAGAAAAATTGTTTACAAAATTGAGCGGGTTTTGAATTTCATGAGCTATTCCTGCAGTAAGTTGACCCAGGCTGGCCATTTTCTCAGCGTGTATAAGCTGAGTTTGGGTCTTTTTTAATTCATTTAAAGCGTGCTCAAGATGTATATTTTGATTTTCTATCTCCTCCTTTTGGCTTTTTAATTTTATGTTTAATAGGGAAAGTTCTTCGTTCTTTAATTTTGAAATTTCACCTTCCATTTTTGCTTTTTCATTTACTCTGAGTTTATAACCTAGTGCAATGGTGTATATGAACAGTTGTCCTACTTGCCCTACTGGCCATGCATTGAATGGTATGGCACCAGGTATGACCATGTTTGTCATTCCTAACAAAGTAAAAGTGATCAACCAAAGTGCTCCGGCAATATAAAATCTTGCATAAACCGTGCGAATAAAAGCAAATCGTATACAGAATAGAAGCAGTCCGGTAATTAAAATAATAATGCCTATTCTAAAAATTATGTTATGATAAAACAGGTAACCAAAAAATCCAATGATGATAAAAATGGCAGAAATGATAATAAATTTATTAAATGCTTTATTTAGTTTCGGATTTAGAAGCGACAGATCCATGTAATATTTACCAAATAAGGCAAAAAATATAAATGTACCCGAAAACAAGAGGTCATATAATGGATAGCTAAGTTGAGGATGTTCAGGGATAAACCAGCTAATAAAAACATCGCTGGGTTGCAATGTTATATAATGAATTCCCAAAACCAATGCATAACAGGCAAAAAACAAATACGATTTTTCTTTGGACGAAATAAAAAATATAAGTGAAATAAAACTCATCAATACCGCGATGGCCGTAATAATGCTCATGAAAGGAGAAGATTTTTGAGATAAAAGACTATATGAAGAATTCTGTAATACAGGTTCAGAAATTACTCCGGCTCCCAAGTTTTCATTATAAAATCGTAGGTATAAAATGATGGTATCTCCTGTGTGAATCGAGAATGGAAAATAGGTCAGGCCTGGGTATTTATGTAAACTTTTTTGAGATCGGGGCACCAAAAGCCCTGATTTATCATGTCTCAGTATATTTTTCTTACTGTCGAGCATCCAGGCATCTACATAACTTTGTTTTGCATTGATTTTAGCAATAGCAGGATCATCATTAAATATCAGTAACCAGTCCGTGACCGGTTGTAGGCTCGTCACCTTACATCTAAACCAGGTATTGGCATAGCCTGGTGCCAGTTTGATTTGATCAACTGTTGAAAAGGATGAATCATACTGCCCGCTTACTATATGGTCTATGCTAATCTTACCAGTTGAATCTACGAAAGCATAGGAATAATCCCTTATCGGATGAATTGGTAATGCAGGGTTTAGTGTATATACCGTATCATTGGCGGAATATCCATTATAATAAAATAGCATCAATATATAAAACAATCCATTTTTGATCATATACGCTTTATTATCTATATAGAATTAAATCTTTTGCCTTTTTTATTTAGGTTGGAAAGAATAATACCAAATACCATCAATAGTTTAATGGTAAAATCAATTTGGTCAAACCCTGTTACATTATGTATAGTTGCCATTGTGTTTCTCCAAAAGAATTGTAAAATTGCTATGAATTTTACTTTGTCATCCTAAGCGGTTTCACTCAATTCACTACGCAGTTATGCGTAATGTATTTATTGGTTTACCTGGAATGTATAGCACAAGCCGGTGTTGGTCAATATTTCAACGCAAGCAATGCAGATGAATTGAGAGTAGCCCTGAACCAATCCGTACGGAAACCGAAATAAATTTCAATTATTTAAAACTTTACGCAGATTCACGTATTTAAAAAATACTATTTACCAACTAGTTTTGTCGCTGAGAAATTATTATTTACATAGGTTACCTGATTAAAATCACTGGTATGGTGTTCATGATCAGGTAATTTTGAAAATTATATTATTAAAAATATGGCAATCATAAAAACTCCGGATCAAAGAGTACGCGTCTTTATTAGTTCTACCATAAACGAACTGGCTGAAGAAAGAAAAGCTGCTCGTGAAGCTATTGAAAACCTACGATTGATACCTGTGTTTTTTGAAGCCGGTGCCAGACCACACCCCCCAAGGGATCTATATTCTGCCTACCTGGATCAAAGTCATATTTTTCTGGGAATATATTGGAACAGTTATGGATGGGTCGCTCCCGGCAGTTCCATCTCTGGTCTCGAAGATGAATATAGGCTTTGTGGAAACAAAAGACCTAAACTGATCTATGTAAAAAAATCCAATGAAAGGCAACCAGAACTGAATAATCTTTTAAAAGATATAGAGAAAAGTGAAACCGCCTGTTATCAACTATTTACCGATGCGGAAGAATTAGGCAAACTAATAGAAAATGACTTGTCGGTACTGATGAGTGAAATATTTGAGAATGCATTATTGCAGGATGGGGGAGAGGAAGAGGAAGAGAAAATTTTTAAAAAGATGGAAGAATTGCCGGCCATCAGATCAGAGATAATAGGTCGTGAAGAAGACCTGACGAGACTATCTGATTTATTGATAAAAAAAGAAGTCAGGTTAATCACTATTTTAGGAGCTGGAGGTACCGGAAAAACTACTCTATCTATTCACCTGGCTCATTTAGTAAAAGAGGGCTTTACAGATGGAGTCGCTTTTATTTCGCTCGCACCGGTTACCGATCATAAATTGGTGGCAACTACTATGGCCGGCATATTGGGTATACAAGATGCCGGCAAACAAGCGGTAGAACAATCCATCATTGAGTTTCTTGCAGATAAAAATGCATTACTTGTGTTGGATAATTTTGAGCAAGTAATAGATGCCATTAAAATAATTGGAGATATTATCAATCACTGCCCTATGGTAAAATTGGTCATCACATCGCGTACATCGTTACATATACGACAGGAACGAATATATAATCTTTCGACATTACAGCTTCCCGATGACAGTACTGAATTAACATCAGAACAGCTGGCTCAATATTCTGCAACAAAATTGTTTATAGACAGGTCCCTGGAAGTAAATCCGAAAATGGAATTAAACAAAGAAAACACAAAAGCTATATTGGAAATTTGTCGCCGCATGGATGGACTACCATTGGCTATTGAGTTGGCTGCAGCCCGCACCAAATTTTTTCAGCCTGCGGCTTTGATGAACCGTATCGATAAGACATTAGACCTGGTATCCAAGGGAATGAGAGATTTGCCCGAAAGACAAAAAACTCTCAGGGCTGCTATTGAGTGGAGTTATAATCTATTATCTGATGAATTAAAACAGGCTTTTCGTCAGTTAGGCATTTTTAAAAGGAGCTGGACCCTGGAAGCGGCTGATACTATTTTAAAGAATGAAAACAATACCATAGATATAGAGGAACTCACCGAAAGATTGCTCGATGTAAGCCTGATAAAACCCACACTGGTAAATCATACTTCCGAGCCAAGATTTAATATGCTGCAGACAGTACATGAATATGCCAACGAGGAGTTAGAAAAGTCTGCAGATGCATTGCATACAAAAAAGAGATATGCACTGTATTTTTATGACCTTTGTGCAGAGGCCTATCCGCATTTATGGATAGGCACTGCTGAAGCCTGGCTGGATAAAATAGAGTATGAATATCAGAATATACGGGCTGCATTTTATATCCTCCTTGAATTAAATGAGTACGAAAAAGCCTGGCATTTAATTTATTTGTTGAGTCCGTATTGGACAGTACGGGGAGGGTTTTCGGAAAGCAAAGACTGGATAGAAGCATGTGGAATGCATAATGAAGAAATAATCAAGTCTGATCTGATCGCCCCGGTAATCAAAGGGCGCTCTTTGGTATGGGCTGGATATTGCCAGTTGTTTATGTTTGATTTTGAACATGGATTCAGCGATATTGAACTGGCTGAAAAAATATTGGAAGCCATACCGGATGATCTGGGCCTCGTGTATGCTTACCTTTTTGATGGAGGGTATGGTTCTTATCTGCAAAAGCCCGGTTCAGCTGAAAAAATTGAGAAGGGTTTCCTTCTTGCAGATAAAGTAAAAGACCCCATGGCACTGGGCATGTATTATTTATGGTGCTCTGAATATTACCGGCAAATAAACAGGATGGATATCGTGTATGAAAATTTTGAAAAAGCCAGAAAATTGGCCATGCAACATGGTATTAGATATATTTCAGGTGCTTTAAATATAGTTGAATTTAATTTTGAACTTTTAAATCCCCAGGCAGATTGGAATAAGGTATTGGAAAAAGGCCATGCCATGTATAAAATGCTTCCGGAAAAAGGATATAAGGGTTTGAAAGGGGCCGCCAAGGCGATAGTGAGCTATGCATTGATTAAATTAAACCGACCGGATGAATCGGAGAAACCACTGATCCAATCACTTGAATATTCCAGGCTATCCGGTGAAATGGAAAGTCATTTATACGGTGTCATGGGGGCAAGTTGGTTTTTTAAATTAAAAGGAAATGAGGAGAAAGCATATACCTTATTTGGCACCCTGGATCAGTTTATCACATCGTCTCATTACCCTCTTATAGGAGGCTCCGAAGTTCAATACAACGAAACAAAAAATGCATTACATCCTGATTTGGATCATAATCAGAATAAACTATGGTATGAAGAAGGTAAAAGAATGACCCTGCTGGAAGGGGTAGTGTATGCATTGGGTAAGTAGGACAAAACGTTCAGCACACATTTCACCCATCCTTAGCCAATAGCTTCGTTTATCTGTGACGAAGCCAATTATTTTTTAAAATTTCCTGTTTATCCGTCGGCTTATTCATTTTCGTGATTGAGTTTGTCGTGGTGTTATATTCATACCCTACCTTTTTAAATGTTTCTTCTAACGGCAATGAATCCGTTCCATCGACATACTTTTCAAGAAAGTCCAGCAATTCCGGGAATTGAGTTATTTCTGAAATCTCACTGAAAAATGCATCGTCTTTAAACGATTTATTCCTTCCAAATTTATTGCACAAATCGATAATCAGATTTTTTAAACCATATAATCCATTAGATTTTTCCCGTAATTTAATATCCAGTATCATGTTCACCAAAAAGCCCCTTAGTTCCACATTATCAAACTGATCGCCCAGTTGATCTCCATACGTTTCTTTACTGATTTCTGTTAAGGAGACATCCGTTCTATATTCTTCCATCTCTTGTAGAATTTCATTGATACGGGTGATGAAATATTCTTCAGAAACCAAATTCTGATTTACTTTAATCAGTTCTTGCAAATAGGTAGTAGTGCCTTCATAGAACCATAAATGCTTGGACATTTGTGGTTGATCGAAATCAAACTGAAGCTTTTCTTCGGAATGAATGTTGAGCGGAGCATATATATGCAGGAATTCGTGTAATGCGGTGTTTTTGATCATTTCAGCCAGTGAGCTTCCAAGCATTCTATCATCCCAATCTTCCGGCTGAACCCATATCGAAGAAGTGTTATGCTCGGATGCTGTGGCTGCAAAAATATTCCCTGAATAAAAATAAATCATGAAAGCGTACTTTTCTACAGGAAGTCTACCTTTGAAGTAAGCTGAAATAGCTTCTATAGCAGGTTTTATCTGATTGGCAACCCATTCTGTTTCAATTTTTCCCTGTTCAGAATATACCCCCACTTCCATAACGGCATTACTGATCTTGAACTGAACAGGTTTTTGGTTGATGAATAATAAAGGATAGTCTGATAACTCAATGTAATTTGTAGCATGTATATTAACACTTTTATCAGAAGCCTCTGCATTTAGCAAGCCAGAAACAAGATAAAGATCCTCAGGCACTTTTAAGGCTACTTCAAATTCTAGCTGATCGATCCCATCAAAATATCCAAATGTGGCATTGGGGCTCAATTGCATGACGCTTCCTTTATTAAAAATATTCTCAGATGATAGCCAAGAGGAGAGACTATCACGAACTTCCCAAATATCATCTACAGTATATTCAAGCTTTTCAATTCTATTCGCTTCATAGATTACCCATCTATTGTCTGCTTTTTTATTTGTCTTTAAAAGGTGGCGCTGTGCATCATAAACCTGAAGATTAGAAATTAACTTGCCATGTTTCAAGTCATCGTTGTAATAGGCTAATTCAGAAACCGGAAATACGAATTCGATGCTGTCGTTAATTAGTTTAGGAGGAATTAACTCAACGTGTATTTGGTCATCAGTCATATTGGTCAGATCGACTGTATAAGAATATCGATTTCTGTCATAAATATCTTTATTCAATGAGCAACCATTTCCAAAAAGTAACATAACGTAACCAATATTTGAAATTCTTTTCCAATTCATATTGTTCTTCGAGTGTTGTTTATAAATGTGGTATAACACTCCATATTCACGCTATCTTGCGTATATACCAGAAATAAATATATTTCATTTTTCTTAATTAGCACATTTCTGCAAGCGATGAAAACAAAGTTGAAACATAAAACTATTGTCAGCGGCCCTGATTGTACTTTATTCTTGTGAATAGAATTCATTTTTTAAATAGATAAAAACCCTGCCACTGAATTACTATTAAATAAATAATTTGTTGGTAAAATCTTTCGCAAAGATCAGAAATAAATTTACCCTATTTTTCTCATATGCTTCAGATTATCACTATTTCTTTGCCAATGAGCATTTGTGCCGAAATGTGCGGTGATTTCTTTTCGTTTGGCTTTTCCATTAAGTGCTTTGGATGAGGTGCCTGTAATTTCAAAACGGATTGGTATTTTTTTATTGGGCATTTTTCCATACACCTGTTCTTCAAAAAGCTGAAGTATTTCTTTTCGCCTGGTATGCTCCCATTCTTTTGCCGAAGTGATCTCTACTCCTTTTTGAGAGATGAGAAGAGAAGGCAATGTATAAATCGGCACTTTAGATTCATCATAGTTCGTTTCTGTCTGTTGAGCCATACTGCTGTGGGCGATGAAAACAAAGAAGAAACATAACACTATTGTCGGCAGCCCTGATTGTACTTTATGCATGTGAATGTTATTCATTTTTTAAATAGCCAAATTTACATTGTTATTTCATCCTCCTTAACTATTGAGAATACTTTTGTTGGTTGGTTCAATGTATCAAATGGAATACATTTTTATTCGCCCAACAACTCCTGGACTTTCATTTGCAAAATTGGAAGATGTCGAATTACAATACCCCAAATCACATCTGATATTACGAAGAGTCAATTCATTAAAGTAGGTCTGCCTGCTGGGAGCAAAATTATTGGGGTTTAGTCGCAGACCGGCTAGTTTTAGTTCGGGTCTGGCTAATTCTTCTACACTGGGATATCCGGCAGATTGCATGAGTATCATCCACTCGCCTTTCTCAACTACACTTACTGCAGGAGTAGGCTTGGCTAAAAACATATCGGCTATGTCTTTGGGTAGTAACTGGTAAGCATTGGCGTCTTGAGCGTAGGAGCTGTTAGCAATGTGGTAAGCAGCAACGGATCGATTTGATTTAACCGCCCATAGCAATATGACTATTGAGCAGAAGTGCCATCGTAGACGACAGGAAAAAAACAAGTTGTACTATACTGAAATATGATTTTTTATACAATACCAAATGCCAGGCAAACATGATAGGCCAGTACCATAATGACCACCAGGCATAAGCAGAATGATCTTTGAAAGCAGCCCAGATAATAAATATGGTCATAAAATTACCTCCCAATACCGTACTGGCCAGGAACGAGATCGTCTTCTTAAAACCTGTTTCCTGCGGTTTTCCTGATTTTACAAATGGCTCGAAATCGGCATTCAAGACCTGGCGAAAAATAGGAATACAAATAAGTGGTTTTATTGCATAGGATATGCTTCCTGCTAAACCCAAAATTGAAATAATTAAAAATACAATGATGGCAAAGATTTCTATTGAAGACATGGTTTTATTATTTATGGTTTTCTATAAAAAATACTTTTAAGCACATATTCAAAGCTGCATGTTCTTTGGTTTGTTTTTTTCCTCTATTTTCATTTTTAATACCTTCATTTCTTCTTTTATCTGTTTCCTGGCCATCGGCAGCATGAGGTACTGAAACCATTTGTATATTCCCGAAAGCTGATTATCAGAATACCTGGTGACCAATATCCCATCTCCTTCCTTCACTAACCTCCAGCCACCGGATAGTGGGTACGGACTCGTAGTAGGTTTCCACGCAAACGAATACGGCGGGTTCCATTCTGTAATAGTGCCTCCTATATCCATCTTCATACCGGCAAACGTTTCAATCCAATCGTATGTAGATCCCATTCCTTGCGGGGGCTTGGAAATCCAACCCACCTTTTTCATGTTTTTATGCCATTGGTGAGTATTGTCAAAGTTTGTGATGTATTCAAATACAGATTCAATAGTTGCATGTATATGAATACTGTCTTCCATATGAGTCAAAGAATTTTTCATACAATAATTTATTCCAGATAATTAATTTGAATTTGGGCAGTTGGTGGCAAACAAATAATTACGCCTTATAGCTATACCTGCCAGTATAGCCCAGATAGGAGCTAGTACCAAATACAGATTCAGCGCGGTATCTGCAATAATTTTAATGTTGAATATATTTCCAATAAAATCAAGAGCCGATAAAGTACCGATTGAAATAGTAAACCAACCCCAAGTCTTATTCTCCCGTTTTACCAATACTCCAACAGCTATAAACCAAACTCCAAACATACATGCATCAAATATATTCCATATACCATCACCTACCATCCATGAAAGATTTTCAAAAGATAATTTTACCATGTCTTGTTGAACAGAAGTAGCCAGTGCAAATTTATCAATCAACATAGGCCAAGAAGCTCCCAATATAGAGGCCCCTAATGCTCCAGCGAATATATATGCTGCACCACAAAAAGTAAATACAGGACTCCATGTGGTTTTCATTTCCATCCAATTATGTATAAAGAATAAAACGGGAACCAATAAAAGATAATATCCGAAAAGGTCAGTGATCATGCTCCATTTAAGTAAAAGACTGCTCTTGCCTTCGGTTTGGAATATCTGAGATGGGTCGTTGAAAAACTCAAAGTTGAAATTCACTGCCATTAATACTAAGACATAACTCACTAAACCAATAACACCAGAAATGAGGGTAACAAAGCCAACTATTTTTCGATTTGGTAACATATCCTTTTTGAAATTTATTTTTTACCCAGCGCCTTTACTTTTTTATCATATGCCGGATCATTTTCCATTGCAGGTATTGATTTTAAATAATTGTACAGAGCTTCCAATTCTGTATCCGTATGTACTCCAATACCTGCCCAGGGCATAGATTTGGAATCCATTATTTTACCTTCGGGAGTGGTACCTGTGCGGAGTGTTTGTTTAAATTGTTCCAATGTCCATTTACCGAAATTGCCTTGGGTTGTAATATTGGGTACAGGAGGAAAAACGGGGTCCGGATGCAGGCCTCCATTCAAGTTTTTTCCATGACATGTTTTACAGCCATGAAATTTTGTGAGGTATTCACCATATACAGGCAAGGCAGAAACAGGAATGGTCTCAATTTTTTCCATGGCATTGTGCTCAATAATATCATGTGGGTATAAATTGCCAAATAAACCTGAACCAGCCATTACACTTGCCATAAATGTAAAATGAGTAGGCCCTCTAGGTTTGTCCACCGGAGGAGCTGATTTTAAATAAGCTATCAAAGCCCCCAGGTCAATATCATTTAATAGGCCTATGGATTCAGAAGGCATTATCATCAATGGTTTACCGGCAGGGTTTATACCATGGCGTAATGCATTGAGCCAGTCTTTATCTGTATATTTTTCAGTAGCCGATCCTTTTCCTGGGGTAAGATTAGGACTCGACATATAGCCAAAAGCCGGATCATTAAAAAAGTCTTTACCACCCAGGTCTGGGCCATGACATTCCCGGCAACCCACAGATAACAGCTTGCCTCTGGCCAATGAGGCACTATCAGACGGTATCTGTATCATTTTGGGGTTATAACTAAAACTTCGTTTGTCCAGGTTTTCAAATTTTGACTTTAAATAAAATGCAACAAGGGTACCAATAAGAAGGATACCCAGTAGTATTATTCCTATCCATTTTAATACCTTTTTCATTGGAGTAAATTTTTGATGCGGTAAAAATAAATCCAACCGTATATGATGGATATCAGAAAATCTGCTTAATCTCCTACGCAGATCTGCTTAATTATTTAATCCTTCTGGTACTTCCATTGGGCTTTCAAAAAAAATATGGTACCAGTCAGCGACTGTTAGCCCTGTCACCCACATGGCATTACAATTGATGTCTTTTGCATTTTGCTCGATATTTGTCATGATTGACATAGCAAAATTAAAATGGAGGTAAGACAGGCTTATTTCAGGGGTCAAAATCGGATTAGTAAAATTTATTTGATTACTGGTGCACCTATCCTGTCAATCGGGGGAAACACCATATAGAAAAACTCCATACGGTTTCAGTCCGTAAGATCCTATTCTGAAAAATTGAAATACCTATTTCTGATTTGGAATGAATCAAACGGTCTATCGGCAGGCCTTTTAACGTTTTTGTCTTTGTCTCCGATTTTAGGGGAGGGCTTCCCGGGCAACGGAACAAACTTTTATATGCGGCTTGATGTTATCGTAAACGTTAGCGATCGTTTTTCTTTATTAATTTTATCTTTCTTTCTTTTTCGTACAGGTAGATTCCAATACACATTAATGAAATAAATATTAATGTCAGAGGTAGTAAAGTACTGTCTGCCCATAACCAACGAACTCCTTTTTCATTACCACTGAATGGTAAACAAAGGATTAACAGAAACATAGCGAAATACAATAAGTAATTTTTCATAAACATCTGATTTTGAGTGAAAATTTATTAAGCACAAATTTCCCTGTTGGCATCAATTTAAACAAATAATGTTTTTATATATCTGATTAATGTGTGATTTGAGTGTGCTTTGTTCTATAAATAGCTCGGTCATTATTTCTTTATTTGTCTTTCCCGAAACAATCAAGTTATACACTTCTCTTTGTCTCTCCGTCATTCCATTAAGTTGAGTATCTATCCCTTTACTTGCAATTTTAGAATGCTCTTTAATTTGATTTGAAAGGCTTAAAATTTTTCTTGTATTGAAATGAAAATAGATTGCGACCAGGGATGTGCTGACTACCACCATTAAAAAGATAAGGACTGGGTAATTGTGCAATACTAAATTAATTTTCCCATTACTAGACCTTATTGAAATCGCAATGGATGATAATACAAGAGCAATTACAGGTAGATACTTATGATATTTTGGTAGGATCCTTTTTAGTATCATTGATTTATTGGTTGTTGGTTGTTTTTCCCTGTTCTTCAGTATTATTCACTTCGTCAAACGAATATGTAAAATGGGTCACCTGTAATTCGTAAATAGTCATGCGTGAGCTATAAGTCCTCTAATTGTAGTTTGACTTTGCTACCAATACTAATAACGGTATTGGTCGGCAGAGAAAATCGTTTTTACAACAAGGTCAAAAATACTGAAAAATATGCCTTTGATCAAAAGTCAGGGGTAAGATTTACCCTCTTGCTTTTATCAATCGCATTTTTCTCATCCCGTCAAATTCAAACGGATATTTTTATGTTGGTGGCTTGTGTTTGTTGCGCCGTCGTCCATCAGCCTTCTTTCCAGCTCTATTTGATATTATCCAATGGAATTAACGAAGTGGTAGGTTCCGGTGAAAGCAATTGCCTCCTTTCAAACTAAATAACACATACCGTAATGTTGGCGACTGCCCTTATTTGTCATTGTCGGTAGTGGTTTGCTTTTACATTTTTCCCAGCAAGGGATACTGTTTCTTCAATTCTTTTTTGTCGTGTTTCTGGTTTTTTAGCGTTCACTATCCATTCCAGTATACCCCTTTTTGAAGAACGAGGAAAATTCTCCCAATTACCAAATGCAGTCTTGTTTTTTAAAAATAGTTCTTGTAAGTCTTCAGGAATGGTTATGTTTTCTACTTCGTCCAATGCGGTCCACGTTCCGAGCTGTTTGGCAATTTCAATCATCTCGAAACCGGCACGTTGCATCAGTCCTTGCTCTATGAGATTAGTAACTTTTTCTTTGTTTACTCTACTCCATTTACTTTTCGGGTTTCTCCGTGAGAAAAATTGATAATAACTTGTTTTGTCTCGTTTGTTGGCTTTGCTGTCTATCCACCCAAAACACAACGCTTCGTCCACGGCTTCGGGATAATAAACGCTGGGAGTATTACTCTCCTTTTTGTAAATGATTAGCCAAACAAATTTTTCCGATTATTGATTTTTCTCTAACCATCTCCGCCATTCCTTTCGTGTTTTGGCGTGTACCGTGTTTATACCATTATGTAATTCCAATTTATATGTTTATTTAATGTCCACTAATTTTTTTACTTCCTTCCAGGTTATTAATTCATCCCCGTTTATTCATTTGGGTTGAATTATAGAAGAGTACAACTTAGATTGTTTCAACTCACTAATATTTTTTGATAAATGTTGGAAGCGGCCCTTATTCGTCGTAGGGGCTTTTTTGTCCATTGTTTAATAAAACTTTAATAATTCGGATTCTATTGTATCGTTGAAGAAAAATAGGATAAATGTTTACATAAAGATTTAAGCAGGTTAGAAAACAAATGTCAAAAAAACTAAGTTTTTTATCTATGATGAAGATCAATCCAACACAAAGGATTGTTCCCAGGATATGTCTTAATTCGTTTTTTCTGGTTTCTATTTCGTATCGACACAATTCGGTTGTCCGATCGGATTGGGTAAGTTTAATTTGAATGATGCCTCTCCATTTTCTGGCAATATCGCCTGTACATGGCAAATACTTTTTGAATAATTTGATTCCCACCAATTCATATATTGTTTTGTTGCGATAAAATTCAAATTGCCTTGGCTTGAAATAGTATTTCTTCATTATTATTAAGTCTTCCTGATTTTTTCGCATTCAGTAATCATTGGCATACGCACCGTATTTTATGTTGTTAGCGGTTTGTTGTTCTTCCGTCATTTCATTAATAGGGGCAGTGCAAAAAGTATGGTGCCGGCTATAAATATAGTCGTCAAAATGTGAATTTTATAATGGTTTGCTCTTAAAAAAACGAATTGTTGAATTGTTCGTACCAACCAAAAAAGTGAGTTTCCAAGTAAAAAATAGTTTCCCAATTTTGTTGTGAGTAGTTCTGTCGGCAGGGCAAAACAAATGAACGCTACAAATGCGAAATAGTACATGATTTGAATATTCAAAAGTTGCATTACCGCCTTATTTGCAAAACTTAGTTTTTTTAAATCAGTGCTCCACTTAAACATTTTCCAAAACGATATATGAAAAATTGCAAAGCCAATATTATAAAACCCACAAATTAAAATTACTGTATTCATTCAACGTTTAATTTTTTGAGCGTCGCACTAAAAAGACTGACTTTTAGTGGTTTCTCCTTTATTTAAATTTATCAAATTCTTTCGGATAGTTGACCGTTCCACTTACATTTTCAAGTCCCCCATCAATAAGTTCAATTCCCATAAATACTTCCATTGGTACATCAAACGGAGATTGTATACGCCACTTGCTTGCCGGTTCAAAACCAAATTTTGGATAATAGTGTTTATGACCTAAAACCATAACCGATTTGAAATTTAATTTTCTGGCTATGTCAAGTCCTGCCTTGATTAATTGTCCGCCAATACCGTTTTTTTGGATATCCGGTTTAACAGCCATTGGTGCAAGTGCTAAGCTGTCAAATTCGGTTAAGTTGTCGGCTATTATTTTGATTTTAGTAAATAAAATGTGGCCAACGATATTGTTTTCATTTGTTGCTACCAAAGAAAGTTCAGGAACAAAAGCGGTCGGATTATTTCTTAATGCATCCACCAATTTGGCTTCGTCGTTTTGTCCAAAAGCACGACGAACAAGTTCAAAAACTTCGGTAAAGTCATCCTTTATTTCTTGTCTTATTTTAATATCCATTTTTATACAGTGCGAGGGATATCACCATGGCAGTTAACATAATAGGAAGCAGATGAATGCCGCCTTTGTTTACAAAAATAAGATTTAAATTTCTAAGGCATTGAATCGCTTTGCGGGTTTCATGCCAGGATATTTATCCAACGATATGACCAGCCTGCCCTGTAGGAACTGGAAAGCCGCTATCAAACTGAAGGAGACTAAGACAAATGAATATTTACTAATTTATTTGATTCTAGCAGGCTTTACTTGCTTTTCCAAATGTTAGGCATTCGTACATATTATGTGGCCAGCATTGTCCACTTAAGCTCATGTTTCTATTCAGTAACATCAGCTATTAATTTGGCATTGGCATTCCAAATCTTAACTTTTCCCGAGATACTTGAAGTGATTATTTTTTCAGATTGGCTATTCCAATCCAGCCCCCACAACAAGTCTTTGGATTTTCCTATACATACTAATTTTCCATTTGTATTCCATATACGAAGAGCATCGCTGGCCGAAGCTAAAAGAGTTCCTGATTTATTCCATCTGATGTTTCTGTATTCTGCCTTGCTTCCATATAACGTTTTGGTCAGCGTCCCATCAGGTTTCCAAAACTGAATAATGGATTTTATGCCTTCTTTGTAGTGCCCATAATCCCCTGTTGCAAAAAATTCCCCAGATGGATGCCAATTAATGGTCAATACTCCTGTCTGTTCTTTTCTATGTCTGATTACCTTTAATGTTGTACCCATCGTGTCCATAATTCTTATGTCATCTCCGCTAACTGCGATAATATTTTTACCTGGATGCCAACCAATAGAAAAATAGCTATTGTTGTCTTCTTTTTTTATAGTCCGAAGTAAATTACCTGTTGAGTCCCAAATTTTAACCAGCCCATCATTATCAGCAGTTGCAAGAAGCTGACCATTGAAATTCCAATCAATTCCTCTTGCTCCATTAGTTATTCCGTTTAGTTTAATGAATTTTTCTGTCTCTGTATTTAAAATGCATACTTCATCGTCATTAGTTGCTATGGCTAAAAAAATATTGGCGGGGTGCCAACTTACTTGCCGTATCATGCTTTTAAGTCGATAGGCTTTAAGTAGTTCTAAATTTTTACTGTTGTAAATTTTTAATAAACTATCATCGCCACCCACAGCAATTCTTTTATCATCGGCACTCCAGTCCGCTGTCCATAGAAGTATTTCCGCCCCTCCATTTCCTGGTTTATTTCTCGTAGTCGTATTTTGTCCACAAGAAGATTGCAGGAGTAATAAAGAAACTAATAAGTAAAGTGTCAGGATTTTTACCATAAGAACGTTAATTGTTAAAGGGCCTCTCTTGTATGATGCTTAGCTTTCATTTTTTATTCCTCAATAATGGTATCCATGAATAAATCAATTCAATTACCAACAAGGGAATAATCCAACTGATCCATTCCAGCGTGGTGTCTCGTATTTCAGGTGATTTTATAAAAAAGAAAAGTTTTTCTTGTGGAATGTCTCCAACCAGTCTGAGAAAAACAAATACCATAGCTAGCGCATAGCTTCTGATTACAAATAGTCTGTGTCCAATAGTGTTTTTATTCCTGATGGTAATCCATGCTGCAGTGGTCATGAATAGCCAGGTTGTCGAAAGAAGAAAAAGTGGAACCTTTGAGCCCTCCAATTCAATTGATACTCCAAGGTAAAGCGCTGTCAGTCCACCCAAAAGTGAACCAACCAGGTAAATTTTTCCTAATGTCCGGTGAATGCGTTTATGATTAACCCTAAGCCATGTCCAGAATTGAAAAGGTCCGAGGAGTAGTGGTGCAATAGCCGTCACTAAATGCGCATAATACCAAATGACATTTGTTGATAGATTGCCTTCTGTAAAAAACCGGTATTTAATGCCACGGTAGAGATAGTAGGCACTTAATAGCGCTATTACAAACCAAAATAGTCTATTTAAATGTCGTCTGTTAAAGTATACTTTCATTTTGGTTTCTATGATTTATTAAGTCTGTTAAGTCTATACTGGCCACAGAGTATTTTAAATACCGCTTGTGAATCAGTATTTCATCCTACCCGACAGCGGGTTGTATATA
>JBGAVW010000082.1:0-17982 GCA_044227925.1 Saprospiraceae bacterium | reverse complement strand
AGATTAAAAGAGGAATTGGATTTTTTTAATTCATTGATACCTTCCTCCAGCAAGGGTAATGCTTTATCATCCATCTTATTCTGATAATAGGCGATACCTAACTGGCCTATTGAGCTGGCACGGGTGATCGGATCTGCTTCATTTCGTAAATCATAACTTTGCAGAGAATATTTAAGTAGATTCTGGTAGTCCTTACGGGTGTTATACCAGGCTCCAAGATCTAAAAAAGCACTTGCTTTGATAAAATTAGAAGGATTTATGGCCAGCAGTTTATCATACCATTCCAATGCATCTTCATTTCCATATACGACATGTATGTGCAATTGCTGCTGGTAAGCTCTGGCTAATAATTCATCATTGGTTGCATTTCTGTTTTTTTCCAGATTAGAAATTGCTTTTAAATTAAACTCACTCGCTTTTTTAAAATCACCAATAGCCCCGTAACTTTTGGATAAATAATAGTCATTGATGGCCATGGTTTTCGCGTCGCCAAATTTTTCAATGTAAGGAATGGCTTGTAACCAGTATTCAATTGACTTGGGGTAGGCCCCTTGTTCGTAATTCACATTTCCCAGATTATTAAGGGTGACCGATATACCTTCAATATCATTATTGGTAAGCACTATAGGCAGTGCTTCCTGATAAATCTTCTCTGCTTCAGATAGATTACCCATGAGCATATGACAATTTCCTACATTACGCAGAGCAGCCGCCAGATCGCGGGTATTATTTCCTTTTCTCCTGATTTCAAGAGAATGCAAAGCATATTCTAATGCTTTATCGTGTTTGTTTTCATTCCGGTATAGTGAAGTGAGATTATTATATAGACTGGCAAGTCCGGCTATATCTGAGATGCTTTTTCTTATTTCGATGCTTTTATCATACCATTCGATTGCTTTAGTATTATTTTTATTTAGTTGATACCATTTACCCAGCTTTTGTTGACTGGTAGCTATCAAAGATTCAGTACCTGATTTTTCGGCAGCTTCAAGAGAAGATTCAAATGCAGATTTTGCTTCGTCATGTCGATTTTTCCGCAAATAAAATTCACCTAGTTGATGATTGGCTTTGGATTCTTCTGCTGGTAAATTATTGTTTTTTGCAATGCTCAATGCTTTTATGGCATACTCACCGGATTTATCTACATTGGATCTGTAATAAGCAAAGGCGAGTTCATTTAATAGAATGGATTTTGTTAGAGTATCGCTTACTTTTGCCAGGCTGTCTTCCAGAGCGTTAATTTGATTGGGTAATGCAGTTTGACTAAAGCTGAAGATGAAGAATAACCAAAAAGTGAGAATATAAATGACCCTCATAGTAATTGATTTAGGTTAAAAGAATGTGTTTTAAGTCCCGGAGACTTGCTTGACTAAAATTACAAAAAATGGGATTTATGAAATAAATATATTTCGTTGGTCTTATTATCAGTATTTTTCGACGCCTGGTAAATACCTCATATCACAAACTACTCTTCCATTACCTTTAATTTATCCACTCTAACTCATTTTAAACTCCGGCGTGTAACCCAGGAAATTAGGCCTTCCCCCCAAAATCAAAAAAGCTCCTGCTGGGGGCAGAAGCTTATTCAGGTTGGTTTTGCATACTCTCGTCTTGGGGGGAGTACATCTTATGTATTTTTAGGGTTATGCCTCATTAATTCTATTAGTCCTTATCCAATTTCATTTTCTATGTTCTAAATGTTTAATTCAACATGTGTTATATATTATCTCACTCGGAGATTTTTATTTGATCCTGGCTGAGTTGGTTTAGTTCTTTGATAGCTGCCACAGTAGTATTAAACTTACGGGCAATGCTGAATAATGTATCTTTTTCCATTACGGTGTAAGTTGATGGTTCAGTTGGTTCTTCTTTGTTTTCTTTGGTATTAAAAGTTTGTTCCAGAGGTGTACGTACGGTCTTCAGATTGTTTTCATTGCTTTCGATAGGTGCAGCAGGAACTGGTGTTTCAGGAGTTATTAGAGTATTAATGGTCACAGTTTGGCTTGGCTCTGTATATTCATTTGCAATAGGAGGTGCATATTTTGATTTGCGGCTAAGATAGATTTTGGAGCCAACAGCCGGCTGACTCCCTTTATCTATCCTGTTTCTTCGGTATAAATATTTTGATTGTATTCCATAGGCCTGGGATATGGATTCAATGGTTTCGCCCTGCTTTACTAAGTGATAGGTGATCTTATCCGATGACTTTTTCTTTTTCTTTTCGAGAAAAACATACATCGGTGTACTGATTGGTGTGGTTTTACTTTCCAACGCTTCATTGTACTTCATGATAAGATCCAGGGGCACATTGAAATCAATAGCTATCTCTGCAGGACTCGCCATATAATCTACATAAACACTCTTCAATCCATTTACTTTGGTGAAAGGGGATTTGTATTTATCCATAAAAAAACCCGGAGGCGCTTCAGGAGTCCGATAGGTATTCTTAGTATCAAACATATAGAGTTTGTAATTCTCTATAATATTGACCAATCTTCTTGCATACAAAGGATGAGTGGCATAACCGGCTTTTTGCAAACCTTCTGCCCAACCTTTGTAGTCATCGCGAGGCAACAAAAACAATGATGCATACCTGTTTGTAGTCCTGCCTTCTCCTGTAATAAAACTGCTGTGGGCAACAAAACTTTCTGCTGGATCAGCATATACTCTAAAACATGATTGAATGTGATTACCATTACGGTCGTAATCATCATCTTTGATGTAATAGGTTTCACCGGTCCATCTATCACCGCATTTGATGCCAAAATGGTTATTGGCCTTGGTCGCCAATGTAGAGGCACCGGCTTGTGATTCGAGAATGGCCTGAGCTAGTTTGATACTGGCTGGTATTTGGGTACGTTGCATCTCCTGTATGGCCAGTTGCTTATATTGTTCAATATAATTAATCATGCGGCCATTTTCTTCAGTAAATGCTGGTAAGGCATTTGTAAACATAAGTAGGATCAATACGGCTTTTGTCAATCTCAGATTCATCATTAAACTAATTTTCTAGGTTTGTAGATAAAATTTCATATCAGAAATTATTTAGTTGGTCTAAGGCCAACTTTGTGCCAATGTCTGTTAACTGGTAGATAATAGATATTAAATAAAATTCTAATGTGTTGATTATCTGTGATTTGTAAAAAGGTTAAAACATATTAAAACAAGTGTTAATATGATGTAAACGAGACGGAACACCTTTAGGCCACATTAATCAATGACCCATGAAGTAATCTGACAATGGGGAAATTTTGTAATTGATTTCAACATTACCACTGCAATGCAGAGAATTCAATCTTACAAAGACTCACTTTTATTTTTAGGCGACAAGGTGTTTATTCAGGATTTACCATTGCCCACGCTCACCACTATTGAATTACTTTGACTTGGAGTAAGTAGTGAAGATTGGATTTGTTCCAAGGTCAGATTTGGAAACTTACGCATGACATCCTGTAAACTTTCACCTCTCCTGAGTCTATAGTGATCATGAAGATCGAGGTTTAAAGGACTATTGGCTTTGATATCGACCGTCTTAATAAACTCGGGTAATTTTTTTATTACAGATGAGTTTAATCTGATGGAGTTTATAGGAAGTTTTACGGTATTCAGTTTATTTCTTTTGGTAAATTTTCTGGTGGTATTAGCAATAACGGAGACCCTGTTTTCATTTTTTACGTAGTGTATTTCCAACGGCTTGGCAGGATCTATTTCATCCGAGCTCATACCATTCCAATGTCGGATATTGTACTTATCTACATTAAACAGGTCTGCGATATCTTGTAGTTTTTCATTGGGTTGCACATCGTATAATACATGGGAATAAAACAACTGATCCATCATAGTACTATCAAATGGTTCTGGTTTGGTTTCTTCATGTTTGGCATGGCTGCCGCCTTCAAGATTATTCAGGTAAGCTTCCATTTTTGGAGCTACACGGGCAGGTAACAGCAGGGTAAAGCCTTTTGTATTGGAGGGTATAAAATCTTTTCTATAGGAAGTATTTAAAAAATTTAAATCTTCTCTGGATATACCAGTGATCTCAGCTATTTTGGCAAAGCTGATTTCATTATAGATTTTAAAAGCTTTCGTAATCTGGAAATCCAATCGAGGTATATTGGGTGTGAGATAATATTCCTGATAATGCTTCATCATGTATTTTGCTGCAAGGAATGCAGGTACATAGTTCCGTGTTTCTTTGGGAAGGTAGTTGCGCAAATGCCAGAAGTTTTTTACTCCGGATAAAGCAATTGCCTGATTTACGCGTCCAGGCCCACTATTGTAGGCAGCTATGGCGAGTGCCCAGTCATGATATCTATTGTATAAATCAGTAAGATATTCCAAGGCCGCATCTGTGGCGCGATAAGGATCTTCTCTTTCGTCTACATATTTATCGATGACCAGATCGTTGTCTTTAGCAGTACCGGGCATAAATTGCCAAAGACCCTGTGCACCTACACGGCTGCGCGCTTCTGTGCGAAGAGCCGATTCAATAATACTTACTATCTTAATATCATTCGGCAATCCTTTTTCCTCAATCTTTCGTTCAAAAATCGGAAAGAAAATATGAGTCCTGCCCAATAAGGTTTGAGTCCATTCTGGTCGTGAAGTAAGATATATTCTGAGAAATCCTTTTACCTCTGATGTGAATTTTGGTTCAAATAAACTGGTCACTTTCATGATGCGTGCTTCCAACTCAGAATCAGAAAGATCCAGAAATAAATCTTTATACATTTTTTCTGCAATATCTGGGGCAGGAAATGAATTGGCTTGAACTTGCAGTGAAAGTAATGCCGAAACAATACCTAATACAAAGGAAAAAAGTCTGTTGATTCGTTTTACTTGCATCCGGGTTAATATTTGTCGTTTCAATTAGTAAGCTAAGAAACTAAAAGATTCTTAGATTTATTGGCATAGTATCAAACAATAACAAATATTTATTTAGTTAAACTGTTCAATACGTAAGCCCTACAAAAGTAGGCATTCCTTTTTAGAATGGGTTTAAAAAAACCTTAAAAAGCCCTAACGATATGGTAATGGGGCATGACCCACCAGTCAAAAATGATTTAATATAATCAGTATCAATATTTTAAAACTTAGTTATTGTTTTATATTTGATCGGTATTTAACATCTGATGCGACAGAAAACGACAACGATTTTATTGTTTTTATTGGTTTTATTGGAGCTATTATCAGCTACTGTCTGGACCGAATATATCCTTAAGGATTATTGCAGATATATTCATCTCACATCTGGTGTAGGCATTTTTTATTTATTGATGTTTAACGCAGGGTATCCTAATTCCATAAAAAGTAGAAATTCAAAATTAGTACCTGTATTCTTAGTAATGGTACTTGTGTTTTGGTCTGTTCCCAAATTAGATACATTATTTAAACATCAGGCCATTGACTTTCACTATGCAGATATGTTGCCGGTGATCAAGACCATGTGCGAACGTTGGTTGTCATTTTCTCCCGTTTATAATTTTATACCTGAGATATGGTCAGGCGTGATGCCCGTTTATTTACCAGCTTTGTATTTGCCGTATGTGCCGGCGGTATTGCTGCAATTTGATATGCGGTGGATAGGTTATGCATTTACCATTATCCCCTTATGCTATATCATTTTATATAGAAAATCATCTGTCCTATCTTGGTTGATCTTTGTACTCCTTGGCCTGTTTTTTGATTTTATACTTTATAGAAGGCATGAAACTTTTACATTATCAGAAGAGGGGGTAGTGTACGGATATTATATGTTGCTTACTTTTCTTATCTATAAAAAGCATTTTTATGGAACCGCGATCGTGGCGGCTTGTTGTATTTTAAGCAGGTATTCCGGAATCTTTTTTATTGCCTCGTTAGCCGTTTGTCTTTTTATCATGAATCACAAAGCAGAATGGAAGAAATATCTCAGTATTGGTTTCATAAGCGGATCTATCTTACTTACTGCAGGTAGGGCATGGTCACACCTGGGTAATTTATTCGGATTATCATCTCTTTATATTCAGAATATTAAAGAAAACCCTGCTAAATATCAGGATGTTTTAAATGATGGCATTGGCCTTATGCCTTTAATCGGATTCGAACATGTACAATATGTTTTTTATATTCAGGTTTTTTTATTGATCTTAGTGGCAGTAGGTATGATGGCCATGGTAAGAAAATACCATCATTCATTTTATTATCCTGCTTTTCTTAAGCTTTCGCTGGTGGTGTTTTACAATGTATTGATATTGCCGTATTCGTATTTAATGTATACTTCCGTATTTGTTTCATTTGTCTTATTCTTTTTATATGCCAACCATGATATGAATAAAGAAAAAAATCCTGAACATGCCTGAGTTTAAAAAGATCAAATTTGATCCTGCCATAGCTTCACGACCTATTTCGCAGGATGAATATTATCCCGGGATAAATCCTTATAGTGCTGGCCCATATGCCAGTATGTACCTGGGACAGCCTTGGACTATCAGGCAATATGCCGGATTTTCGACTGCAAGCGATAGCAATGTATTTTATAAAGCCAACCTGAAGGCTGGTCAGAAAGGACTGAGTGTGGCCTTCGATCTCGCTACTCACAGGGGCTATGATTCTGATCATCCCAGGGTAAAAGGAGATGTAGGAAAAGCAGGAGTAGCCATAGATACGGTTGAAGACATGGATACTTTATTTGATGGTATACCTCTTGACCAGGTTTCTGTATCGATGACTATGAATGGAGCCGTAATACCCATCATGGCTTTTTATATCGTTACGGCCATGAGAAAAGGGATTCATCCTTCCTTACTCAGCGGCACTATCCAAAACGATATCCTTAAGGAATTTTTAGTAAGGAACACCTATATCTATCCTCCGGCAGAGTCTATGCGATTGGTTACCGACATATTTAAATATACTTCATTATACATGCCCCGCTTCAATGCCATCAGCGTAAGTGGCTATCATATGCTCGAAGCAGGTGCGCCCCCTTACCTGGAATTGGCATTTACGTTGGCGGATGGATATGAATATCTTAGGTATGGCAAAAAAGCAGGATTAAATCTGGATGATTTTGCGCCACGTATTTCTTTTTTCTTTGGAATAGGAATGAACCTTCTGATAGAAGTGGCTAAGCTGAAAGCAGCTCGAATTCTCTGGGCTGGTTTAGTTGAAAAAGCTGGTGCTATATCGGAGAAATCTAAATTGTTGCGTATGCATTGTCAAACCTCAGGCTGGTCTCTGACTGCCAATGACATTGATAATAACATCGGCCGTACTGCCATTGAAGCTTTAGCCGCAATTTTGGGAGGTACTCAATCATTACATACCAATTCGATGGATGAAGCGGTCAGTTTACCTACGGTTGAAACAGCAGCCATAGCAAGAGATACTCAATTAGTATTTCAACAAAAAATTGGTATTGAAAACTGGACTGATATTTTATCAGGTTCACATTGCATTGAAAATCTGGTGCGTGAATTAGTCGAAAATTCTCAAAAAATCATTGCTGAAATAGAAGAAATGGGTGGTATGACGAATGCGATAAGCATGGGTTATCCAAAAAGAAAAATTGAAGAATGCGCTGCTCTAAAACAAGCAAAAATCGACAGTGGTGAAGAAAAAATAATAGGACTAAATTTATTTAAACCGAATCTCGATGAGAACACCCCGGTACTTCAAATAGATCATAATAAAGTGCTGGCAGAACAAATTGAAAGGATAGCCAGAGTCAGAACAGAGCGGAATGAAAAAGCAACCATAAAAACACTGAAAAAAATCGAAAGAGCCTGTCGGGATAATAAGCATAATATATTGGCAGCGGCCATCGAAGCAGCCACGGCTAATGCCACACTTGGTGAGATATCTTCTGCGATTGAAAATGTATACGGAAGATACCAGGCTCCATTATCTTCGACAATAAATATCTATGGTAGTAAAAGCATGAAAAACAAATATTTTGCGGGTGCATTACGTGCAGTGCATGTTTTTGAAAAAAAACAGGGTCGTCGCCCAAGGATATTAATCGCAAAGCTCGGCCAGGATGGCCATGATCGGGGAGCAAAAATCATTGCTACAGGTTTTGCGGATCTGGGATTTGATGTAGATATCGGCCCTTTATTTCAAACGCCTGTTGAAACCGCAAAACAAGCCATTGAAAATGATGTTCATTTTATCGGAATATCCACATTGGCTGGTGCTCATAAAATATTAATCCAGGATTTAATGGTCGAGCTGAAAAAATACAATAGAATGGAAATAGCACTAATCGCTGGTGGTATCATTCCAGTGGATGACTATAATGAATTGTATAAAATGGGTGTATTGGCCATTTTTGGACCGGGAACTAATCTGGCCGAAGCAGCAATTAAAATTTTAAAATTGATGAAATGATTATTACTTATAGAATGATATAATGGATACTATTTTTACTCATTAGAATTTCCCAACACCTCTGAGTCATCTACTACCAAATAGGTAAAAAATCATCAATTTGAACTTAGGAATTTATAGTAATAGTTTTTTTTATTTCCCGGTCTGTGAACTTGGGAATTGTTTTCAGCCTACCAATCCTGCTTGCTTACTGATCTCCAGCATTCTATCTATGCAGGCTCTACCTTCTTTTATTACCCATTCAGGCAATATGATTTCAGGCAATTCATATTTCATACATACATATAATTTTTCCAATGTATTCCGTTTCATATGCGGACATTCATTACATGCACATTGGTTGTTGGGTGGAGCAGGATAGAATTTTTTATGTGGTGATTTTAATTCCATTTGATGGAGTATACCTGCTTCCGTAGCCACTATATATTCTTCGGCAGCGTCAGAAATTGTATATTTTAAAAGTCCTGTAGTGCTTCCAATAAAATCAGCCATCTCCAGGATATGCGGCTCACATTCGGGATGTGCTATGAATTTCGCTTTTGGATGCCTTTCTTTGAGCTTAGTAATTTTTTCGAGTGAAAAAATTTCATGTACCATACACGATCCATTCCACAGTACCATATCACGACCTGTTTTTTTCACCAGGTATTTGCCAAGATTGATATCGGGTGCGAATATAATTTTTTGATCTTCTGGTATGCTGTTGATTACATGCATCGCATTAGTAGATGTACAGCAAATATCCGTAAGGGTCTTCAGTTCCGCTGTACAATTGATATAACTCACTACTATATGATCAGGATACTTTTCTTTGAACTTCCTGAATAAATGAGGAGGGCAAGAATCAGCCAATGAACATCCGGCTTTTAAATCAGGTAATAATACTTTTTTATGCGGAGATAATATCTTGGCTGTCTCTGCCATAAAATGCACCCCGGCAAACACAATGATGTCAGCCTCGGTTTTTGCAGCCTGCTGTGACAGACCAAGACTGTCGCCTATGTAATCGGCTATATCCTGGATCTCCGATTCCTGATAATAATGAGCCAGGATCACGGCATTCTTTTCTTTCTTTAGTTTTTTAATCTCTGAAATCAAATCTACATCCGGATCAACATGAATATGTAAATAACCATCTCGTTGAAGTTGTTCTTCAGATATTCGACTCACAGCCATAGATTTTAAATTGATTAGACTATTAACAAAGATAAGACCAATTGGGCTGACTTTGATTTAAACGCAATTTTAGATTGAACAAATGTAGTATATTACGTAGGTAATTATATGAAAATCAACGTGTTAATAAAAAATAAGGTTAAATTGAGTACTGAGAATTCTTCTATGCAGCAAGTCGATAAAGGCAACAATTGATTCAAGCCGGTTTGTAAAGTGGATTGGAATCGTACCATGTATCAGCTCTTCCGTATCCAATTATTAATGTTAATGATAAAAATTAATTGCTCTACCCATTTTTACTTCTTATCAGATTTAATTTTCACTAATTCGGCTTCCATCATTTTCATTTTATCCACATGTCTGCTCGCTAAATTGACCTTTTCCCCCGGGTCATTATTTAAATCATATAATTGTGGATAGGGCCTGTTTCCTAGCTCAATATTGGTCAGTATGGACATCATCGGACCACCAGATGGGTGAATGTATTTCCAATCATTGTATATCAATGCCAAAGTACCCGCATGTAGTATCAGTTTATCTCTTCCTTTATTTGATTTTCCGATAAATGCAGACCAATGGTTTTCACTATCTGTCTTTTTATCAATGTGTTTGATTTTTAAAAGCTCTTTAAAGCTAGCCATAAAATCTACCTGGGATATCAAAGCTGTAGATACATATGTTGATTTTATTTTTTGAGGCCAATGCACTATAAAAGGTATCCTGGTTCCTGCTTCATATATGCTGTACTTGCCGCCTCTCAGTATGCCAGAAGGGGTGTGGCCATTGAGTTGAATTACAGCCCCGTCTTCATATCCATCATCCAATACAGGTCCATTATCACTGGTCAGTATGACAATGGTATTTTTATGGATGCCTAAATATTCAAGTTTCTCCATAAGTTGTTTGATAGTCCAGTCTATTTGTAATATAGCATCACCTCTGAGTCCTAGTCCGGATTTACCTTTAAACATAGTTGCTGGCATACGAGGCACGTGAGGTTCAGTAAGTGAAAAGAATAAGAAGAAGGGATGGTTTTTATTATTTTCTATAAACTCTAATGATTTAGCCAGGAAAGTAGTGGATATTTCTTCATCCGTCCAACGAGCAGATTGCCCGCCTGTCATATAACCTATCCTGCCGATTCCATTTACTATAGTTTGATCATGACCGTGATTGGGAGCACTTTTTAATTTTAATAATTCCGGGTTTTCTTTACCTGTAGGTTCATTTCCAATTTTTTCCTGGTAATTTACACGAATCGTATCTGATTTATCCAAGGCTTCAACTTCCCCATTTTCTATAAATACGGTGGGTACCCTGTCGGCTGTAGCTGGAAAAATATAACTATAGTCAAAGCCAATTTCATTAGGCCCGGGACTGATTTTTTCATTCCAATTTTTTTGCACACTATTACCCAGTCCCAAATGCCATTTTCCGACGATGGCGGTATGGTAATCTGCTTGTTTGAAAATACCTGGCAGAGTGGTTTCTTGAGAATCAATGATTAATGCAGCATCACCCGGCAAGACTCCGGTGCCCGACTTTCTAAATGCATATCTTCCGGTCATCAGAGAATACCTTGAAGGTGTACAGGTAGCTGAACTGGAGTAAGCCCGGGTAAATCGAATACCCTTTTTGGAAAGTTTGTCAATATTTGGGGTTTTTATTTTGGTGGCTCCATAACAACTGAGATCACCATATCCGAGATCATCTGCGTAAACAATGATTACGTTAGGCTTTTGTGAAAATAATTTTACAGAGGCAAGCAATGCGAAGAAAAAAACGACTAAGCATAAAGTCTTGCAATTCACTTTTTGATAAAGATTCATATTGATCAATCGGGGCTCCTGATTATAGCACCATGAAAATACAATTTTATGGACACTGAAGTATAAATACAGTTGGTCTTTTATTCAATTCGACAACAGTCGTTCTCCACTGGGCTATCGATTTTGTTTTTATGTATTCATTGGTCCCTGTAAGATCAGTCGCTATACATAATAGAGTGGTACTTTTTAAATGTTTGCATAACGATTCAAATAAAGCCTGGTTACGGTAGGGAGTCTCTATAAATTGTTGGGCATACCCCGTCTTTTCTGAATCGGTTTCCAGTTGTATTATTTTTTTGATTAATTCAGCGCCTTGTTTTGCAGGCAAATAACCATGGAAGGTATATCCCTGGCCATTCATACCACTGGCCATCATACTTAGTAATAAAGAAGAAGGTCCTATCCAGGGTACCACCGGTATATTATATTTATGAGCTTCCAGTACCAATTGACTTCCAGGGTCAGCAATACCTGGGCAACCTGCTTCAGAGAGAAGCCCCACCCTGTTGCCTGCTCTCAACGTATCAATTGCTAGATGGAAATCCGGATTGGAGGCGTGTTTGTCAATCTCCCAAAAGGTAGAGCCGTCTATATTAAAATCCGGGATAACGGATCTTAGAAACCTTCGGGCAGTTCGGATATCTTCTACAACGAAATAGCGGATAGCCGTCAGAATCTGTACATTATCATTTAGCAATATTTGAGCATTAGATTCATGCAGATAAGTTGGAACCAAATATAACTTACCACTAGTCATAGCTTAGGTATGCATTGCCTTACCCGTCCATGCTGCCATCCCGGCTTCCTTCATTGCCTCAGAAAAGGTAGGATGAGGATGTGAAATACGTGCAATATCCTCTGCTGATCCTCTGAATTCCATTATAGTCACAGCTTCCATAATGATATCGGCTGCGCGAGGCCCGAGAATATGTACACCCAGAATTTCGTCGGTCTTTTTATCCGAAATGATTTTTACCAATCCATCCAGGTCCATACTGGCTCTCGCACGGCCCAGCGCTTTAAATGGGAATTTGCCAATATTGATTTCTCGGCCTGATTGCTTAAGTTTTTCTTCAGTCTGCCCGACTGAGGCAAATTCAGGCCAGGTGTAGACTACTCCAGGAATTAAATTATAGTCAATGTGTGGTTTTTGTCCTGCCAGTATTTCTGCTAAAGCCACTCCTTCTTCTTCTGCTTTATGAGCAAGCATAGCGCCGCGTACTACATCGCCTATAGCATAGATATTGGCCTTATTTGTCTTGAAATGATCATCAATAATTATCCTGCCTTTTTCATCTAATGCGATACCTGCTTTATCTGCATTTAATCCTTCAGTATAAGGTTTTCTTCCAATAGCTATCAGGCAATAATCCGAACTAATTGTTTTTTCCTCCTGAGTTTCATTAGACTTAAAATAGACCACAGCTTTATCTTGTTCGGCCAAAACCTTACTCACTGCATGATTGAGATGGAACACTATGCCATTTTTTTCCAATACCTTTTTTAATTCTTTTGCACATTCTTTGTCCATACCGGGAAGTATATGATCTAAGTACTCCACTATTTCAACTTTGGTGCCCAATCTGGAATATACAGATGCCATTTCCAATCCGATAACCCCGGCTCCAATAATCACCATATGTCCAGGGACCTGGTTTATGTTAAGGGCTTCCGTGCTGGTAATGATTCTTTTTTTGTCATAATTAAATGAAGGGGGAGTGATGGGTTTGGACCCAGTAGCGATGATTATCTTTTCGGCAATGATATTTTCAGTACTGCCGTCTGACTTTGTCACTTGTATCTCCTGCTCATTTAAGAAAGCGGCAGTGCCATAGATCACATTGATTTTATTTTTTTTCATCAGGAAGGCAACTCCTTTGCATGTTTGATCTACCACCTCATTTTTTCTTTTGATCATTTGAGGCATATCGATGGCAACTTCTTTTACATTGATCCCATGTGCTCCAAACTGATGTAAAGCCTGGTGATAGTGTTCGCTACTATCCAATAAAGCTTTAGAAGGAATACAGCCCACATTGAGACAGGTGCCGCCCAGGGTATTGTACTTTTCTACAATAGTTACCTGCATACCCAGCTGGGCACATTTGATTGCACAAACATAACCGCCGGGGCCTGATCCTATGATCAATATTTGAGTATTCATATACTAATTGTCCTTTGGGTTTGGAGTATTTGGGTTGTTGTTGTTATTTTTATTTTCAGGACTATTCCTATCCTTATTATGTGGTGGCCTGTGCTGTGATCTGTTTTGATTTGGGTTTTGTTGATTCCGTGATTGGTTAGGATTGTTGGATCTGTTTTGGTTCGGATTATTTTTTCCCTGATTTTGAGTAGGTCTGTTTTCCCTTGGAGTATTGGACGGATTCGATTTCGGATTAGGATTAGTACGATCCTGATTTGGTCTGGGTGCCTGATTAGGATTAGGTGTCTGAGGCGGTCGTTGTGGGCGATCTTGACTGTTTGACCTTTGGTTTTGAGGTTGATTATTTCCTTGGCGGTTATTGCCTCTGTTTTTATTTTTTCTCTTTTTTTCCTCGGGCAATTCTATTTCTCCGGTTACATCGGCATAGCCGGCATCTTCTTCTACAGGGGTCGACGAAAGAGAAGCTAAAGATATTGTTTCACCAAAATCCACAGGAATCTCACCTTTATCATTACGTGCTTTGAATGCCCTTACCTGCTCCGGTGCCAATCCGAAGACATTTACATCCCTTGAAGCTTTATTTTGAGACTCAATTTCGTAATACATCACTCCTCTGAAAATGTCTGTCTTTACCAGATTAGCACGACCCAGCTTTGAAACCAGTACCTCAATCTCCATGGGAAACCGTTCGAGAGATTCCATATACACATCGAGCTCATAATTGAGGCAACATTTAAGTCTGCCGCATTGGCCCGAGAGCTTGGTTTGATTTATTGCAAGGTTCTGATATCTGGCCGCTGAAGTCACTACCGTTTTAAAATCGGACAACCAGGTGGAGCAGCAAAGTTCTCTGCCACATGATCCTATACCCCCTATTCTTGCTGATTCTTGCCGGGCACCAATCTGCCGCATTTCTATTTTGATCCTAAATTCCTTAGCATAAATTCTTACTAATTCCCTGAAATCAATTCGTCTGTCAGCAATATAATAAAATGTACCTTTTTTCAAATCTGCCTGATAAGCGACATCACTGAGTTTCATATCCAAACCAAGACTCCGGGCGATGGCACGACCTTTTACCAGGGCCATTTTTTCAACTTCTCTTGCTTGTTGCATATGATCGATATCACGGTCGCTGGCCAATCTTACTATTTTATATATTACCCGGCTTTCGGCATAGCTTTTCTTTTTCATCTGTAATCGTACCAGTTCACCTGATAAGGTTACTTTACCTACATCCTGGCCGGATGCAGTTTCTACCACCACATAATCACCGGTGATGACATCCAGGAAAGCATCTTTTTTATAAAATTCCTTAAATGTGCCATTTTTAAAACTAACTTCAACATAGGGATAGGGAGCAGGGTCCTCAATGTCCATTACCGAAATCCAATCATAGGAGTTCATTCTGTTGCAGCCTCCGGTAGAGCAACCACCATTGCTTTTACATCCAGATACTTTTCCATCAGCTCCACTGGAGCAGCCTACACATGCCATACTGACAAAGGTAAGGATATGTATTGTAATTAAAAGTAAAACGGATTTATATTTAATTTATTTATAGTTTTTTGTTACTTGATTATCAGGATAATATCTTTAATTTTGATCCGTGTCTTTTTTAACTAAAAGTATTGTTTGCCTTCTTTTCATTGGAATTACAAATTGTAAGTTTTCATTTGAGCCATCTCCTTATGCTAATGTTTTATTTATAAATGAAAATGAAAGCAGGGAATCCATATTAAAAAAAGCAGCCTATGTAGTGCCTACCCACAGGCAATTGGAGTGGCAATTAAGGGAGAGGGCTGCATTTTTGCATTTTGGCATTAATACTTTTACTGACAAAGAATGGGGGGATGGTACAGAAGATCCCAAATTATTTAATCCCAAAAACCTGGATGCCAATCAATGGGTATCTGTCTTAAAGGAATCCGGATTTAATCTGATTATTATCACTGCTAAGCATCATGATGGATTTTGCCTATGGCCTAGCGCATTTACAGACCACTCCGTTAAAAACAGTCTATGGAAAAATGGTACAGGAGATGTGATAAAAGACCTGGCTGATGCGTGTGTAAAGCAAAAAATGGATTTGGGAATCTATTTATCTCCGTGGGACCGACACGAAAAATCATATGGTACAGAAGCTTATAATTTATATTTCAAAAACCAATTAAGGGAATTACTGACTAATTATGGTGATATAGCAGAAGTATGGTTTGATGGTGCAATTGGTGAAGGACCAAATGGAAAAAAACAAAACTACGATTGGATTGGGTATTATGAATTAATCAGAACATTACAACCAAATGCTACTATTGCTGTCAAAGGACCAGATGTGCGATGGGTAGGTACAGAATCAGGCTATGGCAGAGATGTAGAGTGGAGCGCAGTGCCGGTTTACGATACCACCGGTTGGTATGCACAGGATATGAAGGATAACATTTTAATCCCGGATATAGATGCAACCCAGGAAGAAGTGGCTACTATAAATCAACTTATAAAAGCAAAAGCCATTAAATGGTATCCTTCGGAAGTGGATGTCTCCATCCGGCCGGGTTGGTTTTACCATGCCAATGAAGATACAGAAGTAAAATCTCCTGAAAAACTGTTGGATATCTACTTTAATTCTATAGGTAAAAACAGCGCATTGCTTTTAAATATCCCACCCGATCAAAATGGTCTGATTGCAGAAAAAGATGCCACCATATTGAAAGTTTTCCAAAATAGCCTTAGAATAATATTCGATCGCAACCTGGCAAAAGAAGCTACCCTCACCGGTTCTGAATTTAATTTACAGCATAGGGTGTCATCGGTCATCGACCATAAATACAAATCTTATTGGAGTCCGGATAATAATTTTGCACCCCACATTACTTTTGAATGGGATAAACCGGTTTGGTTTAATATTATTTCCATTAGTGAACAGATAGAGTTTGGTCAGCGTGTCAATAGTTTTCAATTGGAAATATTTGAAAATGATGCGTGGATTACCAAACTTTCCGGCACGACCATCGGGTATAAAAAATTAATGAAATTCCCATACATAGTTACCAAAAAAGCAAGATTGATTTTTTCTGAAAACCGGGATAAACCCTATATCTCGGAAATTGGATTTTTCCAGGACATACCGACTGTGACCATAGAACCCAGAAGCAAACCATTTAGTGATAGTATTCAGATTACCCTCAGTACCAACAATCCGGATGCAACCATTCATTATTCACAAAACTTTACTACACCATCCAGTACCACTAATTTATACTCAGAACCAATAAAATTAAAAAGCTCAAGTCCAATATTAGCCATTGCCATCAACAATTCGGGATTGGAAGGGTTCGTTGCTGATGAAAATTATTCTAAAGCCCTCTACGGGGTTAGCCTGCTTACTACACCTGATCCGGAATACCTTCACGAAGGGGGTATCACATTATGTGATGGAATCAAAGGTGATGATAATTTTAAAACTAAAAAATGGCTCGGATTTAAAGACGAAAACCTCGAACTCTTGATTGACCTGAATGAAAAAAAAGAAATCAGGGCTATAAATATTATCGGTATGGTACATAAAGAACAAAATATAGTGGCACCGGAGATCATTAAATTATTTAGTTCACAAACCGGGGAAATAAATTCGTATAAATTATTGCATCAATTTAGCCCGACGATAGATTCAGGGAAAAAAGTTCAAACTTTTACCTCGCAAAACCTAAAGCATACATGCCAATATTTAAAGATCTTGGTTGAAAATCCAGGCAAAACAGTCGGTGATAGTTTGATTGGTAATTGGATTTTTGTTAGTGAAGTAGAGGTGAGGTAAGGGTAGAATGGGACAAGTGGCTTAGTGTTTAGGAGACGCAGTGGAAATTGCGCAATTATAATGTGAAATCTTATATCAGTAATGTAGAGTACATTATCTTTTATTCTTAGCAAAGTAAAGGGCTACTAATCCTCCAATTATAAATATCAGGGCCAGGAATTCATTTGCTTCAAATCGTTCGCCTGCAAATAGGGTACCCAATAAAACGGCCACCAGCGGGTTTACAAATGCATGTGTAGTGACTGCGTGAGCAGAAACCTTGGTCAAAAGCCATAAAAAACAATAATACCCAATCAAGGATCCAAAAAATATCAAATACCCGAGAGATATCCATGAAACAATAGAAACTTGCGATATTTCAAAAGATGACCATTCTCCTTTAAAAATAGAAAAGAGGATAAACAGGATGCCGGAGCTCAATGTCTGAACACTTACTTTGGCATTGGTACTTGCAATGATAGTGGTATGTTTAGAGTACAATGTGCCTGTAGTCCAGCCCAATGCACCCACAATCATGATGAAATAGCTAAACAGTTCACTAGTGGTGTGCTGGCTTAAATCAAGCTTGTCAGCAAATAAAATTAGGAGTCCGCCAAATCCAAAGATAAGGCCCATCCAGGTGAGTC
>JBGAVW010000081.1:0-17991 GCA_044227925.1 Saprospiraceae bacterium | reverse complement strand
TGATCAAAGTGGAGTATATCACCATAGCCTGCATCCATCCTTCCTATTTCAGGTTTTGATTTATAAAAATTTCCTGCTGTCAGATAGTGGTTTTTCCCCAAATCAAAGCTTGCAAATGCTGGCGCAATCTGAGTTTGCCAGGGCAATGCCTCGAGCCGGAATGATTTACCCTGTTCGTTTAATAAAACAGAATTCGCCAAGGTATTTACAGATTTGGTTATTGTATTTTTTCTTTGTTCTTCAGTAAACAATTGGTCAAACGATTTTACGGCATACTCGCTGTATTTCAAATTGTCTTTTTTTAGGATGGGCATCTGGGTAATAATGTCTATCCTCGAACTATAAGGATAGGTCTTGCTATCTGTGGGATTAAAGAGACAAATGATGGGATCCAATTGTTGATTTCGGTCAAAATCATTTACATACATCAGGATAGGATGTTCAGGACTGGCTCTGAATTTTGAATTCAAACCCCAATTGCCAACGATATAGTCTTTAAAACCATCGTTATTAAAATCAGCTTCTGAGATGGAATTCCACCATCCTGATGAATTGGGTTGCTGAAAATCCATTTCCAATGACTTGCCATTGTTTTTTATAAATGTAATGGGCATCCATTCTCCCACTACAATGAGATCGATAAAGCCGTCTTTGTTATAATCGGTCCACAATGCATCCGTCACCATACCGATTCGTTTTAAAAATTCAGGTGTGATGTCTGTCCATTTTCCTGCAATATTCATCATCACATAGCTTGCTGGATTTAGGCCATAGTTTTTGGTAATAGACCTCCCGCCTAAAAACAATAATGTAGGACCATTTTCCAATGTCCTGATTCGTACACAGCCGGTGTTAATATGAGCCGGCGGACTCAGCATTGGCATAGGTAAAAAATTGGCTTTACCGTCATTAAAGTAAAGCCTGGTGGCCAGGCCTTCTGAGCCTTCGGGATATTCATTACCTCCGGAACTGATCAATAAATCAAGACTGCCATCAGCATCGTGATCATACAAAGCCAGGTCAGTATCTTCAAATATGGAATCATTCATGAGTTCACGGTCTTTTTTCTCTACCAATTTGCCCTGGGTATTTTGCAGAAACATTTTGGTATAGTCACCTTTTGCACCACAGAGGATCACATCATCCAATTTATCACCATTTAGATCACCCACGGCTATAGAAGGTCCCTGATTGGAGAGCATATTTGGAATCAATCTCTCTGCATGAAAATCAATAAAATTATCTTCCCGGTGTCGGGTATTACCAATAAAAATATGATCGACTTTTACAAGTATAGGATTTGACTCGTGGCTTTCCGGTCGACTAACCGGAAGGGAGTTAATAGAATCCTGGTAAATAATATGGGTACGATTTTTCGCTGGATTTGACAGTAAGGAAAAGGTCCGATCCGGCCAATAAATTTGAATTTCTTTTATGGTATCTTTTTTAGTCAAACCAAAAATCAATTTATTATCCGTGCTGCTTTGAAAGCCTCTGTTTATAAAAATTTCTTTCGTCTGGTTGAAGTCAGCAGATCGTAACTGTACTCTTGCGCCAATAGCTAATGTATTCGGTTTTTTACCTACCAATTTTATTGATATATGGTCATTGACGGAATGATTTTGAAATACAGAAGCATCTGCATTAATATTATTTACAATCAGATCAAAGTCACCATCATTATCCAGGTCACCATATGCTGCACCGTTACTAAAGGAAGGCTCACCCAGGCCAAGAGCAAGGGCACTTTCTTTAAATTTCAAATTACCTTCATTGAGGTAAGCGTGATTAGACAAAGGTGTTGAAGGGATAAACTTTAAAAAATCACGAAAATCAAATTCTCCTTTTGCCAATATTACTTTATCCACATTGGTTTTATCTGCAAGGAAATCCGAAAAGTCCATATTGGTAATGTCTTTATAGATACCATTGGATACAAATATATCCTGCATGCCGTTATTGTCCATATCAAATAGGAGAGCTCCCCAGCTCCAATCGGTAGCTTCTACACCAGACATACAAGCTATTTCGCTAAATTTTAAATTTCCATCTGTGTATTCAGATCTGTTCCATTGCAGGCAATTTTGCATGTATTGATTATGCAGGTTGGAAGCCAAGCGCATGGACTCAGTATTAAATTCATTGAATTTAGAAAGCACTTTGGTCCTTTTCATATCGAATGGCAACATATCCGTGCTGAATATATCAGGCAGTCCATCATTATCTATATCGCCAATGTCCGACCCCATACTAAACTGAGAGGTATGGCCTATGCTTTCAGGTAATACCTCTTTAAATGCACCTTTTTTGTCATTAATGTACAGGTAATCCCGTTCGAAAAAATCATTACTCACATACATATCGGGATATCCGTCAATATTCAGGTCACTGATGCTTATTCCAAGGCCAAATCCTATTTTACTACCATACACATTAGCTTCAGCACTGATGTCTTTGAAGAAACCATTATCATTTTTATAAAATCGCTGACCACCCAATGAATCCCGGATCTCTCTTGAATCGGTGCGGGCATCAAATTTGCGGATATCCTTAAAACTGTTGTTGAGCATAAAACAATCTAAATCTCCATCCAGGTCATAATCAAAAAATGCAGCATGTGTAGTCAAGCCTCTGTCATTGAGTCCATACGCGGCAGCTTCTTCTTTAAATGTATTGTTTTTTTGATTGATAAATAATTCATTTTCCCTGCTTTTGCCTGGCTGATCACCGGAATAACAGACATAGATATCCAACCATCCATCGCCGTTTACATCAGCCATTGCAACCCCCGTGGTCCATGCATCTTTTCCTTCTATGCCGGCGGTGGCAGATATATCTTCAAACTGAAAATTGCCCTTATTGAGATACAGTTTTTCAGGGCATGTATTACAGGTAAAAAATACATCGACCAGGTTATCATTATTGATATCGCCAATGGCTACTCCACCTCCGTTGTAAAAATTACGGTAATTGAGAATATTAAAGTCTTTGGTATCGGTAACCGTATTGGTAAAACGTATATTGGTTTCTTCTTTGGATTTTCGTGTAAACAGGGTGTTACTGTCTATGCTATTTGATTTCTTTTCATCTTGTTCCTTACTGCAATTTACCAGTATCAATGCAATAAAAAATAAAGAAAAATGTCTTAATTGTAACGGCATACTATTGGAACTGGCAGCAAAGATAACCCAGATCAGGTAGTGTAAATGGTAATCTGCATTTATTTAAAAAAAGCCCAGAACGAATCCAGGGCTTTTTTTAATTCAGAAAATTAAATTATTCTTTGTCGGGCTTTATTCTTTGGTCGGGCAGACGATTTCGATTGTTTCGATGAACATCAGGATGGGGATTTAACCATTCTTTTTTTCTTTCTCTCAGCAATTCGCGCTCTTTTAAATCCATCACTCCATCTTTCCATATTTTTTCTTTCAGCTGTTTCAATTCAGAATGAATTTGTTGTCTGTTTTCCATCGACCGCCTGTCCCAACCACGAAGCCTGCCATTAAATGGCTGCCTCTGAAACTGCCCTCCACGCAAATTAAAATTTCGTGGACCATAATATCGTGGTCCAAATGGATGGCGTCGATGATGAGGTCCATAATAACGATTCATTCTATAGGCTCCAGCTCCTGGCCCGCCAAAATGTGGCCGTCCTTCAAATCCTCTTCCACGACGAAAGCTTTGTTTACCACCAAAATGCCTTCTGGCAGAGTCGCGATACATACCTTCACCATATTGCTCATTTTTGCCTTCATTCGGTGAAGCATGGGTACGAAGTTCGGGTTTTCCTTTTTTATCACCATTCGTCTGGTTGTAAGCTGCGCCAGCAGTTAGTAATATAAAAGTAAAAACCAAAGTACTTGATTTTGATACATTTTTCATGTTATAAAATTATTTAGTTAGTTATCAGACGATACCAATATGGATTGGTTTAATTGGGTATCGACTGTAAATAAAAACTATCGATATTCAATGTCAATCTTTAGACAGATTCGATGGTTAATGCAAAAAAAAGAGCCGTTCTCTTTCAAGAAAACGGCTCTGAATATGTATGATAGAAAAGAAAAAATTATTCCATCAACCCTGAAAGCTACTGTTAATAGCCAGGGTTTTGTTTTAATTTAGGAGTACCATCTACCGCACTGGCTATGATCGCAAACTGAGGTATAGGGAAATATTCGGTTTTACCTGCTGTGAACTTTGCATCTTTAAACATGGCGATGCGGTATTTACCTTCGAATGCTATATACGCATTTAAAGTTTGAGCTGCTATGCCCCATCTTACCAGGTCAAAGAAACGGTGTCCTTCCATACCAAATTCGAGTTTATGCTCAAATCGTACAGCTTGGGAAGCTACATCTTTATTTGTCCATGGAGTATTATAAAGTCCAATTACATAGTTTGCTGCATTAGAACCTGAAGCTGTCTTAACCCATGTAGCAGGGTTAGCCGCTCTGGCGCGTACTTGATTTACCAGTGCCCTGGCAGCTTCCAGGTTACCACCTTCCACTTCACATTCAGCCAACCATAATAAAAGATGGGGGAATCGAATAAGATTGGTATTGTTTGCACTAGCTCCCTGCGCCCACCCTGAAGCAGTGGATTTAGAACCTTTTTCAGCACTATAGAAAACGTGTTTCTTTGGAGAGAATGGACCTGCATATACCTGGTCGCGAATCCATTTTTGGCCAGGATGTGGTCCCCAATCCAAATAGGGAATGCCTCTACGACCGACACTCCAGTCCAATCTTGGATCCAGTGATTCATTACCCAAGGTGAACGGTGCATCGGATGGCAAACCATCATCATTTTTTACCGGAGTAGCATTATACGATCCATCCAGCAAGGGCAGACCATTTGCATCCACTTTAAACGAATTTACAAATTCTAAAGAAGGCTGATAAAATCCGCAACATTCGCCTGGACCACCGGTATAGGGGAAGTTTAATACATCACCATAGCCCCCATTTTCACCATCAGCACCATCATTTACTGAATTTTGAACAGCAAAAACAGACTCTTTACTGTTTTTTGTAGCGATTCTGAAATTATCGTGATAGGAAGAATTCAATCCCCATTTTTCACCGGTACTGGATTTACCGTTAGCAATCAATGTGGTTAACAATGCTTTGGCTTCAGTAAATTTTTTCTCGTACATATAACATCTTGCCAATGAAGCACCAGCTACCCATTTGTTGATTCTACCTATTGCGGATTGAGTCTCCGGTAGATTATCGTAAGCAAATTTGTAATCGGCTTCTATCTGAGGCCAGGTATCTTTGTCATTGGCCACCTGGTAAGCATTGATATCGGAAGCCGCTGCTTTAGCGACCTCAGTACCTATGTAAGGAATATTATTAAACATTCTTTTTGCTTCAAAATGATAGTGAGCACGTAAGAATGTAGCCTCAGCTAATATAGATTTTGCTCTTTCCGCCGGGATACCGGTAGTCTGATCCAATAGTAATATCGTAGAGTTTGATCTGGCTACACCATCATAACATACATACCATTTGCCTTTGAAATAATCATTGGAGGCAAGGGATTCATATCTGGCAATCGGATTGATAGCAGGTTGGTCAGAATTATCTGATCCTTTATTTGCTTCACCACCACAAATACCACCATAAACCCAATTGGATGCTGCAGATCGCCATACATCTCCACCAAAGTCCCAGCCTTGTGCCCAGCCATCGAGCAAAGAATAGGCACCAATTAAAGTAGCCTCTACCCCCTGTGGGTTGGCAAGCGTAGCTTGATTAAGCCCTCCCACCGGAGTTTTATTTAAAAAATCATCTCCACACGATAGCCCCAGCGTAGTCAGAGCTGCCATCAGAAATATTTTAATCGAATTTTTCATATTTTAAATTGATAAATTTTAAATTAATAATTAGAATGAAGCAGATATACCAAACATGATGGTTCTTGCCACCGGATATTGACCATAATCAATACCTGTAGTGATATCCACGTTATTACCACCATTATCACCAGGACCCGTAACATTAAATGCAGGATCGTATCCTCGGTACTTAGTGAGGGTAAATACATTGATACCTTGTACAAACAATCTCAAATTGTCCATACCAATTTTCCTTCCTGCAGAAGCTGGAAGTGTATATCCTAATTGTAGATTTTTAAGCCTCAGGTAAGATCCATCTTCTACGTAGTATGAATTTGAAGACTGGCTGGATTGTTGGTCATTATAGTCCAATCTTGGAAGTAAAGAATTTGGATTGGTCTGAGGGTCCCAGGATTCATACAGGGATTCATATGATCTATTGGCATTGAATACTTCAAAGTCTATCCAATATCGCACGTAATTAAACAACTCATTACCTTGAACACCTTGTAAAAAGGCTGTCAAATCAAACTTTTTATAGGATAAGCCTAAATTAAGACCATAAGTAAAATCCGGATGTGGATTGCCAAGTGGTCCATAATCTTTATCATCTATTTTTTTATCATTATTTAAGTCAGCAAATCTCCATCGGCCTACATTAGCCCCACCTACAGCACTATGGTCAGGAGCTGCGTCTGTTTCTGCCTTGTCCTTAAATATACCCAGGATTTTGTAGCCATAATAAGTAGATATTGGCTGGCCTTTGATACCTCTGGTGATACCACCTACACTAAATCTTGATCCCCCACCGGTAAAGAAAGCTTCATCATTATTACCCACTCTTAAAATTTCATTTTTATATGCTCCTACTACCAATCCAATATCGTATTTGAATGCCTTCGCACTTCCACGATAGGTAGCACCAAAATCAATTCCTTTATTATTCATATCACCTATATTGATAAAAGGAGCCCGGATGGCACCTGCTGTAGTAGGCAAGGGTAATCGGAATAATAAGTCAGAAGTTTTTCTATTCCATAAGTCAAGAGTAAGATCAAACTTACCATTGAGTATTACGGCATCAATTCCAAAGTTAGATGAAGTGGTAGTTTCCCACTTGGTTTGCAGGTTACCTACACTGCTTTGTGCAAAACCTGCTGTAGGATTATTGCTGTTTCCGGTAATGTCATAGGCAGTGGTACCAATGCTTTGGCTATATTGTGAGAAAGCATTATTGGCATCGATTTCCTGGTTCCCTGTCTGGCCCCAGCCAAATCTCAGTTTTAAATCATCTAACCAGTTTACGGATTTCATAAACGGTTCCTGGGATAATCTCCATGCAACCGAAAATGCAGGGAATACAGCATATCGGTTATCAGGTCCGAATCTGGAAGATCCATCTCTTCGTACAGTAGCACTCACAATGTATTTATCAAATAAAGTAGCATCAGCTCTGGCAAACAGAGAAAATAAAGCAGAATTTCCTTCATTACTTCCATTGGCCTGACCGGTTGCGGCTCCACCATTTAGTGTCCAGAAGTTTTTGGCATCTGTAAAATAGTTGGATCGGCTACCGAATATATCCCTGTACTGATCTTCTATGGCTTCTGCGCCAGCCAATACTTTGATTACATGTGATCCTATCGTTTTATCCCAGGTCAATGTATTGGTAAAAGTATACGAAGTAGCATTATTAAAATCTTCCCTGAAACTATTGGCAGCGTTTGGTTCTGAATGTTCAATAGTTCTGTAAGTGAAACCGTATGATCTGCCTGATCCTATATTACCACCTATACTGGATCTGAAAGTAAGATCTTTAAGTATGCTGGAACCAAATACTTCATCCAAAAAACCAAAGTTAAGTTCACCGTATACATTACCAAAAATAGTATTGTATCGGTTTAAATTGTCTTTTGCACGATCTGAAGCGGCATAGGGATTGGAAGCGTTGGTAGCAATTCCTTTTGACCCAGCGTAAAAACCATTGATATCGTATATAGGCATGATGGGTTGGGCCCGGATACCTCCGAGAATATCCACATTTCCTCTTAATGATGATTCAATTGCTGCAGTAAGGTTTTGACCTACTGTTACATATTTTTTTACTTTGAATTCGGTATTTGCCCTGAAACTGTATCTTTTGCTGAACGTATGGAGTCCGATACCATTTTGATCGTAATAGTTAAAAGACACTCCATATCTGCTTTTATCAGACCCTCCCAGGATAGAAAGATTATGCTGAGTCATCGGAGCCTGGTTGAATAATTCATCCTGCCAATCTGTACCTACTTTGTTGGCTTTGGTAATCAAATTAAAATCAGGACTATTGATATCTGCATTGTATTTAGATGGGGCTACCCTGGGGTCGCCTTCTTTAGCTCCCGATGGCAATATATAATCAGGAATCACGGGAGTAGCACCTGTACCGTATAATGCTGCATCCGTAGCCCCTGCAGGCACACCGGCATTTTTTAATCCTTTAAATCTCATGGTAGCCCATTCCTGGGTATTGAGTACTTTGATAAATTTAGTAGGATTTTGAAATCCATACGATGCATCATAGGTAATCTTTGGTTCGCCAGATTTTCCTTTTTTAGTAGTGATGATGATTACACCATTTCCAGCCCGTGCTCCATAAATAGAAGCTGCAGAAGCATCTTTTAAAACCTGGATACTTTCAATGTCATTGGGATTGATCGCATTCTGATAAGCTCCTCTCCTTGGCACACCATCAATAATGTAGAGTGGATCGTTATTACCAAATGTAGAAATACCGCGGATACGAACTGCAACCGGCGCTCCGGGTTCTCCTGAGCTACCTATGGTGACACCTGCAGCCCTTCCTTCCAAAGCATTGATAAAATTTCCCTGCGGTACCGCAACCAAATCTTTGGATTTGACTACGGATACTGCACCAGACAGATCTTTTTTCTTCTGAGTGGAATATCCGGTCACCAATACTTCATCGATGTTAACACCTTGGGCTAATTCCACATTTACCATGAGATCTTCGGGCACAGTAACTTCCTGATTTGCAAATCCTGTGTACGAAATCTGTAATACATCACCTGCTTTTGCGTCCAGAGTAAAATCGCCATCCAATCCAGTCACTGTACCGACTGTAGTACCTTTTACCAATACCTATGCACCTATCAAAGGTTCACCATTACTAGCATCTTTGATTATACCTTATACCTGAGAGAAAATAGTAATGGTAAAAAGCATAAACAGGGTAGACAAAAATATCTTCAATGATATTTTTGTCAAAACGTGCTTGAGTTTTGCTTGTTTCATATTCAAATAAAGTTTCAAAAAAGTATTAAAAAATTAACGGTTAATTAACAAACCTAATGAAAAAAAACGATTTCGTAATTAAATAATTTAATAGGTTTTAATTCTATAGGCAGAACAAGTTTACTTTCAAACAAAACGAAAACCATCCACTGGCAGACTAGGCAAGTCTTAAAAAATTTAATTTTCGACCAATTAAGGAAAGTGGGCCACCAAAATCCGGGTTTTTAGGCTTCAGATAACAAAATTTAATAAACTAATTTTTAAATATAATTATAATTTATATTTATTATATGTTACTAATCTTATAATTATGTTTTATGCCTTACCAGCTTCTAAATATATTTTAGTACTATGCTTGACAAAGTACTGGCCAAAACCTATATATTTGTATCATGGATGGAAATACATTAAATATCTCAAACAGCAAAGCTCAACTCAGAAAAGGGGTGTTGGAGCTTTGCATCCTCGCTATCATCCATGAGGCACCGGTGTATCCTTCAGATATAATCAAAAAACTCAAAGATGCACAGCTCATAGTGGTAGAAGGTACATTATATCCTTTGCTCAACAGGCTAAAGGATGCAGGATATCTCGAATATAACTGGCAAGAATCACGATCAGGGCCACCTCGCAAGTATTACCAGATCACCGAATATGGTAAGCAGCTATACCAGGAGCTGAATGAATCCTGGAGAGAATTAGTCCAAAGTGTTCACCAAACAACAAACCACAAATAAAGATGAATAAGATTCAAACAATAAATCTCGGAGGCAATCCATTCACTGTAGATGATGATGCATATGAGTATCTGCAGGCATATATACGCAGTCTTAAAAAGCATTTTAAAAACTCTCCCGGCTGTGATGAGATCATAAGTGATATCGAAGGCCGGTTGGCAGAATTATTAGCTGAGCGCGCAGAAGGAAAAGCCATAGTGACGCTGAGAGAAGTAAAAGAAGTCATCACCATCATGGGATCTCCGGAAGAGTTTGGTGCTGATCCGATAGACGAAAAACAATTCGATCCGGAAAGGCCACGGAAACAAAAAAGTGGCAGAAGGTTATTTAAAGATCCCGATGATAAAGTAATATCCGGGGTTTGCAGTGGTATAGCAGCCTATTTTGGAATAAATGACCCTACCTGGGTAAGAGTTGCCTTTGCCATTGGTATTATAGGTGGCGGCATCAGTTTTTGGTTGTATATCATATTGGCTATCATATTGCCTAAAGCCGATAGCGCAGCAGACAGGTTGGCCATGAAAGGTGAACCCATTGATTATGCATCTATAGCCAAAAAAGTGCAGGAAGAAATTGAACATCTTTCGCATGAGTTTGGTTCGCCTATAGATCCGGAGACTAAAAAACAATTTGATGCGAGTATGGCTACAGCTGGTAAGGCGTTTTCAACCGGCCGGGGCGTATTGGCAGGCATTTTTGTATTCATCGGAAGCATATTAAAACAAATCATTCCGTTTGCATTAAAAATAGCCTCCATCGTATTGATCGTAATGCTTTCACTGATGTTGGTAGGACTTATATTCGGATGGTCCATGTTATGGCCCTATGCCCAGCATTTTGTGGCTGGTCCGAGAGCCCTTGGTGCATTATCCATGATGAATCTATTTTTCCTGGTGATGATTCCATTTGCATTTGTCCTGATGCTGGGTGCACGTTTTTATAATGGCACCCGTATGCCTAAAGCAATAGCTGCCGGATTGGGAGGTTTGTGGTTATTAAATTTATTAGGTGGTGTATCGTTTGGTGTGAATACAGGAAGACAATTCAGTAATACCGCCAACCAGGACAAAACGGTATTTGAAGGTAAAATCTCATCTGATGTGCTTACTGTGGAATATGGTGAAAAGAAAGACCGTGAAGATATTTTTACTTTATTTGGCGCCGCCTGGATAGAAGATGAAAAAATGGTTTTTCCCCGTGTACCGATTCATATCGTACCATCCAAAGACGATCAATTCCATATCATACAGGAAAACATAGCTTCGGGAGCCAGTACTTCTGAGGCCAAACGAAGAGCCAATAATATAAGCAATGTAGCTTCTTTTACCGGCAATACCTTAAAAGTAAATAATTACATCGAAGTCGATAAATTCGATAAGATCAGAAATCAGCATGCATCTGTATTCATCCATGTACCTATCGGCAAACAAATAAAAATTGCTGAACATCTGTATCCAGTAGATGGTGACCGTGATGCAGATTATAATGGTCCCTGGGATTTTGCCGGTAAGCAGTGGAAGATGACCGAAAAGGGGCTGGTATGTGATGGCTGTGAATTAAAAACAAATGACCTGGGTAATACTATCCAGGAATCCATAGGTCAAGCGCTGGAACAATTGGAACAAAATGGAATCGAACTTGGAAAAAATGCTGAAGAATTAGCCAAAAATCTTGAACAACAATCAAAAGACCTGGGAAAATCAGCTGAGGAATTAGCAAAAGAAATCGAGATCAATGTTAAAAGTCCGGATCCAAATCAGAATGAAAAAATTATTATCAAATTGGATGAAAGTCAATCTAAAGCAGATGCCAAACTGGATGAAGTAAAAAAGAAAATAGAGGAGAAAAAAGAAGAAATAAAGAAAAAGATTGATGCTAAAAAAGAGGAGATAAAAGAAGTGAGAGAAAGGAAACAACAATGAGTAATGTACGATGTACGATTTGACGATGTACGATTTGACGATGTACGATGTAGGATGTTCGATTTAAGATTGGCTGAAGCAGGTGAATAGATAATTGGGAAAATGAAATAATCAATAAAAATTTATAGCTTAAGATGAAAGCTCGCCGGGTGAAACAAACGGCGGGCTTTTTTATTTGGCAAATTTATAACGCATACCAGCGGCGGTGAGCTCAAAGCAAGAGGAAGTAACTAAGGTAAGGCTTTTGATTTCGCAGGGCTTGGCACTGCATTTTTTACTCCATTATTGCATTAAATAGGTGATGAGTTGAGATTTGTGAGGGAATCAACTTGTGAGCCTTTGTACTAACTCCTGCCACTCCTGTTCCATTGAAATATCCTTTCTCTTAGCATTGGCCCTTCTATACCAATAATCAGCATTCCAGATATCACCTTCCTTGCGATGAAGATAAGCATGAATTGCGGCAGCAACTTGATCCGGCAGATCTTGTATGGTAATATGAGATTTTTCCCAATCTCCTTTATGATCGTACCAAAGGGAAAGCAGGTGCGTATTCTTTAGTAATTCATCACCAGGCTCATCGGATGTACATGCTTGCAAAAACTCAACTCTGGTCATACCTCAAAAATACTGATCATTTTTTATTCAGTACTTTAGACATCACATCGATCAATCCATCCGTAGGATAGTCTTGTGTGAGTTGCCAGAACATGATGCCACCCATTTTTTTTCTGCGTATGTATTTGGCTTTTTCTTTGATGGATCTCGGATCATCGAACGTGGCAAACAACCCTTTGCTGGCACTATAACGATAGGGGGCTTTTGCTTTTTTATCCCAATAATATTTAAAGCCTAAACTATCGGCAAAATAAGTAGATTGATTTTTATAATTCACCCCTTGCTTAAATTTACCTGATTGATACAATCCATTATTTATGTTGGCTACATTTTCCCATACCCGGGCATAGAATGCAGCACCCATGATCAGTTTTTTGGCAGGGACATCATGATTTAATAACCAGGTAATGCAATTATCGGCAGATTGTTTTTGTGATTCATTACTGGCTAATGGAGTATGATGTCCTGTAGTCTTGCTGGCCCCACTGGTAAGGTCATAGGTCATGAGGTTTACGAAATCAAGATAGGGCATGATCGATTTCCAATCCACCGATTCTTCTAAAAAGCGATTAAACCCACCGGCTGCAAAACTCAATAGGTATCGATCACCCATTTCCCTGCGCAATGCTTTGATCAGTTCGGTAAAATTATTTTTATCTTCCGGAGCATATTTATGTCCTTCATAACCAGCAATGGTGGGATATTCCCAATCCAGATCTATTCCGTCTGCATTGTATTTTTTAAAAAGTTCTACAGTGGTTTTGGCAAACATATTACGATGCTCTTCTACAGAAAACAAATCAGAGCATTGCGGGCAACCACCCCAGCCACCGATTGAAACCATTACTTTCAACCCAGGATATTGATTTTTCAGGCTTACTAATGACTTTAGTGTGTTTTCCTGCTTTTCACTTTTAAATGTCAGCGAATCATGAGATATATTGAGAAAACTTAATATGATATGACTGAGTTTGCCTACCGGGTAGGCTTTAATCATTTCTGCATCGCCGGTATAATAAGCTATGATGTGGTGATTGGACTTTTGTGCCTCTGCACTAAAAGCAAAAGCGCTAAACACTAAAATGGGAAAGTATTTTACAAGATTCATTTTTACCAGGAATTTAAATTTAGAATATCAAGTTAGAAAAAATTAAAATCATCTTCGATAATAATGATGGGGATGATGAGTAATTTAATTATTCAGACCAAGCAAGGAAATATGGATTAGGCCATAAATACATTTTGATGGCCTTGAAAAAATCAGGCTTCATTCGCAGTGCAGATTTATAAAAAGATGTAGTATACTTGGATTTTAAGACAATCAATTTTTCATTAAATGTTAATTATCAATAACTTATAACATATTCAGTAAAAATGGCATCAAAAACTCCATTTTTACCGTAAATTTGGCATTTCAATCTCCATTTTTACCATATGTTAGAGTTTAAGCAGAGATATTTAAAATTAAGTACAGCCAGTACATTCATTTTTGGACCGAGGGGGACGGGAAAGTCCACTTTTTTAAAACAAGTATACCCTGAAGCTTTAACATTTGACCTGAGGTCATCCAGTCAATTCAGGCAGCTCACCTCTAACCCGGATAGGATTGCTTCTATAACAAAAGAAATGCCCCATAAAAAAACAGTGATTATAGATGAGATACAACGAGTGCCTGAATTACTTCCGGTAATACATAAACTCATAGAAGAAGATAAGTCAGTTCAATTTATCATGACCGGATCCAGTGCCCGTAAACTAAAAAAACAAGGAGTGGATTTATTGGCAGGCAGGGCATTGAGAAAAGAAATGTATCCTTATATGTGTTCGGAAATAAATTCTGATAACATCGATATTGATGTATTATTAAAATATGGAATGCTCCCTTTGATCTTCGGAACATCTCCAGACTTAAAACAAGAAGCATTAGAAGCTTATATTTCGCTTTATATGGAGCAAGAGGTATACCAGGAAGCATTAGTACGGAATATCGGTGACTTTGGTCATTTCTTAGAAATAGTAAGTCTTTCCCATGGATCTATCCTCAATGTGAGTAATATTGCCAGGGACAGTGGTATAAATCGTAAAACAGTGGAATCCTTTATTCAGATATTGGAAGATATTTTACTGGCTTACAAGATTCCTGTATTTACAAAAAAAGCATCAAGAGATAATACCCAGCATCCTAAATTTTATTTTTTTGACAGTGGGGTATTTCAAGCGATTCGGCTAAAGGGCCCGTTGGATCACCCTGCCGAAGTAATGGGCAATGCCATCGAGGGATTGGTCGCGCAGCATTTAAAAGCATGGATAGCTTATACGGGGCAGAAAAATGATTTATATTTTTGGCGTAATCGCTACCAGCATGAGGTAGACTTTATACTCTATGGTGAGACAGGGCTTTTTGCAATAGAGGTAAAATACAGTAATGAAATCCGAAAAGAAGATCTCAAAGGAATAGAGTCTTTTTTACAGGAATATCCAACGGCAATTACCATACTCTTATACAGAGGAAAAGAGGTTTTAAAAAAGGGAAATGTTTGGGTAATACCGATTGAGAAATTTTTGATGAAATTGGTGCCGGGGAAGTTTGAATTGGATGAATTTATTGGTATGAGAATTTAGTACGATGACTCGCACAGTGGTGCAAAGGCACAAAGAAATCAAACTTAGAAGGATAAATCGCGCAAAGACGCAATGACGCAAAGAAATGAGAACTTAGTATGAAGGTTTGCACAAAGACGCTATGACGCAAAGAACTGAAATTTAGTACTATGGCTCGCGCAAGGCACAATGATGTAAAGAATATGATTGATTTATTAAGTTAAGTATCATTTCTTACCCTTGATCTGATATGCATACCCCATCTCTACCAATATCTCCCTAAATGATGGCAAAGTGGAATTGCCCAATGCTGTTCTACTAATATAAGATGATCGCAACTGTAAATTATGTGTACCCACAGTAAATGCAGCCATGCTACTTAGATTGATCGCGCGATGACTATGACTAGATTCCCGATAGATTTCACTGTCAGCAAATTGGAGGGAGAGGTTCAATTTGTTTTCCAATACTATTTTATTTATTTGAATACTGGGGCCGATGGATCGTAAACTATTGGTATAAAAGCTGCTAGCATTAAAATTTAATCCAGTGGAGAACTGCCATTTATTAGTGGTACGGTATTGATGAAAAATAGTGACCAGCAAAAAATCATTTTTATCTTGCTGTATCAGATCATTAAGAATAGACTGACCCATCTGGTATGATGTATTCAATCCTAATATGGAAGTTTGATTTTTATTAAATGACCATTGGGCATAGCCTGAGATTTGTTTTTGAGTTGAAATGAGACTAAGGGAATCAATGGGTGAAAGTGGATTGCTAATACTGCGCAAGCGGGTAGTATGATTAAAATTAGAATAGGATACCTGGCTATTGAACCTGGCTGATGGATTATACGATGCATTGGCGGATACCAACCACCTGTTTTGATTATTACTCTCTTTATTTGCCAGGTTGGTGTGCTGAAAACCTGACTGCACTGCCAGATTTAGTTTTTGTTTGAGCATTGGCCATTGTACTCCTGTAGTGATGTTTTCAAAATCATTCTGAAAAAATAAAGATCCCAAACTAAAATATCCCGGGTCTACCCTCTCATAACCCATAGTCCAGGTAGCTTTTTTGATATTGATGGATGATTTAATATTGAACGCATGGGTCCGTGATGATGAAAGCCTGGGCTGAAATAAACCCAGGGCTTTTGATTTCCAATCGTTTTCTATCCGGGAGGATCTTTTATCGCGTGTGAGATAATTCCGAGCAAGATCCATTTGTAATTTCACAGGTCCTATCTGATGACTTGCTTCCAATCCCAATACCAGGTTATCGGCAGGTCGCAATAAAGAAGTACTATCTTTTACAAATGATCCTAGCCTGTCATCTGCATGAAACAGGATTGCTGCTACCTTGGTATGGTTGGTTTCATAACCCAGTTTCATCCCAGTTGCTATTCTTCGAAATGCCGGATCCAACCCCTGCAAAAATTGTCTATCTTCTGCCACTGCTCGTTTAAGTTGCCCATGCATACCTGCTATGCGCCATCGACCCGGTTTCAATTCCATACCCACCCCTCTAAACATATGACCATTCAATGTATAGGGAGAGAATGACAGAGTCCTGTCACCGACATGCAACTTAGCCCATTTGTACGATGGACTCAAGCCATAAAAAGCATACGATGGTAACCTGTATACCGAGTTCCCATTAGCATAAATAAATGAAAACGGTGACTGGATACCCCATATATCGATATTGATCATGGCCATCATACGATAAGTAAATGGATTGTACCGCGGTGCTATACCGGAAATATCATTGATACTGCTTTGCATTGATACCAGGCCGGATATTTTAATCGGGTTTGATTTTATGCGGGATTGGAAAGATTCGAGATCCTGGGAAGACAATGGTATCGATAGAAAGAGAAAGACGAATGGGAATATGGCAGTATAGCGTGGCACAGGAATGTGGTAATGAAGGTAAGAAATATTGTAAATAATACTAAATTCCAAACTATAATAGGATCATTAATGTTAAGCAGGCTCAGGTCTCCCTGCCTTAGGCAGGGCTTTGGAGGGGTCGGAGGTGGACTATTCGAAAACTTCTAATTTATATTAATTCTCTCATCTCGTTGCAATATCCATTATCTATCATCCTATTATATAGTCACTTCAGTTAATTCATAAAAAAGTATTGATTCCACCCCCTTGCCCCCTCCGAAAGCTTGTCAGCCGGTAGGCTGAGGGGATACGCTATGCATAATACTGGAACTTTGATGTTTATAGTCCGCATTCCATGAAGATTGTAGCAATATTGCTGCACTGAGTTTGGTTTACTTAGGTGGGCTAGCACTGAATCGGGAGCTCTGCTCACCCGTCCTTTATTTGCACAAATTGGCTCAGGATATATTGGTATACTTGTGATCGAATTAAGTGCTATTGCAGTTAACTGGATCTAAGGTTATTTCAGAGACAAGATGACCCATCAATATTAATTTCATAGAATGGAAAATCAAAAAAACAATAGTTCCCGAAGAAATTTTTTAAAGCAGGCTACTTCTTTGGGTGTAGGTACTGCTTTACCACCTGTACATGCTGCCCGAAATGGGGAAACCATGACAAAAAACATGTACCCGGAGAATTCAACCTTATTATCATCTGAATCAGAGACAAAGATCACCCTACTTTATACTTCTGACATACATGCTCAGTTACACACACACGATGAATTTTTTTGGGAGAATAATAAACCTGTATATAAGCGAAGGGGTGGAATGGCGGTTCTCAAGACCATGATTACGACCCTCAAAAAAAAGAATCCGTCCAATACAATTGTACTGGATGGAGGAGATTATTTTCATGGTCATGCCATAGCATCCAAAACGGAAGGGGAGGCACTCATACCCATATTTAATGACATGGGCTATGATCTGATGCTGCCCGGCAACTGGGAGGTGGTGTATAAAAAGAAAAAAATGTTGTTTGATATGGGTCATGCCCATGCAGCGAAAATTTGTGCC
>JBGAVW010000080.1:0-18181 GCA_044227925.1 Saprospiraceae bacterium | reverse complement strand
GGCTTTCCACCAATAATCTTTGATGTGGTTCCTAAGCTGTGAGCCATACGGTCCGTAATCGTATACTGCTCCCGGGCCATCGTAAATCTCCGATGCCGGAAATACAAATCCATACTCTTTACAGTGAGATACTATCTTTTTAAATACATCGTCTTGTGCTGCCATATCTATTTTCTATGAATCGGCAAAGATAGGGATATCGATGGGATTGGAAGGGGTTGGACTGGATATAAGAATGAAATGGAAATGTTTTATATAAAAATTAAAATTATGTAATCAGATGAAGGCTAGACTTTAATAAAATGGGGATAATAATATACGTATTAAAAATATGGTTCATTTTTAATTTCCCATGTACAATGGATTAATACAAAAACTCGAAGCGGGGTTAGAAAATTTCAGATCTATCATTGTACCATTAAGTAAAAAATGAGTTGACCAAATATTCAATCAACCCTTACATCAAGTCCATCACTTTTATCAGTCCGATTTTTACCTCATTTAAATCTTCTACACTTAATGCTCCCAGCTTTCTAATTATTCTCTCCTCAGAAATGGACTTGACTTGAAAGCAATCTGCACAACATTTTTTGGTAAGTCCATTTTTACTGCCAGGACTTAAAGGAACATGCCATTCTTTGATGGATTTACCTGGATCCGTAATTGGAACTACCATTTTTAATTTCAAAATGCCTAATTCATCATTATTTACTATAACGGCGGGCCTGATTTTATCTATCTCATTCCCAATCTTAGGTGCAAAATCGACAAGCCAAAGATCTCCTTGCTTCATATTTTAATCTATTATGTCCAGTGCGATATTTCCCATAGTATATTCATTATTATCATAGAGTGCTTTTGTAGCTTTCTCATTGGCCTGTGATTTCATTTTTGAATAAATTGTTTTTTTATTCTTTTTTAATAAATCCAATTTTTTTTCAAATGCCGACTTTGTTTTTCTAACTGATTTTATCAATAATCCATCTTCTGTTTCTTCTATAGACACTGTTTCCAACCGGTGTTTTTTGATCAAATCGGCAGGCAATATCAATGCCTTACTATTCCCTACCGTAGAAAGTGACTTTATCATACGTTGAAAGATAATAGTATTTTTGACATTGTTATAACAGCATTATAACAATGCCTGTAATACATTTCACTTTTTTAAAATTCCCTATCTTTAAACACATGAAAAAGAAATTCCTTCTGATAATTGCCTACCTATTGTATATCCAGCTGGTATTAGCCCAGGATGCCCAGACTACGTATCAATTGCCACCAAAAGATATTGTAGATCTGGCTACGGCACCCCCATTGCCTACCGTACTATTCACAGAAAATGGAGAAACCATGCTTTTATTGCAACGAAATGCATTCATGGAAATAGCCGATCTCGCTCAGCCGGAGCTGAGAATTGCCGGCATACGGATCAATCCAAAATCTTTTGCTCAAAGCAGGGTACCCTTCATCATATCCATCACTAAAAAAGAAGCAAAAACTGGAAAAGAAACCATCATTCAGGGATTACCGGCAAACCCTAAAATTTCTTTTGTAAAGTTTTCCCCGTCTGAGACAAAATTTGCTTTTATCCACCAGGGATCCAATGGCAATGAATTATGGGTGGGTGACCTGGCCACCGCTCATGCAAAAAAATGGTCGGATATAGCCATCAACTCTACTCTCGGCAACCCCTATCAATGGTACGATGATAAAAATATAATTGCCACTACAGTAAGGACCAATGCTTTACCGCCGGTCATCTCTGAGATACCGACAGGCCCCAATGTACAAGAGACTGATGGTGCAGCAGCCCCGGCAGCCACATTTCAGGATTTATTAAAAACAGCCAGTGACGGTGTACAGTTTGAATATTATTGCACAGCTGATCTGTGTAGAATTAATGAAACCAGTATAACCCCCTTGGTAAAAGATCGCATCATCAGTTCTTTTGACCTGTCTCCTGATCTCAATCATATCCTGATACAATCTGTAAAAAAGCCATTTTCATTTTTGGTACCCTATACCCGATTTGCCTCAGAAATAGAAGTTTTAAATGTAGTTACCAATGAGATAAAATCATTTATAAGCCTGCCATCTGATGAAGTGAGGCCTAAAGGATTTGATGCTACTACCAGAAACCCACGAGGTTTTCATTGGCGAGATGACGAAGCGGCCACTATAGCCTGGATACAGGCATTAGACGAAGGCGATCCCAAAAAAAAGGTAGAATTCAGAGATGCAGTAAAAACACTTAAAGCTCCATTTACCGCTGATCCGGCTGTAGTATATAATTCCACACTCAGACTACGTGAACTATTTTGGTCTTCGGATCAATTGGCTATCGCAGAAGAAGGTTTATTCAGCACACGCCAAACATTGATCAAAAAATTTAATCCATCCACTGCAAAATCAGATACCTTATTCTCATTTTCTGCAGATGATGAATACCATCACCCGGGCAACCTGGTGATGAAACAAAATAAATACAAAAGACCGGCAGTACTGACCAATGGTAAAGAAATATATACCGTGAGCACAGGTGCTTCACCGGATGGCAATATGCCTTTTTTGGCTACGTATAGCCTTGCTGATGCAAAACAAAAAATAGTATGGCGATGCCAGGCCCCGTACTATGAAATGCCGGTGAAAATCATCGACATGGAAAAAGGAAGTTTTATTACTTCCAGGGAATCGGTACACGAATCACCCAATTATTATTTGAAAAATTTTAAATTGAATCAATCTGTTGCCATCACCATATTTCCCGATCCACAACCCCAAATGGAGGGAGTAAAAAAAGAAAAAATTCAATATACCCGCGAAGATGGTATCAATCTCACTGCGGTGCTGTATACTCCCAAAGGGTATGATAAAACTAAAGATGGTCCATTGCCGGTAATGATGTGGGCCTATCCCAGGGAATATAAATCTGCAGCCGACGCCGCACAGGTAAGAGGAAGCAAGTACACGTATACACGGGTTGGCTCAGGCTCTCCACTGTTTTGGGTATTGCGCGGATATGCTGTAATGGATCAAACAGAAATGCCCATAGTAGGTGCAGGTGATGATGAACCCAACGATACCTATGTAAAACAATTAGTACAAAACGCCGAAGCGGCAGTAAATAAAGTAGTGTCCCTTGGGGTAGGTGACCGTGCAAGAATAGGTGTAGGGGGCCATTCCTATGGTGCCTTTATGACAGCCAATTTATTGGCTCATTCTGATCTATTCAAAGCAGGCATTGCCCGCTCCGGGGCATACAATCGTACCCTTACCCCATTTGGATTTCAGCGTGAGCAAAGAACCTATTGGGAAGCTCCAGAGGTGTATAATGCCATGTCGCCGTTTATGAATGCCAATAAAATAAACGAACCTATATTACTCATACATGGTGAAGCAGATAATAACTCCGGTACCTTCCCCATACAAAGCGAACGGTTGTATTCAGCCATCAAAGGAAATGGAGGCACCGCACGACTGGTCATGTTGCCATTTGAAAGCCATGGCTATGCAGCGAAAGAAAGTGTACTGCATACTTTATTTGAAATGGACAATTGGCTGGAAAATAATGTAAAATATCCGGGCAGGAATTCAAAGAAACCTAAGTCGTAATCCAGAAGATTATTGGTAATTTTATAATCTTATTCTCCATGGCGGTTGTCCGATTTACCAAAGCTTTAAAAAGGTTTTTTCCATCACTTGGAGAATACAATTCAAATGCCAATACCCTGTCGGCTGTATTGAATGAAATCAATGATCGGCACCCCGGTATTTTGAATTACATACTGGATGAACAAGGGAGCCTGAGAAAACATGTCAATATCTTTATCAATGGAGATATGATCAATGACCGTACCTCCCTGAGTGATCCATTTGAGGCAAATGATGAAATCTATATTATTCAGGCCTTATCCGGTGGATAACCATTACTATTTATTCCAAATTTATTTATAATGAAGCAAACTATTTTATTAGGTACACGCAAGGGACTCATCGCATACCGGTTTTCAAATGGTCATTGGGCCCAGGAAAATTTTTCTTTTGAAGGAATACCGGTATCCATTGCTTATGCTGATGAAAGAAACGATACCTGGTGGGGCTGCCTGGATCATGGACATTGGGGAGTAAAATTGCATAGATCTCATGACCGGGGAAAATCGTGGGAGGAGGTTGCGGCTCCTTCCTATCCCGAAGGTGAAGAAATTAAAGATGGTTTGAAAGCCACTACCAAATACATTTGGGCAATGAACCATGGCGGCCCCGAATATCCCCATCGGTTATGGTTAGGTACTGATCCGGGTGGTTTGTTTCGATCAGAAGATGGTGGCAAGAGTTTTCAGCTCAATACTTCATTATGGTCACATCCCACTCGAAAAACCGGATGGTTTGGAGGCGGTAGAGATAATCCGGGCATACATTCTATAGTAGTAGACCCGCGTGATCCAAATCATATATACATTGGTATCAGCTGCGCAGGTGTATTTGAATCTGTAGATGGCGGAGTCACCTGGCTCATTAGAAATAAAGGTCTCAAAGCAGAGTTCTTACCTAATCCTGATCAGGAGACCGGTCATGATCCACATTTACTCATTGCCTCTCCTTCACAACCGGATATTTTATGGCAACAAAATCACTGTGGTATATACAGATCCACGGATGGTGGTAAAGAATGGTATGAGATAAGCGAAAAAGGAGGGCCAGCAAATTTTGGTTTCGCAATCGCTGTTGCAGATGATAAGCCCGACCAGGCATGGGTAGCTCCTGCTACGAGTGATGAAAATCGAATCGCCATCAATGGAGCTCTGTGTATTTGCCGTACCGACGATGGTGGCAAGACCTGGATTCAACAGAGAAATGGATTGCCTCAGTCCGGTTGCTACGATATCGTATACCGGCATGCCCTGGCTGCTTCTGGCGATGCAGTAGTATTTGGCACTACTACAGGCAATTTATTTTTTTCTAATGATCGCGGTGATAGCTGGCAAGTGATCAGTAATTATCTGCCCATGATACATTCAGTGCAGTTTGCTTCCTAATTTCATTGCCAATCCCAGAGTGCAAATCCGGTACGTTGCCTTATCGGATGGTTACTTTGTTTTAATGAGAGGATTATTTGACCGCGGTGGTGAGATTCATGCGAAACCAGGTAAGTCAAGAATACAACCGGATGGTGAGTATAATTAGGTATATCACCTGAGTACAGTCCTTTTTTAATGGCTGCTAAAATCCAATCCGCACTAAGGATCATATACTTATTCAGATATTCAATAGTAATTTCTTCATTGGGGAGATTAAAATCATTTTTTGACTCCGGATAAAATTGTTTCAACCAAGCTGCTCTGACTTCTATCATATGCAGAATCTGATGGGCCACATCTCTGCCTCCTGAAGCTGATGTGTCTTTTAAAGATTCTGCCTTGATGTCTTTTAATAGTAACAGGTTTTTTGATTGATGGATAGACCAGGAGTTTAAAATAGCCTGTATGATCAAGGTATCCGGCTCACTTGCTTTTACATTCGGCAAGCTACTATTCAAAAAAATAGAAAATAATAAAAAATTGGGCATGGTATTGCAATTTATAAATTGATATTTCCTGATTATTGTGATTTTTTTGTAAAGGTCGCTGTACCCGGAGTATGGTTTCCATCGCAGTCACTACCTGTAATATTGACCAGGACAAACTGTATGTCATCGTTCCATTGTCCGGTGGCAGTATAGGTGGTTTCGCAGTGCCCCCCGTTGTAATTTTCGAGATATTGATTTATTTTGACAGAAGATATTGTTTTACCGGATATGACCAGGGATACCGTACCATCATGAATCCCTTTGCAACAGGATTTAAAATTATCAGAATAGAAAATAAAGCCCGCTTTATCGTCGGTCATGCGGAGAGAGACAGCAAAATCTTTGTAAATTGTGTCATTCCATATTCCGGTATAATCACCGGACACCGGGTTTTCATCTTTAAGGTGTATAGTAGTCACAGAGGAAAGGCCGCCTGATCTGGCTTCTTTTTGTTGATAGATCATTATTTTATATGTGCCAGTTTTGGATAGCGACTGTCCATTTATATCCTTGGAAATGGTATTCAAAAGTATACTGTATTCTAAACCCTGTTGGACAGGAATGGAATGAATCCGATCCGCTGGTAATGTAGCGGCAGCTTCCACAGTGACCGGTGAAGAAGAACCCGGAAGTACAAATGCAGATAATTTAGTCAAGCCATGCCCTGCACTGAGTTTAAATTTAAGCATGATGTCGCTGCCCGTTCCGGTATTATTAATATCATAAATTCCGGTTACAGTAAGTTTGTTTCCAATGTCCTGGAAACCCGTCTCCTCGTTTTTGCCACAGGCCATAAAAGAAAACAGGCATAAAAAGAAAATACAATTTTTCATGGTATGAGATTTTTTGAAGATGGTTTGTGAATGGCCATCTATTGCAAAAAACGACCTTACCGGATGCCTCCAGGTCTGACTTGATCAATCTAAACTGATTTTACTCTCTTTTACTATTGCATTATCTCTGTATTCTGTTGGGGTCTGATGGGTGATTTTTTTAAACCATACATTAAAACTTGCTTTATTGTTAAATCCACATTGCATGGCAATTTCAATAATTCTTGTGTTTTCATATTTTTTATCTGACATCAGGCTAATGGCTTCTTGTATACGTAAATTATTGATGTAATCGAAAAACCGGAGCTTTAGCTGATCGTTTAATATTTGTGAGAGTACATGACGCGAGGTACCCAAATGATCTGCAAGCTTACTAAGAGACAGATCGGGATCCAGGTAAAGCTTTTCTCTTTTCATGAGTAATTTTAATTTTTCAGCGATGATGCCTGAAGCTTCCGGGGTAAGATTGGATGTTTGGTACTTCGGTTCAATAGCGGGGTTTGTTTTTATTGACAACTCTAATTGTTCATTTAATCCGACAAATAACGTGAGGATTAAAAACATAGCCATATTCATCGATATAGCATGATCCAGTAATGGGTTGATGATATTTGTCCATACTAAAATATAATATACCAATATTGAAAATACAAACATAGAAAAGGCAAAAGTCAGCCTGAACAACCAGTGGTATACTACTGAAACAGATGAGGCCAATGATCTGAATTGCACAAAAGAAAAGACAGTATAAAACAGGAGCGAGGCCATGAATAATAATGCCTCCCCATAATTAAACCAAACGTTACCCATAGGGCTTTTTAATAAGGTGTCCATCGCTCTTATTTTTCCTTTTCCATCATGAAATAGTATTGGAAAATAGGCGATGCAAAGCAAAACAGGCACGATAAAATGTATCCAATAACTTTTTTTATAGCCCATTATCTGGTATTGCGTATACAGGTAGAATGCTGGTCCCATGGTCAGCAATACCAAAGGCAACAGGCCGATGACATGGGGATAGTGAATTAAAGTATCGGTCCAGGAAACAATGGAAACACATAAAATAAATCCCAATGCCCAGGATAAATAAGCCAAACAGATCCGTGGCAATTTATATGCGCAATTTTGAGCAATAAATACACTGCCGATAAAAGCCACGGCAGCCACCATACCAAAAACTAAATTCCATCCGGAAAGGAACAACATTACCATACTATTCTTGACGGCTATACACTGAAAACCAGGTCAAAACTGATCAAAATTTACAGATTATATACAGTGATCAGAAAATTATAAAGTTTAGTAAACGCCGTGCCTGCCATTCACTTTGCAATTTAGGCTCATCCACACAGGTTAATTGCTTTAATTTATTAACTAAAATAATTCCAGTTCTCACGGTCGGTTTTGATGCTACCTGGTTTCTTCTCTATTCAATTTTATGTGATCAGACTTTTTGTTGCCTCCGCTCCACGTTGGTAATTCTTATTAAATTAGCTTTAAAGGATTAAAAACCAATGCCCCTTTCCTCAATATCCACTATATTTGGAAATTCTTGCTTTGAGCCAAATGGCTATGGCACGGAGTTACAATTTTTTATATATTAAAAATTAATTATATATTTGTATCGTGAAAGCAGTTCCTGCCATTATCGATCGATTGGATGAGAAGATAAGAGCGGTAGCTCAAAAAGTTGAGTTATTAAAACAGGAAAACAAGCTGCTGCACGACGAAAACAACAAACTTAATAAAGAGCTTAAACTGAGAGAGAAAATCATCAGAGAGTTTGAAGACCAACGGAATCTATTTACAGCCATAGACGACTCACCCGGTACGAGTCATCGAAAGCTGGAGCATACACTGGATCATTACATAAAACAGGTTGACCAATGTATAGACATGGTTAAAAATATGGGTTAAGAAAAAGTATGAAATCTTTACAAGTCATGATCGAAGGTCGCCAATACTCGTTGCAGGTGCACGAGTCAGATGCCGACTCTATGAATCGTATAGTAGACGAAGTAAATGATACATTAAAGTCATTACACATCACTTACCCTAATAAAGATCGTCAGGATTGTATGGCCATGGCCTTACTCACCTTTGCTGTCAAACTCTATGAGTCCAGAGTAGAAAGTATATCCGCTGATGTACAGGAAAAACTGGAGCACATGGATCATATCATGGATGGTGTACTCGCCTAGTATTTTGCTCTTTATTGCATTAACTAACTTATTTTTTAAAAAACACCATCTGTATGGAATGGATTATAGGATTGATAGGATTACTAGTGGGTGGAGGGGCTTCATTTGTATTAGCCAACGGCATTAATAAAAAAGCACAGCAGAAAGCGATACAAGACTCCAATCAAAAATCAGACCTGATCATAGAACAGGCCAAAATTGCTGCCAAACGCATCACCGATGAAGCTGAGGTAAACGCTGAAAAAATACTTTCAAAGGCAGAAAGTAAAAATGAGCAAATCAAACAAAAGAAAATACAGGAAGCCAAGGACCATTTCAATAGCAAACGATCTGAGTTTGAAAAAGAAAGGGCCAACCACCTGGTGGAAATGAAAGAAAGGGAGATGTCTGTAGTCAATACAGAAAATGATCTCAAAAGAAAACTACAGGATTTTAAGCAAAAGAACGATGCCATAGATTCTAAAGAAAGTGAGCTCAACACCTTGCGCGATAATCTCGAAAAACAATTGAAAATTGTAAGCAAACGAAAAGAAGAGCTTGATGCCTCTACTGAGAAACAAATCAAAGCATTGGAAACCATATCAAAACTATCTGAGCAACAGGCGAAGGAACAATTGATTGAAACCATTCGTGCCAAAGCCGAGACAGAAGCTATGTCTCATGTAAAAGATGCTGTAGAACAAGCTAAGGTAAATGCCAATAAAGAAGCAAAGAAAATAGTAATACAAACCATACAGCGTATGGCATCGGAATATACTATTGAAAATACAGTATCTGTTTTTCATCTGGAAAATGACGATGTCAAAGGCCAGATCATAGGCCGTGAAGGCAGAAACATCAGGGCCCTGGAAGCTGCTACCGGTGCCGAAATAGTAGTAGATGACACACCGGAAGCCATAGTGATATCCAGTTTCGATCCTATACGCCGGGAAATATGCAGACTAGCTTTGCAACGATTGGTAGCAGATGGTCGTATACATCCTGCCCGTATCGAAGAGGTAGTGGCTAAAGTAAAAAAACAACTTGAAGAACAAATAAGGGAGATCGGTGAGCGTACGGTGATAGATCTTGATATTCATGGCCTGGATCCTTATCTGGTATGGATGGTAGGCCGAATGAGATTCAGGTCTTCCTATGGTCAAAACTTATTAAAGCACTCCATAGAAACAGCGAATCTCTGTGCCACCATGTGCGCGGAGCTGGGATTAAATTCCAAACTGATAAAACTGGCTAAGCGAGCTGGCTTATTACACGATATAGGTAAAGTAAGCGAAGAAGAAAGTGAGCTGTCGCATGCTATACTCGGTATGAAGCTATGTGAAAAATACAATGAACATCCGGCTATCACTAATGCTGTAGGTGCCCACCACGATGAAGTGGAGATGAATAGTATTATATCACCTATAGTGCAGGCGTGTGATGCTATCTCAGGAGCCCGACCTGGTGCACGAAGAGAAATATTAGAATCTTATCTCAAGCGAATTGGTGAACTCGAAGAGCTGGCCATGTCATACGACGGTGTTCAAAAAGCGTATGCATTGCAAGCCGGCCGCGAACTGCGTGTAATCGTTGAAAGCGAAAAAGTGACTGATGCCTATGCTGATGAACTGGCTTTTCTGATCTCTCAAAAGATTCAAAATGAAATGCAATATCCGGGTCAGGTGAGAGTGACGGTAATACGGGAAAAGAGAGCAACAGCAGTGGCTAAGTAGATCTGAGTAAGTAATACGGTCAAGTAATCTGCAGAGATATAAAATGGCAATAATGCTGCTTTAGTCTCAATACGATTTCCACTACTGTAATAAAAACCAATATGTCTGCGGGGCAAGGCCCTGTGATCATGTATCTAAAGTTCCTTTTTATTAAATATATATTTAGCATTCACCTGGTGGAATGGGTGATACTTTATACTTAAATCGCCCAATTTGGAGGGGGGTGAATTATAATTTGAAGTGCTACTTTCTTTGATTTATGCCCTATTGGGCGATTAATTGATTAAAACACTTGATGGCAAAATACTACATTCACTCAATAGTAGGGCCTTGTCCAATTGGTAAATTAAAAATCAATTAATATAGACTATTACATATTATTTTTATTTATTTAAACCAATTTTTAATTTTTATTTAATTCTCTGAAAGTATCCTCCCATTTTTTTGTATCAGAGTAAAAGTATTTGGAATTTTCAGAATCAATTCCTAACCAAACTGAAAAAGTCGTACTGTCAATTTTCTTGTACTCTAGAAAATGATCGGTTTTCTCATTTTCCTGAATTCCCAATCTGATAAAGCTTGAGGCAGTTTTCGATTGTTATCAAAATAGTCATAAATCTTGCTCACAAGCTTCCATAATTCGGAGCATTCTGTGGATTACAACAGTTGACCACTTTATTAAGTCCGCTAAAATTAGTGCAATTTAAAAATGAAAGCCACCGATTAGGTGGCTTTAGTTTATTTGAGATAACAAATCCCTTTTAAATCATTCGTGTAAAACAAATCGTATATGCCTCGTTTAGGTTCTAAACAGATTGTTGTTTCTTTATCAAATTCATAACAACCTGTATAACCAACTGGGTCAAGTTTAACTCCTCCAATTATGGGAGCATTTTCTTTTTTTGATTTTAGTTCAAAGTCATACTTCCCACCCACAACGATTTTTTTGCAATTCTCATCTACTTTACTTTCCGCATACGAAACTATTTTAAATAAGGTATCTTTTCTTTCCGCATATATGATATACCAAGAGTTATTTTTGTCTATTTTTTTTATAAGATAATTTGTATTGTTATCCGATACTGTCATTGTTTTCTTTGTGGTTGAACAAGAAAATAATATAACTGATACTAAAAGATAAATATGGGTTTTCATAGTTATTTGATTGCTTGGATTACTACTTTATTGCCTTTTTTATCATTTACATACCAATCGGCACTTTTAACACCTGCTGGATATCCGCCTCCTGGGTTCATCTGCATTTCATTTCCTGAAGCATCATATATTCTCTCAAATATTTGCCCTGATTGGTGTGTAGCTTTGTTGTGTGCTTTTTGATATACTGAACCTGGTTGATTTGATGCTGGTGAAGAAACTCCATTTTTTTGAGATATCAATCCACCTTGATATGCCTCTGTTACTTCGTGTAACATATCAGCTCCTGGCTTTCCGTGTGCTGTACTAACTTTACTCAATACACCAGGGTTTACTTCTTGTTCTGCTACAACTGTATTGCCGTTTGCTCCTTTTGTTACAGTATTACCTGAGAATGCACCCCCGATAAATAAATTGCCTGATTGGGTTGTGGTTGTGTTTTCTGCATTTACATTAACAACAATTGAATTATCGTTTATTGCATTTAATAATTGCAGTGCATCTTTTGATAATTTGCAATTCCCGCCTGCCGTATTTTATTTTTCAATTGAAAAGAAAAAGTCGGGCTGGGAAAAAAATACTGGTCTATCCGATTTCTTGCTCTATGCCTCTGAAATAAAACTCCTTCGATGGCTCTCCCATGGAAAAAGTAAAAGCAATTGAGACACTCAGCGAGGATGAAAAGAAAATTGTCTTTAGTATTGTAGATGGTTTTGTCGGTAAGAAAAAACTGAAAGATGCTCTTTCTGGAGTGTTGACTGAAGTAAATTAAAAAGGCCCCAACACTGTGGCCTTATAAGAGATATTGATAATTTCAAATTGAATTATTTCAAATCACTTTCATTTAAAACAATGTAGTCTTCCTTAAAAGTATTTATCAATTTCAAATTGAAATTATAAATACTTTGCACTTGTGATTGCTTTACAATAGTTATACAATCTTCAATTGAATTTTCTTTTATAGGCACCTCAGACAAAATAAAAATCATAAATTCTTTTCCGCCTGGTAATATTTTAAGAAAGTCTTTTCCAATAGTCATATTTGTATCCTTCAGTAATCCTTCATATATCAATGTACTTAAACTGAAATCATCTTTACGAATTGAAAAGTACTTCTTGATGTCATGACTTTTATCCGGAGAGTGAAACCAAATCATTAAAGGCTCCTTCAAAGTATTCCTTACTTTAAATTGCATTACAGAATAATCCTTAGCATTAACTCTATATTTCAGAGAATTAATTTGTGTAACGGATTGCGATTTACATCCCACACAGATAAGCAGTACCAGAAATGGCAAGAACCAATGTTTCATAATCGATGGACAAATTAATTTGATTTCATATTTCGAATAGTTTCTTGTTTAGATGCTAGTATGGCATTCTTAAGTCGTGTATTTTGCTCTTTCATCCCATTTGCTTGATGACTTGCGGCTTTTCGATTTCCATTAGTATTAAGATAAATACGAGCATGTCCATTACCCTCATGACTATAAGTTTCAGCTCTTCCTTTTTCTGATAACTTTGAATTAATTACTACTTGAACATTTCCATTTGGGGAGTTTTGCATTCCATCCTTATCAGGAAATAATGTTTTACCTAAAAATCCTGACTCTCCTGTACTTGTACCTGACATTGTCGAACCAGATTTGTCAAATTCTGAATATTCATCAACGCCAATATATGGCATTTCAATTGTCGAAATTTTACCATTCTCATCAGCTGAACTAAATGAAGAACTAAGTTGAACTTCAACAGTAGTTTCAGAATTTACCATTTCTTTGAGACCATTGAAATTTTCAGATTTGCTACTTCTGGAATTAATAAATCCTTTATCAATATTGCCGCTTTTATCTAACCTTACAAATTGAGCATCTTGTTTAGTCAATGTGTTTTTAATCATATTCAAAGCAGCTAGACTACCTGGCTTTACAGTTTCTGGCTCCTTACCATCCGGATCGATAATTAATATTGGGTTATTCATAGTATAATTATACGGACTCCACGCCGGCATCTTATCCGCTGTAGGGTCTAGTATGGTCCATCTCCCCACCCTAGCATCATACCATCTCGCCCCATAATCATACACGCTATCGCAACTTTTTTCACTCACGCCAAAGTTTCTGAATACAACCTTTAAAGTCGTATTCATTTTATCATCCCGAAGAATCGGGATTTTCGTTTCACTCCAATATGACAGCTTTAAGCAACCCATTAATTCAATGAAGTTACTTTTTTTCTTTTCAATTGAAAAAAAAGTGTTGGTGATTCTTAACAGTTTTTTAAGCACTTATTAGTGTAAAATTTGGTGATCGTGTAATGCAGGCCCGTAAAGAAAAATAGCTTTCACGAGAAGAACTTGCCGAGAAGGTGGGTACTTCTGGGCCCATCATTGGCCGATACGAAAGAGGCGATATGGTGCCATCAATAGAGATTGCCACCAAGATCGCTGAAGCTCTTGATGTGTCTTTAGATTTTTTAGTGGGCAATTCTTCGCTTCTGGTAAAAGATAAATCTATCTTAGTCAAAATGGAGGACATTGCAAAGCTCCCTTCTACCAAAAGAAGCGAGCTTTTCAATGTCTTAGATGCTTACCTTAGAGACTATAAGACAAGTAAGGCTTACAGTTAAAACCTAAATTAACTCTAAATTCTCTTTGAACACAGTGGATAAACAATTTTTATATAGGAATTAATGTAATTTTTTTTCTCAAAATTAAAAGAATTGTAAGAATTAAATTTTTCGAAATAATATCTCGCACTTATCAACCCCAAAATAAAAACTGTTGTTTCGTTATTAAACTCATAAATCTCTAACTCAATATTTTCTAATTTCGATTTTTCAAAATTACATCCACCATTATCAGGATATTTAATAGTAGACCAATCCTTTGGATCTGATGCTCTAAAAATATCATCACCAAGCAAATAAACATAAGGTTGATAAAAAAAATCAATTCTCCTTTTATAGTTTTTTATACTATCTCTAGATACTATAAATTGGCCACCAAATTTATCACTATGAATTCGAACAGGATTTACTATTTTGATAGTATCTACAATGTAAAAATTCCTATAATCGTTTTCTATCTTTAGGTTTTTAAGAGCAATATTTTTTGAACATGAGTTTAGAACAATACACCCTATTATTGCCCATAATAATTTTTTTTTCATTGCACTTTTCCTTTTTTTAACCCCTTCGCTGTAGATGAAGTGTTATTATGTAAAGTTCCTTTGCCAGCATTTGTGGTAGTTCCAGTAATTGGATTTGTTTCAGAATTAACCTTTCCATCTAATGGATATTTAATTATATCTGAAACATCACTAGTTCTTGGAGAGCCCGTGCGATTAGCATCAGTTGAAGAAGCTGTCATCAAACCTTTTGAATTATGAACCAAGCCTAAAGTATGTCCAACTTCATGTGCTCCCGTATTACTACTTTTCTGAGAATTTTTGACTTGGATATAATTTCCACCTTGTGTTGTTCCATTTGTATTAGCATCTAATTTAGAATCAGGCACAACTCGATAAACATTTCCTTCTCCTGCTGTCCCACCTGACATTGCTTTATTTAAAGATCCCATTTCACCCATTTTCGGGTCAACAGCAACTTCAACTACAGATATTTCATAGTTTATCGTGTAGCTTACTGCATCAGCATCCTTTCCTACTACGTATTTATTTGCTCCACTTTGATCATTCCAAGTTTTTGCTGCTTGTTGTGCTGATGAAACATCTCCAGCAACTGCATAATAAGTAGCCTTTACTGTGACAGTATAAGTTTTAGAATCAAAATACAATCCATAGTCTCTTCCATCCGGATCAATATGAATTATTGGATTATTTGCACAGTATGAATAAGGTGATAAGTTAGGATATTTACCTGCCAATGGATCCACCGTCGTCCATCTCCCGACCCCTGCATCATACCATCTCGCTCCATAATCCATTAGATTTAAATTAAAATCAGTATTTAATTCCTTCCCATTGTATTTATAGGCATTTGTTGGAGAAGGCTCTGCCAACCAACCAGCTTGAGACATACCAAACGCATAATAATGATTTTCCTGTACAAGTGCTATAGTACCTGTTGTATTTGTAAATGCTACCCTGGTATTTCCCAAGTGATCTTTAATTAGATACTCATAGATAAAAGCCCCAGCATTATTTCTAGCTCTACCTTCACTATGGTAAACAGCTTCCACAGTACTAGTACTATATTCGAAAGCACCAATATAGGATTTAGTAGCTCCGCCACTAGGTATCTTTTTAAGTTTTCTGCCTGCGGCATCATATTGTATTTCTATGGTATTAGCCCCTTGAGTAAATTTAGTAGGGAGATTGAGGTGATTATAAGTAATAGCCGTAAATCCTTTGGCTCCATCACTAATCTGATTGCCATTAACATCGTATGTGTAAGATCCGCTAGCAGCAGGAAACCCCAGGGTGCTACCCGATGCATCCGCCACAGACATTAATCTATTTGGACTGTTGGCATCGCTATAGGTATAGGTAAGATTATCTATTGTATTGTAATTGCCAGCACTGATATATCCTCTGCGATTGAGGGTGGTGATGTTTCCATTTAGGTCATATGCAGGGGTTTCGTTGTATCTATCCAGATTGGTCCAGGATGAAGTCACATACTCACCATATTTTGCAGCGGTAAGTCTTTGTAAACCATCATAGGTAAAGCCATATCCTGCTTTATTACGAGACACGCCACCCACAATGCAACTGGCCCCGGTACGCCATTCCATCCAGGAGATATTACCACTAAACTTAGCAGCACCATTTAGTGTAGCATTGGCTGTGTTATAACCCAATCTCATAGAAAACAGATCGGTGTTACACGCATCGGGATCATTAATTTGAGTTAACCATTTTCTTATATTATAACTATAGTCAACGGTTTGGCCTGGGGTAGCTCCATTATAACTGATTTTTTTTTGGCTCAGTTCATCTCGTTCATTATAGCTACTATTGGATAGTCGATATTCTGTACCAGCATCGTTTATTTGATGGTAGGTATCCAATAATCGGCTCGCATGATCGTAGGTATATCTTTCGTTTATATAAGTTGTAGTTCCAGCATAAAAATGAGAAAGCCTTGATTTTAGCAACCTGCCTGGGAAATCATATTGTTTCCAGGTAATATCGATATTGCCACTAAATATGCCTCCCCGTGTTGCTTTACGTTGAATTTCTCTTCCGTAATCATCATAAAAAAGAAAATCGTCATTGTAAAATGCTGGTGCTGTACCGTTTTGCTGTAATACACCTAATTTAATACGAGTAGGCATTCCTAAAATAAAAGGATAGTTACTGGCAGGGTACCCTGCTACGCCAGTGGTGGTATAGGATTCATTTTGAGTACCCTCTTTTTCCCAATCATAATCATCGTAATAGTTAACACTGTACACATCATATGAAGAGGTGGGAAATGCAACCGATGTATAATTATGAGTACTATTGTTAGGTGTTTCAAAAAGAGACTCCGAGCCTGTGGGAGCTGTAGTGGTAGTTTGTTTGCCATTCATTATTACTCTTCCAAGTATATCGTATTTGGTAAAGTAACGGAAAGAATTGGGATCTAAGCGAAGTACTTCCCTGTCTAATCGATCATACGTGTAAGTATAGGTACCACCGGATGGTATTCTTTTTGTGGCCAGTCTATTTAGTATATCATATGTGTAGATAAAAGAACCGTTTTGTATAGATGCAGTAGTATTGGTATTGGCAGGAGTGGTATGACCTGTCTCTGCTTCTTTGGGTTGTATCACTTGCACTAAATTTTGCATTCTATCATAAAGGTAATAGGTCTTGGCTGTATTTACAATTTCTAATACTTTCTCCATAAAAACATTTTATTATTCCAATCAGGATTGTCTAATCATTTATTAAAGCTTGATTTATTTCTTTGTTTTCTTTTTTACCTGGATTTATGATTTTCATACTTTCTAATCTCCCTTTGATTTGCTTTTCGCAAAGAAATAGTCCTTATTGAATTATTTCGAATAGAATAGGCTACGGCAAAAAATCTTTGTCCTATTAAGCCCAATGCCAAATACCTGTATTCACTAAACCTTTCATCAGGTATGCAAAAACAAGTACTCTAATCAAATTTTTGAATCACTGCAAAATCAACACCTCATGTAAGTACGTTACTGGCTCTTTTGTCTTCATCCCATTGGTACTTCATATACCATTGTAACTACCATTTGATACATTGTCAACCAAAAAAGAACTACTCCATGCATTTTAGTATAGCATTCATAATTCCTTTACCACCACAAAATTTTGAACCGATTTCCACTACTGTAATAAAAACCAATATGTCTGCGGGGCAAGGCCCTGTGATCAGGTATCTAAAGTTTCTTTTTATTTAATATATATTTAGCATTCACCTGAGTGATTGGGTGATACTATATACTGAATTATTCCCTAGTTTTGAATCACAATCTAAGTTGGTATGAAATCAATACTAGTATTTTCATTTTTATTGATCACATTAAATGTCTTGACCTCCCAATCAACAGAAAAAAAAGTAGGTGGTAACTGCGAAGATTGTGATCTGATGTTTGATGGCATACCTGATAAAATGGCCTCTTCCATTACATTAATCTCTGATGAGGAGCCTGGAGAAAAAATGATCATTGCCGGTACGATATACAAAAAGGATGGTATTACACTTGCCCCGGATATCATACTTTATGTT